>NZ_JBIRYZ010000009.1:74592-352084 GCF_044390325.1 Streptomyces sp. NPDC018964
CCGGGCGCGGGGGGGGGGGGGGGGGGGGGGGGGGGGGGGGGGGGGGGGGGGGGCCGCGCGGGGGGGGGGGGGGGGGGGGGGGGGGGGGGGGCCCCCCCCCCCCCCCCCCCCGGGACGGGAAGGGAAGGGGCGGCGGGGGCGAGGAACCCACCCCCCCCCGCCGCCGAGGCCGCCTCAGGCGCCCGGCGTCTCCCCCTGCCGTGCCTGCTGCTCGGCGATCTGCTTGCGGACGTCGTCCATGTCCAGCTCGCGGGCCTGCCCGATGACGTCCGTCAGGGCGGCCTCGGGCAGCGCGCCCGGCTGGGCGAACACGGCGACCTGGTCACGCACGATCATCAGCGTCGGGATCGACTGGATGCCGAAGGCCGCGGCCAGCTCCGGCTGCGCCTCGGTGTCCACCTTGCCGAACACCAGGTCCGGGTTCTCCTCCGCCGCCTTCTCGTACACCGGCGCGAACTGGCGGCACGGACCGCACCAGGCCGCCCAGAAGTCGATCAGTACGAACTCGTTGTCCGTGACCGTCTGGTCGAAGTTCTCCTTGGTGAGCTCCACGGTGCTGCTCATCGCGCGTTCCCTCTTCCTGGGGTCGGGTCGGGCCGTCGGCACAACACGGCCGGCCGGTCACGTATTCCGCGCCCCTACCCATGTGGCCACAGCGCACACCACCCACCAGACTGACGCCATGACGGAAACGCAATCGACGCAACCGGAATCAACCGCCTACGACGTCGTGGTGCTCGGCGCCGGACCCGTGGGCGAGAACGTAGCCGACCGCACCCGCGCCGCCGGGCTCACCACCGCGGTGGTGGAGAGCGAACTGGTCGGTGGCGAGTGCTCCTACTGGGCGTGCATGCCCAGCAAGGCCCTGCTGCGCCCGGTCATCGCCCGGGCCGACGCCCTGCGCCTCCCCGGCCTGAGCCGGTCCGTCCAGGGGCCGCTGGACGCCGACGCCGTACTCGCCCGCCGGAACTCCTTCACCTCCGACTGGAAGGACGACGGCCAGGTCAGGTGGCTGGAGGGTATCGGAGCCGACCTGTACCGCGGCCAGGGACGGCTCACCGGTCCGCGCACCGTCACCGTCACGGACGCCGACGGCGGCAGGCGGGTCCTCACCGCCCGGCACGCCGTCGCCGTCTGCACCGGCAGCCGCGCCCGGCTGCCCGACCTGCCCGGACTCGACGAGGTCCGGCCCTGGACCAGCCGCGAGGCCACCGGCGCGCAGTCCGTGCCCGGCCGGCTGGTCGTGGTCGGCGGCGGGGTCGTCGCCACCGAGATGGCCTGCGCCTGGCAGGCCCTCGGCTCGCGGGTCACCGTCCTCGTCCGCGGCGAGAGCCTGCTGAACCGCATGGAGCCGTTCGCCGGCGAGCTGGTCGCCGAGGCGCTCACCGAGGCCGGCGCCGAGATCCGCACCGGCACCTCCGTGAAGTCGGTGACCAGGGAGAACGGCACGGTCCTGGTCGTCACCGACGACGGTGACCGGATCGAGGCCGACGAGATCCTCTTCGCCACCGGACGCGCCCCGCGCACCGACGACATCGGCCTGGAGACGATCGGCCTGGAGCCCGGCTCCTGGCTCACCGTGGACGACAGCCTCCGCGTCACCGGCCACGACTGGCTGTACGCCGTCGGCGACGTCAACCACCGGGCCCTCCTCACCCACCAGGGCAAGTACCAGGCCCGGATCGCGGGCGCCGCCATCGTCACCCGGGCCGCCGGGGAGCCCGTACGGGCGGAGGACTGGGGCGCGCACGCCGCCACCGCCGACCACGCCGCCGTCCCCCAGGTCGTCTTCACCGACCCGGAGGCGGCCTCCGTCGGCCTCACCCTGGCCGAGGCGCAGCGGGCGGGCCACCGCGTCCGCGCCGTCGACGTCGACCTGTCCTCGGTCGCCGGCGCCGCCCTGTACGGCGACGGCTACAAGGGCCGCGCCCGCATGATCGTCGACCTCGAGGAGGAGATCCTGCGCGGCCTCACCCTCGTCGGCCCCGGCGTCGGCGAACTCGTCCACTCCGCGACCATCGCCGTAGCCGCCCGCGTCCCGATCGCCCGCCTGTGGCACGCGGTCCCGTCCTACCCGACGATCAGCGAGATCTGGCTCCGCCTCCTGGAGGCGTACCGGGACGCCTGAGCCCGGATGAGCCCGTCCGGCGTTTGAGGACGAGGCCCGAAGGGCCGATGGGGGCCTGGGGGCGCAGCCCCCAGGGACGGGAAGGGAAGGGGCGGCGGGGGCGAACCACCCCCGGAACGACGGCCGGCGGCCCGATCCGACGGAGGACGACGGCCAAGACGTCCGACCCCGAGCACCCCGGTCCTCCGGCAGGCGGCCTCCGCCCGCCGGAGGACCGGGCCGGGTCACGGCAGCTCGAAACCCAGCTCCCGGGCCGCCCCCTCCGGCGTCGGCTGCGACCAGCGTTCCAGCGCGGCCCGGTTGGACGACAGCGAGCGCGGCTCGGCCCGGTCCAGGTACAGCGTGCCGTCGAGGTGGTCCGTCTCGTGCTGCACGATCCGCGCGGGCCAGCCGGTGAACACCTCGTCCAGCGCCCGCCCGTGCTCGTCCTGCCCCCGCAGCCGTACCTCGGCGGGCCGCGCCACCACCGCCTGGTACCCCGGCACGCTCAGGCACCCCTCGAAGAACCCGACCCGCCGGGTGCCGACCGGCTCGTACACCGGATTGACCAGCACCCGGAACGGCTGCGGCACCCGCCCGCGCGCGAGGCGCACCTCCTCCGGGACCGGTGCCGGATCCTCGATCACCGCGATCCGCAGCCCCACCCCGACCTGCGGCGCGGCCAGCCCGACCCCCGGCGCCGCGCGCATGGTGACCCGCAGCGCCGCCACGAACCGGGCCAGCAGCTCGGGCCCCAACTGCCCGTCGTACGGCTCGGTACCACCGCGCAGCACCGGGTCACCGGCCGTGACTATGGACAACGGCCCTTTCACGGCGAGCAGTTGCTCGACCCGCTCGGCCAAGGGTGCACGATCGTCCGGAGTTCCCATGCCGCCAGGATCGCACGCCTTCCGCGTGTGGCGCAGGTCACACGCAACTCCCGGGAACCGGAAGCCCCGCCGCCCCGACTACTGCACCACCACCCCGCCCGCCGACACGTCCCCGGGAGAACCCCACCGATGACCACCGCTCCCTCGACCCCCACGGACGAGGCACCGAAACCCCTCGCCCCCGAGCCCGCACCCGCGAAGAGCGCCCGGACCGGTCTGCGCCCCCTCGTCCTGCGCCTGCACTTCTACGCGGGCGTCCTGGTCGCGCCGTTCCTCCTCGTCGCCGCCCTCACCGGCCTGCTGTACGCCGCCTCGTTCCAGGCCGAGAAGATCGTCTACGACCATGAGCTGACCGTCCCCGTCGGCGACCGCAAGCTGCCCGTGTCCGAGCAGGTGGCCGCCGCCCGCGAGGCCCACCCCGAGGGCACGATCTCCGCCGTGCGCCCCTCACCCGAGGCCGACGCCACCACGAGGGTGATGCTGTCCGGCATACCGGGTGTGGACCCCGGCCACACCCTGGCCGTGTTCGTCGACCCGTACACCGCGAAGGTGCGCGGCGCACTGGAACAGTACGGCTCCTCGGGCGCGCTGCCCCTGCGCACCTGGATCGACGAGTTCCACCGCGATCTGCACCTGGGCGAATCGGGCCGTCTCTACAGCGAGTTCGCCGCGAGCTGGCTGTGGGTGATCGCGGGCGGGGGACTGGTGCTGTGGTTCTCCCGGCGCCGCGCCCTGCGCAAGCTGCGCGGCACCAGCGGGCGGCGCCGCACGCTGGCCCTGCACGGCGGGGTGGGCGCGTGGGCCGCGGCCGGCTTCATCTTCCTCTCGGCGACCGGCCTGACCTGGTCCACCTACGCCGGCGCGAACATCGGCGAGTTGCGCACCTCCCTCAGCCAGGAGACCCCCTCGGTGTCGGCCGAGGCGGCCGGCGAACACGCGGGCCACGACGCGGCCGGCGACGCGGCCGGCGGCACGGCGGGCGACGCGGCGCACGGCGTCGGCCTGGACAAGGTCCTCGGGGCGGCACGGGCCGAGGGCCTGGGCGACCCGGTGGAGATCGTGCCGCCCGCCGACGAGAAGTCCGCGTACGTCGTACGGCAGATCCAGCGCAGCTGGCCCGAGAAGCAGGACTCGGTCGCCGTCGACCCCGCCTCCGGCGAGGTCACCGACGTCCTGCGGTTCGACGACTATCCGGTCCTCGCGAAACTCACCCGCTGGGGCATCGACCTGCACACCGGTAGCCTGTTCGGCCTGGTGAACCAGATCGTCCTGATGGCCCTGGCCCTCACCCTGATCCTGCTGATCCTGTGGGGCTACCGCATGTGGTGGCAGCGGGGCCGCGGCTCCGCCTTCGGCCGGCCGATCCCGCGCGGGGCCTGGCAGCAGGTGCCGCCGTACGTACTCGTCCCCCTGCTGGCGGCGATCGCCGTCCTGGGCTACTTCGTCCCGCTCCTCGGCATCCCCCTGGCGGTGTTCCTCGTCGTCGACATCGTGCTCGGGGAGGTGGCCCACCGCCGGGGCCGGCGGACGTACACGAGCGGCACGGCGGCGCGCTGACGCGCGGTGCCCGGCTCCCCGTCGCGGGGAACCAGGCACCGGCCCGCCCTCACTCCTCGTCCCTCACTCCTCGTCGAAGGAGCCGCCCAGCGCGGCGGCGATCCGCAGGTGCGGCCGGGCCTCGTCGTCCCGCCCCTGCCGCTGGAGGGTGCGCCCCAGCATCAGCCGGGCGTAGTGCTCCACCGGGTCACGCTCCACGATGACCCTCAACTCCGCCTCCGCGCGCCGCAGTTGCGCCGAGTGGTAGTAGGCGCGCGCCAGCAGCAGCCGCGGTCCGGTCTGCTCCGGCACCTCCTCGACCAGCCCGCCGAGAACGCGCGCGGCGGCGGCGTAGTCCTTGGCGTCGAAGAACATCCCGGCGCGCTCCCAGCGCTCGGCCGGCGTCCCGTGGTCGTAGTACGTGGTGTCCACTTCTGGCCTCCTTCGAGGCCGACAACGGGCCCGGGGGCCACGGTATTCCGCTGCCCCGCGGTGCCGTCAGAGGACGCTCCCGGCGGGATCGAGGGGCGGGAGCCAGCGTCGGTGGCTGCTCTCGGTGTGCAGGAGAGTGCCCACGCGTACTGTCTCCCGGACCATGTCCGGCCACGTGCTGCTATCGGCGATCGTGAGCAGATACGCCCCCGGAGCGTCGGCGCGCTTGCGGATGCCGGCCCGGATCAGCACGCGCAGGATCTCCTTGGGGCCCTCCCAGCAGCCTTCGAGGAGTTCACGCCACTGCTGGGACGTGGTGCGTTCGGCGAGCCGGGAGAGCGGGCGGTACCAGCGCTGGGCCAAGGACATCACCTTTCCCCTGGACAGCGCGCGCAGCGTGGCGCAGACCGCGCCGACCAGCTCCACGGCGTCCTGGGGCGACACATCGGTGAGCCGTTCGACGAACCGCCCCAGGACCGTCACCTCGTCCACCTCGGTGGCCCTCGCCAAGTGGCTCCGCGCGCTCGCGCACGCCTGAGCGATGTGCCGCGGTGTGTCCAGGGAGTGGTGGCGGCACACCAGGCCCGTCAGACACCGGCGGGCCACCGTCTGGACGTCCTCGTGTCTGCCCGGCCCGGTGCCGCCGTCCGCACGAGCGGGCTGCGCGAAACCACGCAGGGTGTTCTCCAGCCGCCGCCATTCCGCCGTGTCGAGCGAGCCGTTCGGACTGTGCTCGATGACGGTCGAGACCAGGAACAGCGCGGCCTTGACGAGATGCGGATGGCCGCCCAGGGAGAGGATGCCGTCGAGATCCGCCGCGCTCGGAGGGCTCAGAACGCCCCGGACGACAAGTTTGCCGCGCAGATGGAAGGAGCTCTTGGCGTTGGCCGAGCCGTAGTCGCCGGTCCATGTGACGTCGCACAGCCGCTCCAACGTGTCGGAGTGCCGGTGCAACGCGGCGGTCAGCCGCCGGTCGATGTCCGCTCCGGGACTTCGCAGGGCCTCGTTCAGCCAGACCGGGTCCAGACGCGGGTCGATGGTCCCCTGCGCGAGCAACTCGTCGAGCAGTTCGGGATGTTCCGGCACCAGCCGCTGCAGGTTGAGCGTGATCTTCTGGTCCTCCTGCGTCACTCCCTGATTGCGGACGGGACCCTTGACGCGACCCCTGCCCGCCCGGTCGGCGCGCCACAGCCGCAGGGCCTCGACCGCGTGCGGGTGTCCGGCCGCCGCGGCGGCCACCAGCAGGTGGGTCGCGCCCTGCTCGGAGAGCCAGACCCGGCGCAGTCGGTCCTCGGCCTCCGGTCTGCCGCGGTCGTGGTCCCGGTGGGCGGTCTCCCGTGGCCACGCCTCGTCGACCAGCCGGGCCGCGGTGGCCACGTCGAGGCCGCGCCCCCACGTGTGTTCCGCCAGCCGGTGGGCGAAGTCGGCGGGGGCAGGACGATCCAGTGCGCGCAGGCTCCGGGCCAGCCAGGTGCGGACCGCAGCCGTGGCAACGGGTTCCGCACCGGCGGTGCGGCTCGTCGACGTGTCACCGCCGATCGTGTCGGCGGCGCCCCGCGCGGCGGTGAGCAGGGGCAGCAGCAGATGCTCGGTGAGCAGGGGCAGGGCCGCGGGATCCGCGGCGTCCGTCGCCACGGCGAGCAGGCGGCGGACCTCTTCGGACGACGCTCGGACCGCCATCTCGCCCACGGCGCGTACCTGAGGGTACGACATCGGGTCCTCCGGGCGCCGGACGGCCGCTGCCAGTACGGCTTCCAGCGAGGGCCGCTCACCGCGGGTCAGCCACGTGGCCGCCGTCAGCCGGCCCAGCGCCTCCTGGAGCACGACTCCCTCCTTGTTGCGGGGGCGCTCACGGCCCCAGCGATGCCGGACCACCGGCCGGACCGCCGCGTAGGGGCGCTCCGGCCAGTCCTGTTGCCGCGCCGCGAGCCGCAGACAACGGGCCATCGGGATCAGGTCGCTGTGCGGGTCCGTCATCAGCGTGCGCAGCCGGGGCCACACCCAGTCGGGCCGCTTGGGCGCCAGTGCCTCCAGTACGCCCAGGAACTTGAAGATCTCCGACCTCTCCCGGGTCAGCAACCAGGCCCATAGGCACTCCCGGGGAATGCAACGGGTGCCGCGGCAGCGGCCGTTGCCGCGTGCCGCGGACGGGCAGGCCTCGTCGATGACCGAGATCACGCTCTCGGGCAGGCTTTCCGCGAGCCAGATCAGGGCGACGAGCAGGGGCTGTCTCAGTTCCTCGTGCCCGCCGCGCCAGATGCCGAGGAGTTCCTCGACGATCCGGTCGCGGTCCTGGTGGCAGGTCGTGGGCAGTGCTTCCAGATAGACCCTGCCCAGGATCGACGGCAGGGCGGCGACGGCCGGTCCGAAGTGCCGCCGCAGTTCGGCGTCGGGGGAGGGCAGTTGCGCGTAGACGCGCATCAGCATGGCCCGTAGTCCGTGCAGCGTGGGCGGGCCGTCACGGGTCTCGGCGAGCAGCGCCGTCAGCAGTGCCGTTCCCGCCGCGACGGCCCTGCCTCCTGCCCGTCCCGCCTGGACGAGGGCCTGCTCGGCGACCGCCAGCCGGAAATGGTCGTCGGGATACTTTTTCAGCCAGTCGAGCAGCAGACTCAGATGGGACGGTTCCCCGGGCACGGCCGTCCGGCAGAGCCGACGGCCGGCGGCGTACTCGAACAGGGTCTGGTGGAAATAGGAGTACCGTTCCCCGGAGCCCGTGAGCTGGCGCTCGATCACTCCACGGGTCACGAGCACCTGGAAGTCGTCCACCGGACCGGCGTCCCGCTGCCCGGTGCGCAGGGCCGTTCTCACCTCCGCGTGCGTCAGGTCCAGGCGGCCTTCCGTGAGCATCAGCCGGGCCACTCTCTCACCGGCTTCCGAGAGGTCGGCCGGTGCCTCCGTGCCCGGCACCTCCCCGGCCCGCCGGTCCTGGCCGACGCGGTGTTCCCAGTACAGGTCGTACAGGGTGGTGACGTCGATCTCCTTCACCAAGGGCATCTTGGGCGCGAAGGTCTCGAACAGCATGCGCAGGGTGAGCGGGGCCCGGCACACCTCCTGCATCGGCAGGCCCCGCACGGCCGCGTGGGAGACCGTGCGGCAGACATGGTCCACGGAGACCTCGGAGTGGCCCTCGTAGAAGTACCGGGCGTGGGAGCGGATGGCAGCTTCCCGCTCCCGCTCGCTGTACGGGCCGAGCGTCTTCCACTCGAGCGTGAAGTCGTTCACGAACGGCCGCAGGGAGCGTGCTTCCTCCTCGCGGCAGGTCATCACCACGCGTACGGAGTGCTCGGCGGCGACGGTGAGCAGTTCCTGGACCAGGACGAGACCGGAGACGTGGGAGACCAGCAGGTCGGCGGTGTCGAGGAGGAAGACCGCCGGGCCCGGCAGATGACGGCACGCGGCACGCACCGCGTCCAGGGTGAGTCCGGTGCCGGGAGGGGCGCTCCAGAGGTCGCCGGCCCGCAGGAAGTACGGCCGCGGCCCGTGGGGATCCGCGGCGAGCTCGCGGTGGAGCCTCCACAGCAGTGTGGTCTTCCCGGTGCCGGGCCGGCCGGTCACACACACCGAACGGCCCTCGCCCAGCGAACGCAGGAGCGACCACTCCAGTTCCCTGGGGACGGCGAGCGCGGTCAGGTCGAGAAGGCGCGCACCGACGCCGGAGGCACCCTGGTGGCCCGCGGCGGCGACGGCGGTACGGCTGTACGACTGGAGACGGAGCAGTTCGGGGGGCGGGGCCGCGACGGTGGTGTGCCCGGGCGCCGTACGGTCCGTGACGGGAGCGGACCGCGGGGGCCGCCGGTCCAGGGGCCCAGGGGCGGCGGACACGGCTGGCGGGCTGGCCACCGGCGGCGCGGCGACCGGCAGCCCGGTGCGGTCCGGGCCCTCCCCGAACCGCTTCAGCAGTTCGCCGCCGGCGTGCGCCGCCAGCCGGAAGCACCACCACCGGCCGGTGTGCCCCTGGCTCTCGTACGTACTGGACCGCAGCCCCGTGGCGACGAGCGAGAGCAGGAACTGCAAGGACCACACGTCACCCAGGCCACCCGTGGTGGCCTGGGCGCAGGTGTCCCTCACCGCCCGCACCAGACGGCTGGACGCGGGCGGGATCCGGTCCAGCAGGTCCTCGTGCGGGCGCACCAGATAGCGGAGCAGCGCGTCACCGCCCCCGGCCGACTCGGCGGAGATCTCCGGGGCCAGGGCGGACAGGAGCAGCATCGTCACGTCACGGGAGAGCGGCGCGTCGTCCGAGAAGGTGGCCAGATCGATGAGGCGGAAGTCCTCGTACCGGGGCCTGCCCTCCCGGTGCGGCACCATGATGTTGTGCAGGTGGAGGTCGCCGTGCGCCCGTCCACGTACGGTGTAGAGGGCCGGATCGGGCAGTCCGGCACGGCCCGTGGCCATCGCCAGGGGGTTCGGCAGGTCCCGGCCGTCGATCCGGATCCAGGGGGTGTCCGCCTCCAGCCCTCCGATCCGGGAGCCGTACGCGAGTGCCGAGCCGCCTCGGGAGACGAGCGCACCGAGTTCGCCGCCCAAGAAGGCCGAGAGGTTCGTGAGGACGGTTTCCCGCCCTCCTGGGCCGCCGTTCCACTCCGTCAGCAGCCACCTTGTTACGAAGGCGCAGGCGTCCGGGAGTTCACGAGGCCCCAGACGGGCCATCGTGTCCACGTCGTACAGGCTGTCGCCCGCCGGGGACTGGAAGGTCAGCATGCGCCCGTCCCCCACGGGCCACACCCAGAGCAGCGGGGCCACACGGTCCGGTGCTGTCCGCAGGGCCCGGGCGTGGACGTGCCCCTCGTCGTCCTGGCCGGTGGCGGACACCTTGACCACCACGGTGCCCGGACCAGGGGTGACCAGGACCGCGGACAGCAGGGCTCCACTGGCGCTCACCCCGGACGGTCGCCATGGAGGGACGAGCGGCCGGACCGTGCCACCGTGTGCTCCGCTCCGGGCCCACCGGATCAGGGCGTCGGAGGCCGGCACGTCGTCGAACAGGTCTCTCAGGCCGTCCTCGTTCTCCACCAAGCCTTCCCCCCGTCCAGGACCCGACCCGCGCCCGGTACCGGCCGCGGAGGCGCTCGGACGCCGCGGCGACGCGGGTAAGCGCTGACGGTACATCACTTCACCGGACCGGTGTCACCGTGGTTCCGGGGCCGCCCCGGCCGTACCGCTGCACGAAACCGCCGCGGTCAGCCGGGTTGTGGCGTCGTACGCGAGACGACCTCCCGCAGGTCGTGCAACGCGGCCTGGAAGTCGGCCCGGTCCGAGCTCTTGAAGCGGCGGAAGAACCAGCCGGGCACACGGGTGTGCCGCAGCCGGGACTGGAAGATCACGTCCTGGACCTGCCGGGCGAAGGCCGGCAGATCGGCCGGGTCACCGCCCTCGGCGACCCTGGCCTCCAGCAGTTCCAGCACCCGCTCCCGGTCCGCGACCACCTGCCGTTGCGCACGGCACACCTCCACGCTCATCATCACCGCGCCGAGCGAGGGCACGTACCACAGCAGCAGCAGGTCGAGCACGCTCATACGGGCCGAAAGACCGATGACGAACCCCAGGCACAGCCAGACCAGAACGGCCGTCAGCACGGCCTGGGCATAACGCCGTCGCACCCGGGCACCCCACCCGAGATTCTGTTGCTGGCAGGCCAGCACGTCGTAGGGGTGCGGCAGTTCGACGATCTCGTAGTAGTCGCGCAGCTCGGCCTCGTCCCCCCTGAAGCGTCGGCTGAGGCTGCTGATCAGCTGAGGGGCGGGCGGCGAACCCGCCATCACGGTGTTCCACTCCAGACGGAACAGCCTGACGTCGAACGACTCCTGCAGCAGCGCCGCACGTTTGGCCTCGTTGCTTTCCCACGAGGTGAGGCCGACGGAGTGCGCCACGGCCCAGAGCCCGCCCAGCACCGTCACGGCGACGGTGAGCCCGGGGAGGAAAACGGTGACGAGTCCGGCGACGGCCAGCAGCACCGACACGCCCATGCGGGCGTTGGCCAGCCGCTGGGCCCTGCGGTGGGAGACCAGCATGGCCCGCAGCCGGTGCCGGGCCGCCTCGGCGTTCTGCTCCGACAGGATGCGGGAGCCCCCGACCGGATCACTGCCCATGACATCCCCCTCGTCCCAGCGCGTGGCTCACCCTTACTGTGCCTACTGGTCCGCCCGGTGTACACAGGGCCTTCGGCCCTCACCGGGCGGCCACGAACGCCGGGTCCCGGACCGGGCCTGTGCCAGGAGGGGCCCAGGTGCTGCCCCGGGCGGTGCCACAATGGCTCCGATCGGCTCGGGGGAGCCGTGTCCGGTGTGCCGACGCCTTCGCGCGGCGGAGACGATGACCGAGCTTGCCGAGCTGACCGCGTGCCTGGGGGACGAGGCCGCGGCACGGGCCCTGCTTCGGTGGGTCGGCGACCTGGGGTCGGGCGTCATGCCGGTCAGCCCTCGCTGGAAGCCGTCGGGGAAGGGCTACACGGGCGCGGCGCTCGCGGCCGTGACGGTCACCCCGGGGCCGGGAACCGTAGTGGTCAAACTGTGTCCCCCGGTCAGCGCTCGGAACACGCCGCCCACCAGCGCGCACTGCGTGCTTCCCGGGACTTCGCCGGACGTCACCTGACCGAGCAGGCCTATCCGCCGTACCCCGTGGGCGACGGGCGGACGCTGACGTTCCAGAGCCCTGCCGGCGGAAGCCTGCGGGGTGTGGAGACGATGGCACGCCTGGACGGCGAGGAGCTGATGTCCGCCTTCCGCGCCGTGGTCACGGGACTGGTGACCGACTGGAGCCCGGACGGCTGCTGGGCGGCTGCCGGGGACAACGGCGACGTGCTGCTGTGGGAGACGGCGGAGTGGCGGCGGGCCGGCGTGGTCTCGGTGGGCGCCGGTGTCAACGACCTGGCGTTCGCGCCCGGCGGATCACAACTGACCGCCGCGACCACGTCCATGGAACTGCGCGTAGTCCGTCTCGACCCGGCGGGCCGGCCCACGGGGACGGTGGACGAGCGGAACGGCCACGCCGGTTCGGTCGGCGCGGTGTCCTGGTCACCCGACGGCCGGCACCTGGCCACCGCCGGGTACGACGGGCGCGTGCTGCTGTGGAACCCGGTGGCCGGACGGCCCCGCCGCGTACTCCCGGGCGACGGAACGGCCGTGTGGTCCGTGACCATGTCACGGGACGGAAGCCGTCTGATCGCCGTCACGATGGGAGGCTCCGCCTTCCTGTGGGACACCGGAACGGGGACCGAGGTGTGCCGGCTGCGCGTGGACGACCGTCTGCCCTCCTGTTCGTTCCACCTGCACGACGACCGCGTCGTCCTCGGCGGCTCGGCCGGCCTCTACCTGTGCGCGGTCCCCCGGTAGCGGTTCAGGTCGCCAGGCCCTGGCGGTAGGCGTAGACCACCGCCTGGACGCGGTCGCGCAGGCCGAGTTTGGCGAGGATGCGGGAGACGAAGGTCTTCACGGTCTCCTGGCTGATCAGCAGGGCCGCGGCGATCTCGCTGTTGGACAGGCCGTCCGCGATGAGGCGGAGGACCTCCAGTTCGCGGGGGGTCAGTGGGAGGTCCCGCGGCGCCCCGTCCTCGGCGGGGCGGATCCGGGCGGCGTACCGGCCCACGAGTTGGCGGGTCACCTCCGGGTCCAGCAGCGCCGCGCCCATGGCCACGGTCCGGATGCCGTGGAGCAGCCGGTCCGGCGGCGCGTCCTTGAGCAGGAACCCGCTCGCCCCCGCGCGCAGCGCCTCGTAGACGTACTCGTCCAGGTTGAACGTCGTCACCACGAGCACCTTCACCGGATGCGGCACCCCCGCGCCGGCCAGCAGGCGGGTGGCCTCGATGCCGTCGAGCACCGGCATGCGCACGTCCATCACCACGACGTCCGGACGGAGCCGGCCGGCGAGGTCGACGGCGGTCTGCCCGTCGCCGCACTCGCCGGCCACCTCCAGGTCGGGCTGGGCGTCGATGATGGTCGTCAGGCCGGTGCGGATCAGCATCTGGTCGTCGCAGACCAGGACCCGGATCGGTGCGGTCATGCCGTGTTCCCCGTCGGTACCGTGTTCTCCGTCGTCGCCGGGTCCCCCGCCGGCGCCGTGCCCCCCGCCTGCACCGTGCTCCCCGTCGGTATGCGGGCCCGTACGACGAAGCCGCCGCCCGTCTCCGGTCCCGCGCTGAAGTCGCCGCCCAGGACGTCGACCCGCTCCCGCAGGCCCGCCAGGCCCCGGCCGCTCCCGCCGGGGGAGGAGGATACCGGGGTGCCGGAACCGTCCGTGCCGACCTCCACGGTGATCTGCCGTTCGCTGTGCCGTACCACGACCCGGGTGGCGCCGCCGTGGGCGTACTTGAGGGCGTTCGTCAGGGCCTCCTGCACGACCCGGTAGGCGACGAGGTCGGCGCTGCCGGTCGACGGCGCCGGCGTGCCCTCCTCGGTGAACTCCACCGGCTGCCCGGCCCGGCGGGTCTGCTCCACCAGCGTGAGGAGCCGGCCGACGGGCGGTGTCCTGGCCTCGGGGCCGTGGTCGGGGTTGAGCAGGTCGAGCAGGTGCCGCAGGTCGGTGATGGCCCGTCGGCCGGTGTCGCTGACGGCGGTCAGCGTCCGGTCCAGCCGGTCGGGCGCGGCGGTCAGATAGCGGGCCGCCTCGGCCTGTACGACCATCGCCGTCACATGATGGGTCACCACGTCGTGCAACTCGCGGGCGATCCGGGCGCGTTCGGCGGTCCGGGAGTCCTCGGCGACGCGGTGCCGGCGCTCGGCCTCCGCGATCCGGGTGGCGCGCAGCCACGCCCCGATGCCCCAGGCGAGGGCCACCGCCAGGTAGAACGTCACGAACTCGCTCACCGGCTCACCCGGACCCAGCCGGTGGAACGCGACCGTCAGTGCCACGTAGGCGACGGTGCACAGGGCCGCGGTGGTGCGCCGGTACCGCTCCAGGTACGCCCCGGTGCTCAGCAGCGCGACGGGCAGCGCGATGCCCGCGGGGGAGTGGTAGCCGCGGAGCTGGTCGAGGGCGAACCCGGCCATCACCAGAGCGAGGCAGACGGCCGGCCACCGCCGGCGCACCGCGAGCGGAAGGGCCTGGAGGCCCACCGCCACGAAGGCGAGGGAGTCGAAGGGACGCTCCGGCACGCCTCCGAGGAGCGTTCCGTGGTTCTGGAAGTCCGGCCACAGCGACAGGGAGAGGACGAGCAGCCCGAGCAGAAGGTCCCTGACGGTGACGTCCAGCCGGTGCCACGTCTCCCGGAGCCGGTGAGGAGCGATCACCGGGGCAGTCTAGCGGTGGCGTCGACCCGCTCCGCACGCCGGCGGCGGGGCACCAGATTGCCGCGCCGGTGGGCCAGCCACAGGAACCCGATCGTCAGCAGCACGCCGAACAGCACCGAGTACACGCTTCCCTCCGGGCCGAAGTCACCGCCGGTGATCCACTTGTTGCCCGACATCGTGGAGTCCAGCAGCCCCTGCTCGGTGTCGTTGCCCGAGACCACGGTGCTGAAGATGCCGCCCGCGGCGAAGTTCCAGCCGAAGTGCACGCCGATCGGCACCCACAGGTTGCGGGTGGCGACGTACGCGGCGGCGAGCATGCCGCCGGCCTCGATCGCGATGGCGAAGGCGCCCCACGCCGTGGCGTCCGGGTTGGGCAGGTGCGCCAGGCCGAACAGCAGCGCGGTCAGCGTCAGCGCGATCCAGGTGCCCAGGTACTCCTCGACGATCCGGAACAGCACCCCGCGGAAGAGCAGTTCCTCGGTGACGGCGGCGGCGGCCATGAAGCCGAACAGTCCGGCCGTGCCGCTCAGCGAACCCAGGCCGTGCACCTCGTAGTTCCCGGAGGTGAAGAGGTTCGTGATGACCATGCCGAACATCACGACGCCGATCAGCGTTCCCCGGCCGAGCGCCGGCGCGGCGCCGTTCGGGTCCAGCTCCGTGACCGGCCGGCGCTCGGTCCGCCCCACCACCCACCGGTAGACCGGCACCGAGAGCACGGCGGTCAGCGTCCCGAGGACGAGCGTGAGCCACGGGTTGTCCCGCACCGCGCTCACGCTCTGACCGCCTATGGCGGAGATCGCCGCCACGGCCAGGAGCTGCCAGACCACTCTCATCGATGACTCCTTCGTCGGATCCGCGGCCCGGTGCCGCGTGTCGCAATGGACGCTACGGATCCGGCGGCCGGGAATCGTCACCGCACAGTGGACACTTGCCCGTAGCTCGCTCGGGGGACGGACGTGGTCACGGGCCGACTCCGGTGCCCGGCAAAGGTGTTCTGGATCACATGCCGGGGAATGAGTTGCGTGCGTGGGAGGAACCGTATCCACGGGCGACCGCTTGGGGCCCGGATGCGACGATGAGGGGCCATGACTGCTGGGTGGGTTGCTCGCACGGTACGGGCCGCGGTGTTCGCGGGCGTCTGTGTCGTGCTCGCCGCCCTGGGACACGTCATGATGTCCGGCGACCACCTCCCCCTCCGGACGCTGGCGGCAGGCTGGGCCGCCACCGGCGCCGTGGGCTGGGGACTCGCGGGGCGTGAGCGCGGACTGCCGCTGATCACCGCCGTCGCCGTCGTCGCCCAGACGGTTCTGCACACGGCCTTCTCCCTGACGGAGCCCGCCCACGCCGACCCCATGGACGGGATGGACAGGAGCGTGATGCCGCACGGCATGCACTCCACGCCCATGCCCATGCCCATGGGGGCGGGTACGGGCACGGAAGGACACATGGCGCCCTCCGGTGACTCCTCCGCCGGCATGCTCGCCGCCCACCTGCTGGCCGCAATGCTGTGCGGCCTGTGGCTCGGGTACGGCGAGCGGGCCGTCTTCCGGGTGCTCCGGGCCGTCGTCGGCCGGCTGGCCGCCCCGCTGCGACTGCTGTTCCTCACGCCGGTGCCGACGGTCCGCCCGCCGCTCCGCGTCCGCCGGCGCCGCCGCTCGGACCGGGTGCCACGGCTCCTTGCCCTCGTCCACGCGATCACCTTGCGCGGTCCGCCCGCCGGGACCGCTGCCGCCTGACGGCAGCCGGTGACACCCCGGGCCGCCCCTGCGCGCCCCGGGCTCCGGCCGTGTGCCGGTACAGCCCTGTTCCGCGTACCGCCCGCGGCCGTATCCCCGCCGACCGGGTCCGCGCACGCCCGTGGTTCCCGGTTCCCCCGCGAAGGAACTCAGGTGATCACTTCCACCCTGCCCACCCCTGCCGGAAGACCCACCGACGACGCGGCGACCGCCTGGGCGCTGGCCGCGCGCGGCGGTGACTCCGACGCCGTCGACCGCTTCGTCCGCGCCCTGCACCGTGACGTCATCCGCTACGTCGCCCATCTGTGCGCCGACCCGCAGGCGGTGGACGATCTGACCCAGGACACGTTCCTGAGGGCGCTCGGCAGCCTGCACCGGTTCGAGGGCCGTTCCTCGGCACGCACCTGGCTGCTGGCGATCGCCCGCCGCGCCGTCGCCGACAGCCACCGGTACACGGCCGTACGGCCCCGGAAGGCCGAGGTGCCCGACTGGCAGCTGACCGTCGAACGGGCCCAGCCGCGCGGGCTGCCCGGATTCGACGACGGCATCGTGCTGCTCGACCTGCTGGACCGCCTCCCGGAGGAGCGCCGCGAGGCGTTCGTCCTCACCCAACTCCTCGGCCTGCCGTACACCGAGGCGGCGGCCCTCGGCGACTGCCCGGTCGGCACGGTCCGCTCCCGCGTGGCCCGCGCACGGACGACGCTCGCCGCCCTCGTCGTCGAGGCCGAGGAGGCGGGCACGGCCGCACCCGACACGCGATTGGACTGACAGTCCAACATCTGGACGTGTAGTCTGAGGAAGGAGGGTGACGCCGACAGGAGGTGGGCTCATGGCGGCCACGGAAGACCGGGACGCCGAACGGGAGGCGATCCTCGCCGCGCTGGCACCGGTCGTCGACGGGATCGCCGCGACGTTCGGTCCGGTCTGCGAGGTGGTGCTGCACGACTACCGGCGCCCGGAGGAATCGGTGGTCGCCGTGGCCGGCTCCGTGACCGGGCGGACGGTCGGCGGAGCGATGAGCGAGATCGGCATGCGGGTGCTCGCCCGCGGCGACGAGGCCGCCGACGAGCTCAACTACCTCACCCGGACCGCGACCGGCACCCTCGTGAAATCCTCCACCATGGTGCTGCGGGACTCCACGGGAGCGGTGTTCGGCGCCCTGTGCGTCAACGTCGACGTCACCGCCGTGAGCCAGGCGCACACCCTGCTCAGTGCGCTCGCCGGCCTCGCCGGCGGCCCGGCCGAACCGCCGACGACCACCTTCGGCAACGACATCGACTCCGTGGTCGAGGCCATCGTCGACGACCACCGGACGCTGCGGCACCGGGGCTGGGCCCAGCTGGACCGCGAGGAACGGCTGCGGCTGTTCCGGGACCTGGACGCCCGGGGTGTCTTCGCCGTGCGGCGCGCGGTCGAGCAGGTCGCCGGCCGGCTCGGCATCTCCCGCGCCTCCGCGTACAGCTACCTCTCCCAGTCCCGGACGACGACCGACCCGACCCCCGCCGGAGGCACCCCGTGACGACCACCACCCCGCCGGTCACCCTCGACGACGTCCTCTCCGCCGCCGAACGCCTCAAGGGCGTCGCCCACCGCACGCCCGTGCTGCGCTCCCGCACCCTGGACGCGCTCGTCGGCGCCGAGGTCCACCTCAAGTGCGAGAACTTCCAGCGCGTGGGCGCCTTCAAGTTCCGCGGCGCCTACCACGCGGCCTCCCGGCTCACCCCCGACCAGCTCTCCCGGGGTATCGCCGCCTACTCCTCCGGCAACCACGCCCAGGCCGTCGCCCTGGCCGCCCGGGAGCTGGGCACCACCGCCGTCATCGTCATGCCCGAGGACGCCCCGCCGTCGAAGCGGGCGGCCACCGAGGGGTACGGCGCCGAGATCGTCACCTACGACCGCTACAGCGGCGACCGGGTCGCCGTCGCCGAGGCCCTCGCCGCCGAGCGGGGCCTGACCCTCGTCCCGCCCTACGAGCACCCGCACGTCATCGCGGGACAGGGCACGGCCGCCCTCGAACTCGTCGAGGAAGCAGGAGAGTTGGGGGCGCTGCTCGCGCCGGTCGGCGGCGGCGGACTGATCGCCGGAAGCGCCACCGCCGTCAAGGGCCTGCACCCCGCGACCCGGGTGATCGGCGTGGAGCCGGAGGCCGGCGACGACACCAAGAGGTCCCTGGAGGCGGGCCGGCGCGTCAGCATCCCGGTCCCACGCACCATCGCCGACGGTCAGGCCCTGCACACCCCGGGCGAGCTGACGTTCTCCCTCAACCGGCGGCTCCTGGACGGGATCGTGCTGGTCGGCGACGACGAGATCAGGGACGCGATGCGGTTCGCCTTCGAACGCCTGAAGATCGTCCTCGAGCCGAGCGGCGCCACCCCGCTCGCCGCACTGCTCACCGGCCGCGCGGGCCCCCTCCCGCCCCGCGTCGGCCTGATCCTCTCCGGCGGCAACATCGACGCCGAACGCTTCGCCCGGCTCTGCGGTCCGGACGCCTGACGCACCGGCCTCACCCGAATGGCGGCCCCGAGTGGACAGGCGGACGATGGAGTGGTGGGGCCCGGCCCCCGCCGGTGCCGTGCGAGGCGGACGGAGACCGGACCCGGCCGTGCAGGGAGACGGTCGGAAGGGAACAGGGTCATGCTCGAGATCAAGACGCTGGACAAGCCGGACGAGCGGCGCGACTTCCCCAGGGGACACCTGGAAGCCGTCCACATGACAGGGCTGGACTTCGCCGTGGCCACCTTCGAGCCCGGGTGGCGCTGGTCCGAGTCCGTCGGTCCCATCGCCGGGACGGAGAGCTGCCGGATCCACCACAACGGCTATGTCGTCCAGGGCCGCATGCACATCCGCATGGACGACGGCGCGGAGCAGGAGGTCGGCCCTGGGGACGTCTTCGTCTGCCCACCGGGCCACGACGCGTGGGTCGTCGGCGACGACCAGGTCGTGGTGCACGACTTCGCGGGCGGCATGGCCCAGGAGTACGCCAAGGCCGACTAGCCGGCACACCACCCGAGTCGGCGAACCACCCGGGCCGGCCGTTTCCCGCTCCTCCGGCCGCGGGAAACGGCCGAGGGGCGCCCGCCGCGGCGGACGCCCCCGTGCCGACCGGGCAGGACGTCAGGCGGCCTGCGCCACCGCCCGCACCGCCGGAGTGCGCAGCACCCGCCAGGCCGTGCCCAGGCTCGTCCCGAGGGTCACCGCGGCCGCCACCGCCGCCATGGCGAGCCACGTCCCGAGGAACTGGTCCGGCAGCACCCCGTCGGTACGCACGATCGTGAACGGTACGACCCCCGCCAGCGCGGCCGACGTGCCGAGCAGCACCCCCGTGACCGTGAGGATCACCCCCTCGGTACCCACCACACGGAGCACCTGCCCCGGAGTCGCCCCCGCCAGGCGCTGCTGTCCGAACTCACGGGAGCGGTAGGTCGTCGCCGCGTACAGCGAGTTGACCAGCATGACGCAGACGAAGACGGCGATGATGCCGACGACCGTGAGGTTGAGCGTCTCCAGGTTCTTCGCGTCGACCGACTTCACCAGGCCCGAGGCCGCGACGGCGTCGCTCTCCACCGCCTGCATGGTGATCGTCGCCGTGGACACCGCCGTGAACATGATCAGCGACACCAGGATCCCGGCGAGCTCACCGGACCGCTGCCGCAGGTTCCGCACGGCCAGCCACCCGCCGGCCCCGCCGAGCGCCAGCCGGTCGAGCAGGCCCTTCAACAGGCGCGGCGCCAGCAGCGCGAACCCCACCGAGAGCATGATCGCGCCTTGGGCGGGCGGCGCCATCAGCGCCTCGTCCGTCGCGGAGAGGAAGAAGGTGGCGCAGGCCCCCGCGGCGCCGGTGGCCAGCGCGGCGTACGTCAGGAACCGCCGTGCCCCGGCCCGCTCCCTCCTGCTGCGCCGCGTCACCCGCCGCACGGCCAGGAACGCGGCGCCCGCCGCCGCGAGCAGCGTGATGTGCACGCCGCTCATCAGCGCGATCGGCCCGAAGGAGTACTCGACCGACCGCGCGACCTGGCCGCCGTCCTGGAACATGTCCAGCAGCGCCCGCCCGCCGAGCATCGCCGGGCCGATCGCCAGCGCCGCGCCCACCAGGGCCACGGCCGCCGCCTCACCCACGACCATCCGCTTGATCTGCGCCGGGGTCGCCCCCGAGCAGCGCAGCAGTTCCAGCTCGGCCACCCGCTGCCGCACGTTCACCGTCAGCGTCGAGGCGACGGCGAAGAACACCAGCAGCGTGCCGTACCCGCCGACCACCCCCGCCGCCGTGCCCAGGGTGTCGGAGCTCACCGGGTCCACGCCCGGCTGCCCGGCCGTGTCGTGCATCGAGTGGAACATCATGATGATCGCCGCGCCCAGGAAGGCGGACAGCAGCGTCGCGAGGAACCGTCCGGGACGGTGCCGGATCGACCGCATGGCCAGTACGAACACGGCTCACACCCCCGCCGTCGTGTCGTCGCCCAGGTGTGCCAGCCGCTCGGCCACCGCGTCCGCCGTCGGCGCGTCCAGCCGGCCGGCGAGCCGGCCGTCCGCGAGGAACAGCACGCTGTCGGCGTAGGAGGCGGCGACCGGGTCGTGCGTCACCATCACCACGGTCCGCCCGTGCACCCGCACCGCCTGTTGGAGCAGCGCCAGCACCTCCCGCGCGCTGCGCGTGTCCAGGGCGCCGGTCGGCTCGTCCGCGAAGATCACCCGGGGCTCGGTGACCAGCGCCCGCGCGATCGCGACGCGCTGCCGCTGGCCGCCGGAGAGCTGGCCGGGCCGGTGCCCGAGCCGGTCGCCGAGGCCGACGGCGGTGAGGATCTCCCGGGCCCGCCTCCGGTCCACGCGCTGTCCGGCCAGCTTCAGCGGCAGCACCGTGTTCTGCGCGACGGTCAGCGTCTCCAACAGGTTGTACTGCTGGAACACGAACCCGATCCGCCCGCGCCGGAACCTCGTCAGCTCCGCCTCGCCGCCGCCCGTCAGCTCGGTCCCGTCGACCCGCACGATCCCGCTGTCGGGCCGGTCCAGACCCGCCGCGCACTGCAGCAGCGTCGACTTGCCCGAGCCCGACGGCCCCATCACCGCGGTGAACGTCCCCCGCGCAAGGCCCAGCGTCACCCCGTCGAGGGCGGTCACGGCGCTGTCCGCCGTCCCGTAGGACTTGCTGACCTTCACCAGCCGCAGCGCCTCGGGGGCGGGTCCCGTGTCGTGGTCGCGTCGTGACCCGTTGCGAAACATCGTCATCTCCTCCGTCCGGCACGTCCTGTGCCATGCCGACGACGCTACGGAGGAGACGGCCGCACCACATTGGGCGCAGAACCCGTATCGGGGGGTGTAGTCAGGACCACCCCCCGAGGGGGTTTCACCCGACCAGTACGACCTCCAGCGTGCGCGGCCCGTGCACGCCCTCCACCCGGTCGAGCTCGATGTCGCTGGTCGCCGACGGGCCGGAGATCCAGGTGAGCGGCCGGGCCGGGTCGAGACGCCCGAGGGCCTGGGGGACGGAGGAGACGACCTGGTCGGGGACGCGGACCACGCAGATGTGGTGGTCGGGGACCAGGGTGATGCGGCGCCGGCCCTGGTCGGGGGAGCCGTCCAGCACGATCGTGCCGGTCTCCGCGACGGCGACCGCGCAGGCGGTGACCACACTGTCGACCCGGTCCAGTTCGTGCGGGGTGCTCTCCGCCCGGTCCGCCACCCGCGTCACGTCCGTCGCCGCGAGCCAGCCCTCGTCGAGACCGGGCGGAACCAGCACCGACGACGCGCCGCGCGCCGCGAGCAGCCCGGCGACGACACCGGCCAGCCCGGCCGCGTCCGTACGGTGCACGACGGCCCGGTAGTCGGCCAGGTTCTCCGCGAGGAGGTCCACCGTCTCCTCGACGGTGCGCTCACCGTGCTCGCGCAGATAGTCACGGACGACGGCCCGCTCGTACGGGGTGTCGTCCTCCGGTACGTCGGCGAGGGCCCGCCGCACCCGGCCCAGGATCCGTTCCCTGCTGCTCACTTCGCCGCTCCCTTCCCGCCCCGCGTACGCTGCCACCAGTCCCGGAACGGTTCCGCCGGCACCGGCGGCAGGTCCCGGGTCCCGCTCC
This sequence comes from Streptomyces sp. NPDC018964, assembly GCF_044390325.1. NCBI lineage: Bacteria > Bacillati > Actinomycetota > Actinomycetes > Kitasatosporales > Streptomycetaceae > Streptomyces > Streptomyces sp. NPDC018964. Next base: position 96,589 of record NZ_JBIRYZ010000009.1, read on the forward strand.
ACGCCCGGCCGGGGCCCGGCAGGGTGCGCGGATGGAGGCGGCGGGTGCGCGAGGCGAGGCGCTGGCCGGTGCGCAGGGCCCCGGGGTGCGCGAACGCCCAGCGGGCGGCGCGCATCGCGGCACGCTCGGCGGCGTGCCCCTTGGCCGGCTTGAGCACCACCTTGTTGCCGCCCCGGATCACCTCCCCGCCCTGCGCCACCCGCTCCCGCAGGTGCACCAGCACCTCGGGGATGTCGATGGCGACCGGGCACACCTCGTAGCAGGCCCCGCACAGCGACGAGGCGTACGGCAGGGAGGCGTCGATCTCGCTCCCCGTTCCCCGGAGTTGAGGGCTGAGGATGGCGCCGATCGGACCCGGGTAGACCGAGCCGTAGGCGTGGCCGCCGGCCCGCTCGTACACCGGGCACACGTTGAGGCAGGCGGAGCAGCGGATGCAGCGCAGCGCCTGCCGGCCCACCTCGTCGGCGAGGGTGTCGGTGCGGCCGTTGTCCAGCAGGACCAGGTGGAAGGCGCGCGGGCCGTCCTCGTCGGTGGTGCCGGTCCACGTCGAGGTGTACGGGTTCATCCGCTCGGCGGTCGAGGAACGCGGCAGGGTCTGCAGGAACACCTCCAGGTCCTGCCAGGTCGGCACGATCTTCTCGATGCCGACGACCGAGATCAGCGTCTCGGGCAGGGTCAGGCACATCCGCCCGTTGCCCTCGGACTCCACCACCACCAGGGTGCCGGTCTCGGCGACCATGAAGTTGGCGCCGGAGATGCCCACCTTGGCGCGCAGGAACTTCTCCCGCAGGTGCAGCCGGGCCGCCTCGGCGAGTTCGGCGGGTGTGTCCGTCAGCCCCTCGGGGGCGGGGCGGCCCCACTCGCTCATCTCGCGGGCGAAGATCTCCCGGATCTCCCCGCGGTTGCGGTGGATCGCCGGCACCAGGATGTGCGAGGGCCGGTCCTTGCCCAACTGCACGATCAGCTCGGCGAGATCGGTCTCGTAGGCGGCGATGCCCTCCGCCTCCAGGGCCTCGTTGAGGCCGATCTCCTGCGTGGCCATCGACTTGACCTTGACGACCTCCGACTCACCGGTCTCCTTGACCAGCCGCGCCACGATCCGGTTGGCCTCGTCGGCGTCGACGGCCCAGTGCACGGTGCCGCCCGCCGCCGTCACCGACTCCTCCAACCGCTCGAGGTAGTGGTCGAGGTGACGGAGTGTGTGGTCCTTGATCCGTTTGCCGGCCTCCCGCAGCTCGGCCCAGTCGGAGACCTCCGCGACGGCGTTGGCCCGCTTGGCGCGGATGGTGTGCGTGGCGTGCCGCAGATTGCCGCGCAGCGTCGCGTTGCCGACCGCCTCGTGGGCGGCCTCGGGAAACGCCGGCATGCCGAGATACGTCCCGCTCATACGGCCGGTTCCTCCTCCGTGCTCGCCAGGATCTCCGCGATGTGCACCGGCCGCATGCCGGTCCGCAGCCTGGTCATCGTTCCGCCGATGTGCATCAGGCAGGAGTTGTCCGCCGCGCACAGCACCTCGGCGCCCGTCGACTCGGCGTTGCGCACCTTGTCGGTGCCCATCGCCGCCGAGACGTCGGAGTTCTTCAGCGCGAAGGTGCCGCCGAAGCCGCAGCACTCCTCGGCGCCCGGCAGCTCGGCCAACTCCAGCCCCTTCACCGCCCGCAGCAGCCGCAGGGGCCGCTCGCCGAGACCGAGACCGCGCAGCCCGTGACAGGTGGGGTGGTAGGTCACCTTGTGCGGGTAGTACGCCCCGACGTCGGTCACCCCCAGCACGTCCACCAGGAACTCCGTCAGCTCGTACGTCTTCGGCACCACCGGCGCCAGCGTCGCCGCGAGGGTGTCCCCGCGTCCCTCCGCCCGGGCCCGCTCACCCATCCGCGGATACAGCTCCCGCACCATCGCCCCGCACGACCCGGACGGCGTCACGATCGCCTCGTAGTCCTTGAAGACGTCGGAGAAGTGCCGGGCGAGCGGCTCGGCCTCGTGCCGGTAGCCCGTGTTGTAGTGCGCCTGGCCGCAACAGGTCTGCGCCATCGGGAAGTCGACGTCGACGCCCAGCCTGGTCAGGAGTTTCACCACGGCGCGCCCGGTGTCCGGATAGAGCGTGTCGTTGACACAGGTCAGGAACAGTGCGACACGCATCGCGGCTCCTAGTGAATCGATCATCGGGTGAATGCAGGGTAGTGGGGGAGCGGAGGGACGGGGGAGACCGCGTCAGCCCCGGGCGAGCCGGGCCTGCGCCTCCTGCCACCGCCGCGTACCGCCCCGCGGCTCGTACCGCGTCAGCGGCTGCGTACGGGTGAGCAGCCGCCGCATCCCGGCCAGGTCGCCGACCAGTCCGTGGGCGCGGGCCTGCACCAGTACGTTGCCCAGGGCCGCCGCCTCCGCCGGCCCGGACACCACCGGCAGCCCGCAGGCGTCGGCGGTGAGCTGGCACAGCAGGGCGTTGCGGGTGCCGCCGCCCACGATGTGCACGACGTCGGCGAACCGCCCGGAGAGCCGCTGTGCGTCCTCGACGGCCTTGCGGTGGGCCAGGGCCAGCGAGTCGAGGATGCACCGGGTGGTCTCGGCGGGCGTGGCCGGCACGGGCTGGCCCGACTCCCGGCAGGCCTCGGCGATCCGCTCCGGCATCCGCCCCGGCGCGAGGAACGCCGCGTCCCCGGCGTCCACCACCGACCGCAGCGCCGGCACCTTGGCCGCGTCGAGCAGCAGCGCGCCCAGATCCGGCTGCCCCCAGGCCCGCAGGCACTCCTGGAGCAGCCACAGGCCCATGATGTTGCGCAGGTAGCGGACCGTGCCGTCCAGCCCCAGCTCGTTGGTGAAGTTGGCGGCCCGGCTCTCCTCGGTGAGTACCGGCGCGTCCAGCTCCAGGCCGGCCAGCGACCAGGTGCCGGTGCAGATGTACGCGAACCGCTCTCCGTCCGCCGGGACGGCGGCCACCGCGGACGCGGTGTCGTGCGAGCCGACCGCCGTCACCGGGACCGGCCCGGTCAGCCCGGTCTCCTCCAGCACCTCGGGCCGCAGCACCCCGGCCGCGTCCCCGGGCCGGCGCAGCGGCGCGAACAGCGAGAGGTCGATGCCGAGGCGCTCCGCGACCCCGTGCGCCCAGTCGCGGGTGCGCGGGTCGATCAGCTGGGTGGTCGAGGCGTTGGTCAGCTCCGTGCCCTGCTCGCCGGTCAGCCAGTACGTCAGCAGATCCGGAATCAGCAACAGCCTTTTAGCCGCGGCCAGTTGGGCCGAGTCACGGGCCGCCGTCAGCTGGTACAGCGTGTTGAACGGCGCGTACTGCAGACCGGTCGCCGCGTACAGCTCCCCGGCGGGCACGGTCGCCCACACCTTCTCCGCGATTCCGTCGGTGCGGCCGTCGCGGTAGTGCACCGGGTTGCCGAGCAGCGCCCCGTCCGCGTCCAGCAGCCCGTAGTCCACGGCCCAGCTGTCGATGCCGACGGAGTCCACCCGGCCTGCCGCCCTCAGCCCGTCCAGCACCCCGGAGTACAGCGCCAGGACGTCCCAGCGCAGCCCTTCGGGCACGCGCACCGGCCGGTTGGGGAAGCGGTTGACCTCGGTCAGCTCCAGGCTGTCGGGGCCGACGCGGCCGACCATGACGCGTCCGCTGGACGCGCCGAGGTCGACCGCGGCGTAGGACTTCACGGTGCTCATCGCAGGAACGCGGCGGCGACGCCGGCGTCGACCGGGACGTGCAGTCCGGTGGTGTGGGTGAGGTCGCCGCCGGTCAGCGCGAACACGGCGTTCGCCACGTGCTCGGGCAGCACCTCGCGCTTCAGCAGCGTCCGCTGGGCGTAGAACTCGCCCAGCTTCTCCTCCGGCACCCCGTACACGGCGGCGCGCTTGGCGCCCCAGCCGCCCGCGAAGATCCCGGAGCCGCGCACCACACCGTCCGGGTTGACGCCGTTGACGCGGATGCCGTGCTCACCCAGCTCGGCGGCGAGCAGCCGCACCTGGTGCGCCTGGTCGGCCTTGGTGGCCGAGTAGGCGATGTTGTTCGGGCCGGCGAACACCGCGTTCTTCGACGCGATGTAGACGATGTCGCCGCCCAGCTCCTGCGCGGTCATCACCCGGGCCGCCTCGCGCGAGACGAGGAAGGAACCGCGGGCCATGATGTCGTGCTGGAGGTCCCAGTCCTTCGCGGTCGTCTCCAGCAGCGGCTTGGAGATCGAGATCCCGGCGTTGTTCACCACCAGGTCGACCCCGCCGAAGGCGAGCACGGCGGCCTTGAAGGCGTCCGCGATCTGCTCCTCGGACGTCACGTCGACGGTCACGGCGACGGCCTTGTCGGACCCGCCCAGCTCCTCGGCGACCTGCTCGGCGTTCTCCCCGTTCAGGTCGGCCACGACGACGCACGCGCCCTCGGCGACCAGCCGCTGGGCGATCGCCTTGCCGATCCCGCTGCCCGCACCCGTCACCAGTGCCACCCGGGTGGCGAGCGGCTTGGGCTTCGGCATCCGCTGGAGCTTGGCCTCCTCCAGCGCCCAGTACTCGATGCGGAACTTCTCCGACTCCTCGATCGGCGCGTACGTGGAGACCGCCTCGGCCCCGCGCATCACGTTGATCGCGTTGAGGTAGAACTCGCCGGCCACGCGCGCGGTCTGCTTGTCCTTGCCGAAGCTGAACATGCCCACGCCCGGCACCAGCACGATCGCCGGGTCGGCGCCGCGCATCGCGGGGGAGTCGTGCCGCGCGTGCCGCGCGTAGTAGGCGGCGTACTCCTCGCGGTAGGCGGCGTGGAGTTCCTTCAGCCGGGCGACCGCCTCGTCGAGCGGGGCGGACGGCGGCAGGTCCAGGACGAGCGGGCGGACCTTGGTGCGCAGGAAGTGGTCCGGGCAGGAGGTGCCCAGCGCGGCCAGCCGCGGGTGCTCGGCGCGGGCCAGGAAGTCCAGTACGGCGTCGGAGTCGTCGAAGTGCCCGACCTGCGGCCGGTCCTGCGAGGCGACGGCGCGGACGTACGGCGCCAGCGCGGCGGCCCGCTCCCGCCGCTCCTCCTCGGACAGCGCCTCGTACCCCTCGATCACGGGGCCGAACGGCTCCGGCCGGCCGCGCTCGGCGAGGAACTCCTCGGCGGTGCGGATGATGTGCAGCGAGTTGCGCTCGCACTCCTCGGAGGTGTCGCCCCACGCGGTGATGCCGTGCCCGCCGAGCACACAGCCGATGGCCTGCGGGTTGGCCTCCTTCACGGCGGCGATGTCCAGCCCGAGCTGGAAACCGGGCCGCCGCCACGGCACCCACACCACGGTGTCGCCGAAGCACTCGGCGGTCAGCTTCTCCCCGTCGGCCGCGCAGGCCAGCGCGATCCCGGAGTCGGGGTGGAGGTGGTCCACGTGCGCGGCGTCGACGAGCCCGTGCATCGCGGTGTCGATCGACGGGGCCGCACCGCCCTTGCCGTGCAGGCAGTAGTCGAACGCGGCGACCATCTCGTCCTCGCGCTCGACACCCGGGTACACACCGGTCAGCGCCCGCAGCCGGTCCAGCCGCAGCGCGGCCAGCCCCGCCTCGGCCAGCGTCCCGAGGTCGCCCCCGGACCCCTTGACCCACATCAGCTCGACGTCGCCCCCGGTGACGGGGTCGGTCTCGGTGCCCTTGGCGGAGGTGTTGCCGCCGGCGTAGTTGGTGTTGCGGGGATCGGCCCCGAGCCGGTGCGATCGAGCGAGCAGAGCGGCAGCTTCGGGATGGGGTGCCATGAACGTCCAGTCCTTACGTGAAAGAGGGTGAGTGCACATACCTAGGGGCGCGGGGCTGTTCACATGTGCGGCTACCGCCGCGTGGGCGCGGCCGGCCGGCCGTCCGCGACGAACAGCACGGGGCGGACGCTCACGCCCCCCACCCGGCCTGCTCCCCACCGACCCGCTCGGCGACGATCTTCTCCGCCCACCCGGACCGCCGATAGGCGACCAGGGGTTCGGGGTCCAGCCCCATCTCCTCCCGCACCTCACGCAGCAGCGGACGCACGTCCGTGTTGTACGCGTCCATCAGCACGGCGTTGGCCTCGAGCACGTCCCCGGAGGCCTGGGCCTCGCTCAGCGCCGCCCGGTCGACCAGCAGTGCCTTCGCCGTCGCCTCCTGGACGTTCATGACGGAACGGATGATCGCCGGGATCTTCGCCTCGATGTTGTGGCACTGGTCGAGCATGAACGCCACCTCGGGAGCGAACCCGCCCCCGCGGATCACCTCGTACATGATCCGGAACAGCTGGAACGGGTCGGCGGCGCCGACCATCAGGTCGTCGTCGGCGTAGAACCGCGAGTTGAAGTCGAACCCGCCGAGCTTCCCCTCCCGCAGCAGCGTCGCCACGATGAACTCGATGTTGGTGCCCGGAGCGTGGTGACCGGTGTCGACCACGACCTGCGCCTTCTCGCCCAGCTTCAGGCAGTGCGCGTAGGCGGTGCCCCAGTCCGGCACGTCCGTCGTGTAGAACGCCGGCTCGAAGAACTTGTACTCCAGCAGCATCCGCTGGTCGTCCCCGAGCCGCTCGTACACCTCGGCGAGCCCTTCGGCGAGCCGGTCCTGGCGGGCGCGGATGTCGTCCTGCCCGGGGTAGTTCGTCCCGTCGGCGAACCACAGCTTCAGGTCCTTGGAGCCGGTCGCGTCCATGATGTCGACGCACTCCAGCAGGTGGTCGACGGCCTTCCGGCGCACCGCCGCGTCCGGGTGGCAGATGCTGCCGAGCTTGTAGTCGTCGTCCTGGAAGGTGTTGGAGTTGATCGCGCCGAGCCGCACCCCGCGGTCCTCGGCGTGCTTGGCCAGTGCCGCGTAGTCCTCGACCTTGTCCCACGGGATGTGCAGCGCCACGGTCGGCGCGACACCGGTGAACGCGTGCACCTGGGCGGCGTCGTCGAGCTTCTCCTGCGGGGTGCGGGGGACGCCCTGTTGCGCGAACACCTTGAACCGGGTCCCCGAGTTCCCGTACGCCCAGGACGGCGTCTCCACGGCCTGTGTCTTGAGAGCGGCTTTCACCGCGGCGAGCTCGGTCACGTCAGGGCTCCTGTGACATCGGGTCGTAACGACCACTGAGTGAAACGATTCAGAACGGGAAGCTATGGGTCTCCCGAAGGGGTGTCAACCCCTCCGGCGCAGACGGTCCTCCGTGACCAGGCCGAGACCTGAAGGTGTCGAAAGTTTTTCGGCTGGGACCCATTGACGTGACATGCGTCGCGCGCCTAACGTCCCGGCAACCCAGTTGAAACCTTTCACGACGCCGTGGGGCCTCCCGTCGGCGTCGTCGAGGAGCCCTCATGACCCACCCGTCCGACACGGGTCCGGCCCCGGTTCTCGCGCTGAAGGGCATCTCCAAGTCCTTCGGCGCGGTCCGTGCACTGCGGGACGTCTCCCTGGAGCTGTTCCCCGGGGAGGTGCACGCCCTCGCCGGCGAGAACGGAGCCGGCAAGTCGACCCTCATCAAGACGCTCGCCGGAGTGCACCGTCCGGACACCGGCCAGGTGCTGCTCGACGGCGCGCCGGTCGTCTTCCACGGCCCCGGTGACGCCCGCGACGCCGGCATCGCCGTGATCTACCAGGAGCCCACGCTCTTCCCCGACCTGTCGATCGCCGAGAACATCTTCATGGGCCGGCAGCCCCGGAAGGCGCTCGGCCGGATCGACCACCGCGCCACCCACGACGCGACCGCCGCCCTGATGCGGCGGCTCGGCGTCGACCTCGACCCGGACCGTCCGGCCCGCGGCCTGTCCATCGCCGACCAGCAGATCGTCGAGATCGCCAAGGCGCTCTCCTTCGACGCCCGCGTCCTGATCATGGACGAGCCCACCGCCGCCCTCACCGGCAGCGAGGTCGCCCGCCTCTTCGGCGTCGTGCGCACCCTGCGCGAGCAGGGCGCCGCGGTGCTGTTCATCTCCCACCGCCTGGAGGAGATCTTCGAGATCTGCCAGCGGGTCACCACGCTCCGCGACGGCGCCTGGATCTCCAGCGAGCCGCTGGAGGGCATGACCGAGGACGACCTGGTCCGCCGCATGGTCGGCCGCGACCTCGAGGAGCTCTACCCCAAGCAGGACGTGACACCGGGCGAGATCGCCCTGAGCGTGCGCCGGCTGACCCGCGAGGGCGTCTTCACCGACGTCTCCTTCGACGTGCGGCGCGGCGAGATCGTCGGCCTGGCCGGACTCGTCGGCGCCGGACGCACCGAGGTGGCCCGCGCCGTCTTCGGCGTCGACCGCTGGGACGCCGGCGAGGTCGAGGTCGACGGACGCAAACTGACCAACGGCGCCCCGTCCACGGCCATGGCCGCGGGCCTCGCCCTGGTCCCCGAGGACCGGCGCGCCCAGGGCCTGGTGATGGACATGTCCATCGAGCGCAACATCGGCCTCACCGGACTCCGTACGACCGTGAAGGCCGGCCTGATGGACCGCGGCGCCGAACGCAGCCGCTCCCTCGACTGGGCCGTCAAGCTCCAGGTCAAGTACGCCCGGATCGCCGACACGGTGAACACCCTGTCCGGCGGCAACCAGCAGAAGGTCGTCCTCGCCAAGTGGCTCGCCACCGGCCCGAAGGTGCTGATCGTCGACGAGCCCACGCGCGGCATCGACGTCGGCACCAAGGCCGAGGTGCACCGGCTGCTCTCCCAGCTCGCCGCCGACGGCGTCGCCGTCCTGATGATCTCCTCCGACCTGCCCGAGATCCTCGGCATGGCCGACCGCGTGCTGGTGATGCACGAGGGCCGGCTCACCGCCGAGATCCCCCGCACCGACGCCACCGAGGAAACCGTGATGGCCGCAGCCACGGGGAGGGCCGCCGCATGACGGTCGCCGCTCCCGGAGAAGCCCCCGTCGCCGAGGCACCGAAGGCCGGCGCCACCCGGCTGGTGGACCGCGTCTTCAAGATGCGCGAACTCGCCATCCTCGTCGTCTTCCTGGTGATGATCGCCGTCACCCAGGCCGGCAACAGCGAGTTCCTGTCCGAACAGGGCATCAAGGACCTGCTGCTGAACGCGACCATCCTGGTCCTGGTCGCCACCGGCCAGTCCCTGGTCGTCATCACCCGCAACGTCGACCTGTCCGTCGGCTCCACCCTCGGCATCAGCGCCTTCGCCGCCGGCACCTACCTCCAGGGCGGCGGGAACCCGGTCGTCGCCATCGCCCTCGCCGTGCTGCTCGGCATCGGCTTCGGACTGCTCAACGGCCTGCTCGTCAGCCTCGGCCAGGTGCCCGCCCTCGTGGTCACCCTCGGCACGCTCTACATCATCCGCGGCATCGACTCCATCTGGGTCGGCTCCCGCCAGATCACCGCCGCCGACCTGCCCGGCGGGTTCGTCGACTTCGGCTCCGGCGGCATCTCGGCCGTGCCCTACCTGGCGCTCATCGCGCTCGCGGTGCTCGTGGCGACGGCGTACTACCTCAAGCACTTCGGCAGCGGACGCGAGCTGTACGCGCTCGGCTCCAACCCCGAGGCCGCCCGGCTCGCCGGCATCCCCGTACGCAAGCGGATCCTCGCCGCGTACACCTTCTGCGGCGCCCTCGCCGGCCTCGCCGGCGCCCTGTACCTGGCCCGGTTCGGCAACGTCGACTCCAGTACCGGCAACGGCTACGAACTCACCGTCGTCAGCGCGGTCGTGGTCGGCGGCGTGGTCTTCACCGGCGGCTCCGGCAGCGTCTACGGCGCGGCCCTCGGCGCGCTGCTGCTGACCTCCATCAACAGCGTGCTGCCCGCCCTCGGCGTCAGCTCCGTGTGGGTGCTCGCCATCAACGGCATCCTGCTCATCCTCGCCATCGCGGTCGACCGGATCGTCGCGCTGCGCGTGGCCTTGGCCCTGAAGAAGAGGAACGCCCGCCATGCCTGAGTCCCTCACGCGCGCGGTCCGCTGGGACACGGTCGTCGGCGCCCTGCTCGTCGTCGTCCTGCTGCTGTCCTTCACCACCGTCGACGGCTTCGGCAACGCGCTCAACCTGTCGTTCCTCATCGGCAACACCCTGCCGATCGCGCTGATCGCCCTGCCCATGACCCTGCTCGTGGTCTCCGGCGAGATCGACCTGTCCGTGGCCTCCACGGCCGGCCTGTCCGGCGCGGTGATGGGCGCCTTGTGGAACCAGGGCATGACCATCGAGACGATCATCCCGATCTGCCTCGTCATCGGCGTCGTCTGCGGCCTGGTCAACGGCCTGCTGGTGACCCGCCTCGGACTGCCGTCCCTCGCCGTCACCATCGGCACACTGGCCGCCTACCGGGGCATCGCGCAGATCGTGCTCGGCTCCGACGCGGTGACCGACTTCCCCACCGCGTACCTGGACTTCGCCGCCGGACGCATCGGCGACACGTTCATCCCGTACGCCCTCCTGCCCTTCCTGGTGCTGCTCGCCATCGCCGTCGTCACCCTGCACGCCACCCCGTTCGGCCGGTCGCTGTTCGCGGTCGGCGCGAGCGAGGAGGCGGCCCGGTTCGCCGGCATCCGCGTCAAGCGGCAGAAGCTGATCCTGTTCACCCTGACCGGTCTGATGGCCTCCCTCACCGGCGTCTTCTGGGCACTGCACTACGCCAGCGCCCGCTACGACAACGCCACCGGCCTCGAACTCTCCGTCGTGGCGGCCGTGCTGCTCGGCGGCATCGACTTCGACGGCGGCAAGGGGACGCTCGGCGGCGCGATCGCCGGTGTGTTCCTGCTCGGCGCGCTGCAGAACGTGATGAGCCTCCAGGACGTCTCCGCGCAGTCGCAGATCGTCGTCACCGGTGTGCTCCTGGTGCTGTCCGTGCTCGGACCGCGCATCGCCCGGCAGGTCGCCGTCGCGAGGGCCGGACGCCGGGCTACCGCGTCACCACCGGTCTCCAAGGCCCCCACCGCCACCCCCTGATTCCTTCTCGTCCTCTAAGGAACCCACCATGCGCAAGGCATCCATCCGCCGTACCTGCGCGGCCCTCGCCGCCGTCACCTCGCTCGCCCTGGCCGCCACCGCCTGCGGCGGCACCACCAAGGAGGACGTCAAGAACGAGGGCGGCGGCGCGGCGGCCTCGGCCGGCAAGGCCGACCCGAACGCGGCCACCAAGAAGGGCCTGACCGTCGGCTTCCTGCCCAAGCAGGTCAACAACCCCTACTTCACCACCGCCGACAAGGGTGGCGAGAAGGCCGTCGAGGAGCTGGGCTCCACCTACAAGGAGGTCGGCCCCTCCAGCGCCACCGACACCGCCGGCCAGGTCTCCTACGTCAACACCCTGACCCAGCAGCAGGTCGACGCCATGGCCGTCTCCGCGCAGGACCCCGGCGCCCTGTGCACCGCGCTCAAGCAGGCCATGAAGAACGGCATCAAGGTCGTCACCTACGACTCCGACACCACCCCCGACTGCCGCAACGCCTTCGTCTCGCAGGCCAGCGGCGAGGACCTGGGCCGCACCGAGGTGCAGCTGCTCGCCGAGCAGATCGACTACAAGGGCGAGATCGCGATCCTGTCCGCCGCGCAGACCGCGACCAACCAGAACGCCTGGATCGAGTTCATGAAGGACGAGCTCAAGGACCCCAAGTACAAGGACATCAAGCTGGTCAAGGTCGCTTACGGCAACGACGACGCCCAGCAGTCCTTCCAGCAGACCCAGGGCCTGCTCCAGGAGTACCCGGACCTGAAGGGGATCATCTCCCCGACCACCGTCGGCATCAAGGCCGCCGCCCAGTACCTGTCCGGCTCCAAGTACAAGGGCAAGGTCAAGCTGACCGGCCTCGGCACCCCCAACGACATGCGCAAGTACGTCAAGAACGGCACCGTCGAGGCGTTCGAGCTCTGGGACCCGGCCAAGCTCGGCGAGCTGGCCGCCCGCACCGCCGTCGCCCTGTCCTCCGGCCAGATCACCGGCAAGGAGGGCGAGACCTTCACGGCCGGCGCGATGGGCGAGTACACCATCGGCAAGGACGGCGTGATCAACCTCGGCAAGCCCACCGTGTTCAACGCCGAGAACATCGACCAGTTCGACTTCTGATCCCCACTTCCCCCTGAAGGAGCGGTACTTCATGCGACGCGTCTGTTTCCTGCTCAAGGTCCGACAGGACCGGATCGCCGAGTACCGCGAACGCCATGCCGCCGTGTGGCCCGAGATGTGCGAGGCGCTCTCGGCCACCGGCTGGCACAACTACTCCCTCTTCCTGCGCGACGACGGCCTCCTCGTCGGCTACCTGGAGACCGAGGACTTCGAGGCGGCCAAGGCGGGCATGGAGGCCACCGAGGTCAACGCCCGCTGGCAGGCCGAGATGTCCCCCTTCTTCGAGTCCCTCGACGGCTCCCGGCCGGACGAGGCGATGACACCGCTGACCGAGGTCTTCCACCTCGCCTGACGACGAAAGCCCGCGATGGGACGACGTACCCTCCCGGCCGGCGCGCTCCTCGGCACCGCGGCGGCCCCCGCCCCGGCCGCCGTGCCCGGGCCGTCGGTCACCCGCACCGGCGGCACCACGCCCGGCAGCCGGCGGTACACGGCCCGGCACACCGCCGGCCGGGGTGACGCCGTCGCCCGCCGGGTGGCCGCCGACACGCGCGTCGCCCGGGACGGGGTGCCGTCGGCCGTGTACCGGGAGAAGTCCACCGGTACGACACCCTCGCCCCCACACGTAGTCGGCCTCAGGCTGCCCGCCTGACCGTGACCGCTCAGGGGCGGCGCTGCCGGTAGTGTGATGGCCCGCCGCGTCGCCCCGCTCTTTCTGGAGGTCCCTGCCCGATGGCCCAGTCGGTGGGTATCAAGGACGTCGCCCGCGTCGCCGGAGTGTCCGTCGGCACGGTCTCCAACGTGATCAACCGCCCGGACACGGTCGCCGCCGAGACCCGGGCCCGGGTGCTGTCCGCCATAGACCGGCTCGGCTACGTGCGCAGCGAGTCCGCCCGCCAGTTGCGCGCCGGCCGCAGCCGCATCATGGGCCTGCTCGTCCTCGACATGGGCAACCCGTTCTTCGTCGACGTCGCCCGCGGCGCCGAACGCGCCGCCCGCGAGGCCGGACTCGGCGTGATGGTCTGCAACAGCGCCCAGAACCCGGGCGAGGAGGCCGAGTACCTCTCCCTCTTCGCCGAACAGCGGGTGCGGGGCGTGCTGCTCACCCCGGCGGACGCCACCGGCCGCAACATCGAGGCGTTCCGCCGGCACGGCATCCCCTTCGTCCTGGTCGACCGGGTCGCCGAGGGCACCACCGAGTGCTCGGTCTCCGTGGACGACGTGGCGGGCGGCGCGCTGGCCGTGCGGCACCTCGTCGACGCCGGGCACCGCTCCATCGCGTACGTCTGCGGCCCGCCCGGACTGAACCAGGTCCGGGACCGCCGCACCGGCGCCCTGAACGCCCTCGCCGAGGCCGGACTGGGCCCCGACCACCTGCGCGAACTGCCCACCGAGCGGCTCGACGTCGCCGCCGGCCGTGACGCGGGCGCCCGCCTGCTCGGACTCGCCGACCGGCCCACCGCCGTCTTCTGCGCCAACGACCTGCTCGCCCTCGGTGTGCTCCAGGCGATGTACGCGGCCGGCGTCGGCGTCCCCGACGACCTCGCGATCGTCGGCTACGACGACATCGAGTTCGCCGCCGCGGCCGCCGTACCGCTGACCTCGGTGCGGCAGCCCGCGGTCACCATGGGGGCCCTGGCGGCCGAGCTGCTGCTGGAGGAGACCGAGGGCGGGAGCACCGCCGAGCCGCACGAGCACCGCCGGGTCGTGCTCCGTCCGGAACTGGTGGTCCGGCGCTCCAGCCTGGCGGCCCGCTGACGGCCGTTCAGCAAGATTTTCATGATCCCGGGCTCGTTGGCCGGACGAACATGTGTTGAACTGGGTCACGATCCGACAATCCGTTCGTCCCGGGAGCCCCGTTGTCCGTCAGCTACCGCCAGCCCGGAGTGGTCCTCACCGACCGCCGGTTCACCGTGCCCCTCGATCACGACGCCCCCTCGGGGGAGACGATCGAGCTGTACGCGCGTGAGGTCGTCGCCAGTGACAAGGCCGGCCGGGACCTGCCCTGGCTGCTCTACCTCCAGGGCGGCCCCGGCTTCGGGGCGAACCGTTTCGTCGGGAAGGAGGCCTGGCTCGGCCGGGCCCTGGAGGACCACCGGGTCCTCCTCCTCGACCAGCGCGGCACCGGCGCCTCCACCCCCGTCAACCGGCAGACGCTCCCGCTGCGCGGCGGCCCCGCCGCACAGGCCGACCACCTCGCCCTCTTCCGCGGCGACTCGATCGTCCGGGACTGCGAGGCCATCCGCCCCCAGGTGACCGGCGGCGCCCCCTGGACCGTGCTCGGCCAGAGCTTCGGCGGCTTCTGCACCGTCACCTACCTGTCCATCGCGCCCGAGGGCCTGGACACCGCCCTGATCACCGGCGGCCTGCCCTCCCTCGACGCCCACGCCGACGACGTCTACCGGGCCGCCTACCCGCGCGTCGAACGCAAGGTCGCCGCGCACTACGCCCGCTACCCGCAGGACGTCGAACGCGCCCGCCGCATCGCCGACCACCTCCTCACCCACGAGGTCGTCCTCCCGAACGGCTACCGGTTCACCGTCGAGGCCTTCCAGTCCTTCGGCCGGATGCTCGGCGGCGGCGAGGGCAGCCACCGGCTGCACTTCCTCCTGGAGGACGCCTTCGTCCGCACCCCTGGCGGCCACGAACTCTCCGACGCCTTCCAGGAGCAGGCACAGGGCCTGCTGTCGTACGCCGGACACCCGCTGTACGCACTCGTCCACGAGGCGATCTACGGCCAGGACGCCCGGCCCACCGCCTGGTCCGCCGAACGCGTGCGGGCCGAGTTCCCGCGGTTCGACGCGGCCAAGACGCTCGCCGGCGACGAGCCGCTGCTGTTCACCGGCGAGACCATCCACCCCTGGATGTTCGACTGCGACCCCGCGCTGCGCCCGCTGCGCGAGACCGCCGACCTGCTCGCCGCGTGCACCGACTGGACACCCCTGTACGACCCGGCGCGCCTGGCCGCCAACGAGGTCCCGGTCGCGGCGGCCGTCTACCACGACGACATGTACGTCGACACCGCCCACTCCCTGGAGACGGCCCGCGCCATCCGCGGCCTGCGCACCTGGGTCACCGACGAGTTCGAGCACGACGGCGTCCGGGCCGGCGGTCCCCGCGTCCTGGACCGGCTGCTCGCCCTGGCGCACGACGAGGCGTGAGTCCGGGGCCGGGCGCGGGCCCGGCGGGATGTCGGTGCGGCGGGTTAGTCTGCGGGCATGACCGAGCCGACGACCAGTCAACTCCCACCCATGCCCGACGATTGGCGGCGCGCCCTGGCCGTGGTGGCCCACCCGGACGACCTCGAGTACGGCTGCGCGGCGGCGATCGCGTCCTGGACCGACGCCGGCCGCGAGGTCTCCTACGTGCTGGCGACCCGCGGCGAGGCGGGCATCGACACCCTGGAGCCGGCGGAGTGCGGCCCGCTCAGGGAGCGTGAACAGCGGGCGAGCGCGGCCGTGGTCGGCGTGTCGGAGGTCGACTTCCTCGACCACGCGGACGGGGTCGTCGAGTACGGCCCCGCGCTGCGCCGGGACATCGCCGCCGCGATCCGCCGGTACCGGCCCGAGCTGGTGATCACCCTGAACCACCGGGACACCTGGGGCGGCACCTACTGGAACACCCCGGACCACGTGGCCGTCGGGCGGGCCGTGCTCGACGCGGCCGGTGACGCCGGCAACCGGTGGATCTTCCCGGAGCTGACCGAGCGGGGCCTCGAACCCTGGAACGGGGTCCGCTGGGTGGCGGTCGCCGGTTCCGGCAGCCCCACGCACGCGGTGGACGCGACGGACGGACTGGAGCGGGCGATCGCGTCGCTGCTCGAACACCGGACCTACATCGAGGCGCTGACCGACGAGGACCCGGAGGCGTACGCTCGCGGCCTGCTGACCGGTTTCGCCGAGGAGGCGGGGAAGCGGTTCGGGAACCGGCCCGCGGTCACCTTCGAGGTGTTCCCCCGGTGAGCTCCGTGGACGTGGCCGGGGACCTGCTGGCGGAGCGCTTCGAGGAGCACCGCGGGCACCTCGAGGCGGTCGCCTACCGCATGCTCGGCTCGCTGACCGAGGCGGAGGACGCCGTCCAGGAGGCCTGGCTGAGACTGGGCCGCACCGGCGCCGACGGCATCGGCAACCTCGGCGGCTGGCTGACCACCGTGACCGGCCGGATCTGCCTGGACCTGCTGCGCTCGCGCACCGCGCGCCGCGAGCAGCCGATGGACGACACGTTCGTCCCGGACCCGGTGGTCAGACCCCTCTCCCAGGTGGACCCGGAGCAGGAGGCGCTGCGCGCCGACTCGGTGGGCGTGGCGATGCTGGTGGTCCTGGAGACGCTGGAGCCCGACGAGCGGCTGGCGTTCGTCCTGCACGACATGTTCGCCGTGCCGTTCGACGAGATCGCCCCGGTGGTGGAGCGCAGCCCGGCCGCGACCCGGCAGCTCGCCAGCCGGGCCCGCCGCCGGGTACGGGACACGACCCCTCCGTCCGACCCCGACCTCGGCCGGCAGAAGCAGGTCCTCGAGGCGTTCATGGCCGCCGCGCGCGGCGGTGACTTCGAGGCGCTGGTCGCCGTCCTCCACCCGGACGTGGTGCTACGGGCGGACGCGGGCGCCCTGGTCCGCGGCGCGGCCGGGTCCAAGGTCCTCCGGGGCGCGAAGACGGTGGCCGAGTCGGCGATCACGTTCGCCCGCTTCACCGCGGACGGCCGGATGGCCCTGGTCAACGACTCCCTGGGCCTGCTTGGCGTGGCCGACGGCCGCATCCGGTCGGTGATGTCCGTCACCATCACCGACAACCGGATCACAGGCATGTACATCCTGGCCGACCCGGACCGCATCGCTCACGTGCGGTAGTCCCGGCCCGTTCGTGCCGCAGGGCGGTACGAACGGGCCGGGGGCACCTCTCCGGGGAGAGACCCGGCGGGCGCCGGGCCGCGTGCCCCGCCCCCGTCCGGCCCCGGCGTGCCCGGAAAGGTCTCGTGGAGATCACGCGACCCGGTTGGCACGCGCCCCGACCTTCGATAGGTTAGGCAA
This sequence comes from Streptomyces sp. NPDC018964, assembly GCF_044390325.1. Taxonomy (NCBI): domain Bacteria; kingdom Bacillati; phylum Actinomycetota; class Actinomycetes; order Kitasatosporales; family Streptomycetaceae; genus Streptomyces; species Streptomyces sp. NPDC018964. The sequence goes on from NZ_JBIRYZ010000009.1 coordinate 113,534, forward strand.
GGCTTACCTAAGAGGAGGTTCGGGGATGGGTGACGACACGCACGGCTGGACGGCCGCGCCCGGTGCGGCACAACGGGCCCGCTCGGTGCTCGCCGCCGCGTGGTCCTGCACGGTGACCGCGGAGGGCACCCGGGAGGAACTCGTCGGCGCGCACGGCGTGACCGACGACGGACGGGTGCTGCTGCACGTGCCCGAGGACAGCGCCCTGCTCGCCGCCGCGCTCTGCGCGCCCCGCGGCGAGCCGTCCGCCGTGCTGGAGTTCGCCGACGTGGCACCCGTCCCCGTACGCAACCGGATCCGCGCCCGGCTGTGGCTGGCCGGCTGGTTCGCCGTGCGGGACGGGCACCTCGTCTTCCAGCCCACGCGCGTGGTGCTGCGGCAGCCGTCCGGCGCCCTGGTCGTCGACGTCGAGGAGTTCGCCGCCGCCGAGCCCGACCGGCTCGCCACCGCCGAGGCCCGGCTGCTGACCCACCTCGCCGACTGCCACGCCGACGCCGTCGAACGGCTGACCCGGCTGGTCGACCACGGCAGCCTGCACGGTGCGGTCCGCGTCCAGCCGCTCGCCGTCGACCGGCACGGACTGACCCTGCGCATCGAACGCCTCCGCACGGACGGCGACGTGCGCCTGCCGTTCCACGCGCCCGCCGACGACGTCTCCCAGCTCACCGAGCGCATGCACGTGCTGCTCGCCCAGGCGAGCGCCGCCTCCTGCCCTCGTGCGCTGCAGCGACAGCGCACGGACGGCGACGGGTGACGATGACGCGGAGGCCCCGGCGGCACGGGCGGCCCCGGCCGGGTACGTCACGTGGAACGGCGGGAGGCGCCCCCTCGCTTGCGGCGCAGCCGCTCCCGCATCCGGGTGAGCCGCGGCAGCCGCTCGCGCTGCTCCCGCGAGTGCCGGTCCAGCTCCTCGAGCAGCCGGCGCGTGCGGTGCTCGGTGTCCATCTCGTCGAGGATGCGGTTGACCTCGGTCAGCACGGCGCCCAGCAACTGCCACTGGCGGGCGTCGCGCCGGGCCTGCTCGAAGAGCAGCCGGGCCAGCCTGTCGCGGGTGGCGGCCGCCTGCCGCAGCTGGGAGGCGAGCCGTTCCTCCGCCGACTCGGCGTTCGCGCTCACGCTCGTGGTCACCAGCACCGCGAAGCTGACCACGGCGTCCGCGATCTCGGACAGTAGCTCCTCGAAGGCGGCGCCCGTCTCCGGATCGAACAGCCGCTCAGGGTCGCGCTCCTTGGCCAGGTCGGTCAGCGTGCGCGCCAGCACCCGCAGCACCACCGTGCAGATCTCCAGCGTGTCGAGGCCGGTGCGCAGCACCACCCGGTGCAGCAGACCCTCGCGCACCCGGGGATTGAGCCGCAGGCTGTCCTCCGCCTGCCGGAGGTCCGCGTCGACCTCGGTGATGTCGTGGTCCAGGCGGCGGGCCTCGTGCAGCCGGGCCGCCGCGCGGTGCGGGGGCGTCAGGCCCGACGCCTCCTCGCCGATCCGCAGCATCAGCTGCCGCACCCGGCGCGCCAGCTCCTCGATCGACTCGCCGGCCTCCTCCACCCACACGGGCGGGGCGAGCAGGAGGTTGAACCCCATCCCGACGATCGCCCCGATCAGCGTCTCCACGATCCGGGCCCAGGCGGTGTCCCCGTGCGTGGTCACCCCGAGCACCAGCATCGCGCTGATCGCCACCTCGGGCACGAACTCGTCCACCCGCACCAGATGGCCGACGATCAGCGACGCCAGGATGAGCAGACCCAGGCTCCACCAGGTCAGACCCACCAGCAGGCTGAAGAGGATCGCCACGACGACGCCGGTCACCACGGAGTTCACCCGGCGCACCCCGGTGGTGAGCGTGGAGTACAGGGTGACCTGGACGACGAGCAGCGCGGTCAGGGGCGCGGTGAGCGGGGCGGCCTCCGGACTCAGCCGCAGCGCGATGACGTAGGCGACGGTCGCCGCTGCGGCCGACCTCACCATCTGCACGGTCACCGGGTCCCGGTGCCGCTTGACGAACTCGAGGGCCGGCGCTGTCATCTCACGTACCACTTGCATCCTGGGACGGTTCCCCTTCCCCGGACGCGACGAACGTGCTCACCTGCGACAGCAGTCACCCGGAGGACAGCCGGGCCGGACCTACAGCTTGTCGAGGAAGGCGAACAGGTTGCCCGTGGTACGGGCGATCTGCTCCTCCAGGGTGAGGCTCTCCTCGAAGCGGGCACCGGTCTCCGGGACCTTCAGACCGCGCAGGTAGAGGGAACAGGCGAGGTCGGTGCACATGTAGGCACCGACCGAGTTGCCCTCCCGGCCGGCCGGGCCCGCCTTGCGCGCGGTCATCAGGGAGACGCCGCCGCGCGGATGGGTCGTCAGGCACAGGGAGCACATGCTGCGGTGCAGGAAGCCGCGCTGGGCGGGCTGGAAGCGCATGGCCACCCCGACGAGACGGTCCTCCCGCTCGGTGACGAGATAGCTGCGGTCGGGCGCGCCGGGATCGCGCCAGCCCAGGAAGTCGAGGTCGTCCCAGGGGCGCTCGCCCAGGTCGCGCGGTACGGCCAGCCGCTTGGCCTCACCCTTCGAGCAGTTGATGAACGAAGTGCGGATGTCCTGCTCGGTGAGTGCTCTCATGGGGTCGTCTCCTGGCGTGCTCTTTCGAAACCTAGGGGGTCTAGGTTTCTGGTTCAGGGTAGGTATCCGGCCTCCGGGGGAGCCAGCGGTTTTCCGGGGCCGCGCCCGCGTGGGGTCCGTACGCTGTACCCCGGCCGACGAGGGGAAGGGGAGGGACAGTGGGGGATTCCTGGGAGCGGGCCCGCCGGGTGCTCACGGAGGCGGGACTGCCGCCCGACGCGCTCGCCGGGGTGCGCCCGCTGAGCGGAGGCACCTACAACACGGTCGAGGAGCTCCTCCTCACCGACGGCGGCCGCTACGTGCTCAAGGTCCCGCCCGCGCCCGCCACCCCCGGCCTCCGGTACGAGCGGCGCCTGCTCGTCTCCGAGGCGGACTTCTGCGCCGGGGCCGCCGAGGCCGGTGTCCCCGCCCCACGCGCCGTGTCCGTCGGCGGCGACGCCTCCGTACCGTATCTGCTGATGACCGCCTGCCCGGGGGAGCCCTGGACGCGGGCGGAGCCGGCCGGCGAGGAGCGGGAGGGGCTGCGCGCGGAGCTCGGCCGCCAGGTGGCCCGGCTGCACCGGGTGACCGGACCGGGGTTCGGCTACCCGTCCGGCGCCCTCGGCCCGCTCGCCCCCGACTGGCGGACCGCGTTCACCGCGATGACCGACGCCGTGCTCGCCGACGCCCGTGACTACGGCGCCCGGCTGCCGCGCCCCGTCGACGAGGTGGCCGCCGTGATCCGCACCGCCGCCGGGACGCTCGACGAGGTCACGGTGCCGGCCCTCGTCCATTTCGACCTGTGGCCGGGCAACATCCTGGTGGAGCGCACGCCGACGGGGGAGGCGCGGATCGGCGGGATCGTCGACGGGGAGCGCATGTTCTGGGGCGACCCGCTCGCCGATTTCGTCTCCCTCGCCCTGCTCGGCGACATCAGGACGGACGAGGCGTTCCTCGCCGGATACGGACGGGCCGGGGGCCGGGCCGTCCTCGACGGGGCGGCCCGTGTCCGGCTCGCCCTCTACCGCGCCTACCTCTACCTGATCATGCTCACCGAGACGGTTCCGCGGGCGAGCGGGGACGAGTACGAACGATGGCTTCAAGCCACCGTCGCCCCGGAACTGGAGGCCGCGTTGGACGACATCGGCGAAACCTGTTAGTTCACATCATGAAATAAGGGTGCCGAAAAGTCGCGCCAGGCCGGTTCCCGGCGGTATGTTGCAGGTCGGGCAGGGTCTCGGAAGGAGCCAGGGAGCCACATGGCGGGGCGGAGCGGGCGCACGGTGCGCGATCTCAGGCGGGCCAACCGCACGGCCGTGCTGCAGCGGCTGTACTTCGACGGCCCGCTGAGCCGCTTCGAGCTCGGCCCCGCGACCGGGCTCAGCTCCGGATCGGTGAGCAACGTCGTCGCGGACCTGGTCGCCGACGGCCTCGTGGAGGAGGCCGGCAGCGTCGACTCCGACGGCGGCCGTCCGCGCACCCTGCTGCGGGTGGCACCGGCCAGCGGCCACATGATCGGCGTCGACGTGGGCGAGACCCGGGTCCGCGTCGAACTGTTCGACCTCACCCTCACCGAGCTCGCCCGCGCGCAGCGCCCGCTGGAGCAGCAGCGCTACGAGGTCGAGGTCATCGTCGACCACATCCGCTCCGGCATCGCCGAGGTGCTGGCCGGCGCCGGCCTCGCCCCCGAGCGGCTGCTCGGTGTCGGCATCGGCGTCCCCGGCATCGTCGAGCACACCCCCGACCATGGCGCCGTCGTGCACGGCCAGACCATCGGCTGGGACGCCGTCCCCCTGGAGTCCCTGCTACGCGCAGGGTCCCCGCTGCCCGAGACGGTGCCGTACTTCATCGACAACGGCGCCAAGACCCTCGGCCAGGCCGAGATGTGGTTCGGCGCCGGACGCGGCGCCCGCAACGCCCTCGTCGTCCTCTTCGGCTCCGGCGTCGGCGCCTGCCTGGTCACGCCCGAGGTGGAACACGGCCGGGCGGTCGAATGGGGGCACCTGACCGTACGGGTCAGGGGACGCCGCTGCCGCTGCGGCGCGCTCGGCTGCCTGGAGGCGTACGCGGGCGCCGAGTCGCTGCTCGCCCGGTGGCGCGAGGAGGGCGGCCGGGTGCCCGGGGGCACGGACGAGGAGACGGCGCTGACGGCGATGCTCGCCGCCGCCTACCCGGCCGACGACAGCGCCCCCGACCCCGTCGCGCTCGCGGTACTGGAGGAGACCGCCGAGTACCTGGGCGCGGGCCTGTCCGACCTGATCAACCTCTTCCAGCCCGAGCGCATCCTCATGGGCGGCTGGGCCGGCCTCCAGCTCGGCTCCCGCTTCCTGCCGTCCGTCCACCGGCACGCCCTGTCGTACGCGCTGCGCCACCCGGCCGAGAAGGTGACGATCGAACTGGGCCGCCTCGGCCCCGACGCGGTCACCGTCGGCGCCGCGATCCTGCCGCTCGCCGACTTCTTCGCCCGCGGCGGCCGCCGCCCCGACCCTGACCCGCAGGCCCCGCCCCCCGCCTGGCACACGGCCCTGAGGGAACGCGCCCCGCGCTAGCCGCACGGCCTCGCGAGGCCGGCGGGCGGCCGGCCTTCGGCGCGGTGCGCACCGCGGCGTCCGCCCGCGTGAGCCGGCTACGCCGAGGACTCGTCCGGCACCGGCTGTTCCGGGTTGCCGGACGCCGAGTGCGGGGCGCCCTGCCGACCGGTGCCGGCCTCGTCCGTGTCCGGGACGTCGGACTCGGGCTCCCGCTGTCCGTCGGCCTTCTTCCCGCTCTCCCGCTCCGCCGCGGCGGGTGAGACCTCCCAGGGGTCCTCACCGGGGCCGGCCTGCTGGTCGGGCAGGTCGCGGGGGACACCGGCGCCGTTCTCACCGGGTCCTTCGAGGCGGTGGTCGGTCACGGCGCTCTCCCTTCGTTCGTACGCGACCCCCGCGAGTACCTCCGCGCGGACCGGTGAAACCTCGTGCTCAGCCGACCTTGCGGCCCCGCATCGGTGCCGTGTCCTCCCCGGCGCCCTGCTCCATGCCCAGCAGGAACTCCTCCACCACCTGCGTCGCCGTGCGCTCCGGCCGCCAGCCGAGCTCCACGCGCGCACGCGTGCAGTCCATCAGCGGCAGCCTCAGCACCGCGTCGAACAGATGCGGCGAGGCGGGCAGCAGACGCAGCCCCCAGGCGGCGGCGACCGCCGAGCGGGCGGCGGTACGCGGCAGCCGCACCCGGCGCGTCCCGAGCATCTCCCCGAGCAGCTCCGCGTCGACCGCCGGCTCCGCGGCGAGGTTGAAGGCCCCCCGCGCCCCGGCGGACAGCACGGCCAGACGGTAGGCGTGGGCCGCGTCGTCGGTGTGCAGCGCCTGCACTCGCAGCCCCGGGATGTCCGGGAGGACGGGCAGCAGATCGGGCCGTGCGAGCTGACCCGGCAGGAAACGGCCGCCGAAGATACGGCGCTGCTCGCTCCCCGACTCCCGCTTGAAGAGGAACGCGGGCCGCATCCGCACCACCCGCGTTCCCGGATGATCACGCTCGAACGTGTCCAGGGCCCGCTCCAGGTACGCCTTCTCCCGGCAGTACGCGGCGTCCGGCCAGCCGTGCGTCGGCCACGACTCGTCCACCGCGTGGTCCTTCGGCCCCGGTGAGTACGCCCCGACCGACGAGGCGTGCACCAGCGCCGGCACCCCCGCCTCGGCCACCGCGTCGAACACCCGCATGCTGCCGAGCACATTGGTGCGCCAGGTGGTCGCCGGATCGTGCGTCGGCTGGAACGCCCACGCCAGGTGGATCACCGCGTCCGCTCCGGTGAACTCCCCGACGAGATCGGACCGGTCCGAGGCCAGGTCCACCGCCGACCACTCGGTCTTCGGGGGCGACAGGTCGGGGATCCGCCGTGCCAGGCCCCGCACGGAGCCGACCTCCGGCTCCCGCGCGAGGACCCGCACCACGCTGGTCCCGACGTTGCCGGTGGCACCCGTGACGACGACCCTCATGCCCGCTGTGCTGCTCACCTTCCCGCTCCTCTCGGCCGGTTGCTCCGCGGGCCGGCCGAGTACCCCTCGGCCGAAGGCGTGCACGCCCGTCGGACGGGCCGGGAGTTCCCCGGACCGGGTCCTGAGCGATCGCCGGTGACCGGCGCGGGGCGTCCGGTCGGGCCGGTGCCCCCGAGGACGTCGACCGTGGTGCCGCGGGCGCCCGGTCCCGGGCCGGCCCGGTGGCCGCGCGCCGCCGTCGGCGCCCACGTCCGGCACGCCACGCAGGGGAGCGCTCCCGGAGCCGGGCGCCGTCCGGGGCGGGGCAGAAGGAAGCCCCGACCGCGACGGGGGAATCACGGCCGGGGCGGCTCGGTGGTGGGCGCGGACGGCGGTCGCCTCTCGGCGAAGGGCTCCACAGGGCTTCAGCCGGACGATCGTCCCTGTGGGCGGATGGTGAGGCCCGGGGACACTGTCCCGTCCGCACCCACGATCGGTTCAACGGAGAACCACCTCCGGGTGTTCCGCGTCTGGCCGCTTGCCGGCGTGACGTGTGTCACCGGCCTCGGGAACCGCCGTCGAGCTCGGCCCAGAGGTTCTCGGCCTGGAGCACCAGCGTGCCCAGGACGGCCGTCCGCGCGGCACCCCGTCCGGCCTGTTCGCACAGCCCGTCCTGGAGCCTTCCGTGCAGGTCCCGCATCACCGCCTCGGTCCGCTCGTCCAGGAGGGCGTCCGTACGCGGGCCACCGTCCAGCAGCCGGTCGGCCTCCGCGTGGCAGGCGTCGCCGATCAGCTCCAGCAGCTCCGCGTAGCAGCTCAGCACCGCGGCGTCCGGAGCGGCGGGCGTACGGTCCTCGTCGGCGGCCACCGCGAGCGTGCGGGTCAGCGCCGTGACGTGTCCGGTGACGCGGCTGAACCGCTCGTCCTCGTCCTCCGGCGGCAGCGCCGCCGTCGGCGCCCGGTGCAGGGCGCGCAGCACGCCCGAGGTCAGCCGCAGGCTCTCCCTGCTCCAGCCGCGGGCCGAGCGCAGCGCCTCCACACGGTCCTGCAGCCGCGCCGCGGCACCGAGCCGGCCCGCGGCGGTCTGCGCGTCCCACTCGCCCCCGCGCAGGTCCCCGGCGACCGCGTGCAGCACGTCCCCCGCCTCGCGGGCGAGCGCCGCCAGGTTCTCCCGGACGTCCCGCAGATGGACCGGCGGCAGGACCAGGGCGTTGACGGCGACGCCGATGACCGCGCCGAGCGCCGCCTGCCCCAGCCGGTGCCCGACGGCGACCGCGCTCACCGTTCCCGTGGCGATCGTGAAGACGGCCGTGGTGGCGGCGTAGACGCCCTGGTCGCCGAAGCGCGGCCAGTTCGACAGCAGCATCAGCACCGGCACGGACAGCGCCAGGGCACCCGTGGTGTCACCGGTGACCGCCTGCGCCCCCGACGCCACGAGGGCCCCCACGCAGATCGCCGTGAACTGCCGCGCCGCCTGCACCAGCGAGCTGTAGACGGTGGCCTGCACCAGGACCAGCGCCACCCAGGGCGCCATCAGGGCCATCGGGTCACCGAGCCACACCTGCGCCAGCAGCCAGGCCAGCAGCGCCGCCCCGGCGGCCTTCAGCGACTGGACGAGCAGGTCCCGCTCCCGCCCGGGCCCCCGCCACGCGGCCCGCGCCGCCCGGCCGACGGACCGCACGTCCCACCGCACGGCGTCCCGCACCCGCGCCACCGGAGCCGTCCGCCCCACGGCGTCACCCCGCCCGCTCTCTTCCCGCACACACGTCATGCCCCGTGGGTATCCCGGTTCCGGGGGACCTCATGCCAGGGGACTGTCCGACAGCGACGCCAGCAGATGGGCCGGGTCGTCGTAGACCGCGTCCGCGCCGGCCTCCTCCAGGTCGGCGCGCGGAATGCCGCCGCACAGCACGCCCACGCAGCGCACACCGGCACGGCTGCCCGCCCGCATGTCCCACACCGTGTCACCGACGAACACCGCCCGCTCCGCGGGCACCCCGGCCAGCTCCAGGGCGTGCTCGACGGGCTCCGGCGCGGGCTTGCCCTCCGCCACGTCGTCGGCGCTCGCCGTCGCGCCGATCGCCTCGTCCGCGTCGATCGCCCGGCGCAGCGCGCTCAGCTCGGCACCGCCCGCCGAGGTGGCGAGCACCACCGTCCAGCCGTCCCGGTGCAGCCGCTCCAGCAGCCGGCCGGCGTCCGGCAGCGCGGGCAGCCGGTCGAAGTACTGCCCGTACAGCGCCTTGTGCGCCGCGCTCAGCTCGTCGTCGCGGCCGGTGTCCCGGTCCTCGCCCAGCAGATGGGCGACCAGATCGGAGGAGGGCAGCCCCACGGCCCGGTGGACGGCGTGCATCGGCACCCGGTGGCCCGCCTGCCGGAAGGCCTCCCACCAGGCCGTCACATGCAGGTGGTTGGTGTCGACCAGAGTGCCGTCGACGTCGAACACGGCAGCCCGTTCCATATGTGCTCCTTCCTCGGGAGCGGTACGGGTACCACCCCGGCCGTCCGCCACTCCGGAGGGCGCCTTCCGCTCCAGGGCCACGTCGGCGGCTCGCCCACGGGCCGGGTGGTGACCGCCCGGCCCGACGGCACCTGGTGCTCCGGCGCGGTGCCCGAGGGCGTCGGAGCGCGGGTCACGCACCGCGGCCGCCGTCCGGCGGGCCGTCCTCGCTCCGGAGTTCCCCAGGACGCGTACGGCCGTACGGCGGACACCGGGGTTGGCCCCGCGCCTGCCGGGGTACTGCGATGCTCCGCACCCGCCGTCGACGACCAGGAGGCCCGCATGTCCGTCCCCGCCACCCCGAGCGGCAAGGTCGCGGTGATCACCGGCGCGGACTCCGGCATCGGCCGGGCCACCGCCGTACGCCTGGCCGCCGCGGGCATGGACGTGGGCATCACCTGGCACGGTGACCGCGAGGGCGCCGAGGAGACGGCGCGGGAGTGCCGGGCGCACGGGCGGCGGGCCGAGGTGGCGCACCTGGACCTCACGCGGCTGCCCGCCGCCGCGGACACCGTCGACGAGCTGTGCGACCGGCTGGGCCGTGTCGACGTGCTGGTCAACAACGCCGGCACGGGCACCATGACGCCCTTCCTCGACCTGGAGCTCCCGACGGTGCGCGAGGTCCTCGACGTGGACCTGATCGGCCCGTTCCTGTGCGGGCAGAAGGCGGCGCGGCACATGATCCGGCAGGGCGACGGGGGCCGCATCGTCAACGTGACGTCCGTGCACGAGCACCAGCCCCGCGTGGGCGCCGCGCCGTACTGCGCCGCCAAGGGCGGCCTCGGGCTGCTCACCCAGGTGATGGCGCTGGAGCTCGCCGAGCACGGCATCACCGTCAACGCGGTCGCCCCCGGCGAGATCGCCACGCCCATGACCGGCCAGGAGGACACCGACCCGCACACCGAGAGCCGCCCCGGCGTTCCTCTCGGGCGGCCCGGCGACGCCCGTGAGGTCGCCGCGGTCATCGCCTTCCTCGCCGGGCCCGACGCCTCCTACGTCACCGGTGCCTCCTGGAGCGTGGACGGCGGGATGCTCCGGATGGGCCCGCAGGCGGGGTCGCACCTGACGGGCGACGACTGGCGTCGGCCCTGACCGCGGGCACGCCCGCACGCCGCGTTCGCCCCGTTCGCGCTCTACCCTCGATGCATGACCGAAAGCGCGAGCCCGTACATGTCGCATCCGCGGATCATGGTGCTCGGGGTACAGCCCGGGACTCCGCCGTTCCGGATCGTGGAGATCGACGGACAGGTGGTCGGCGAGGCGAAGACCGTCACCGACGTGCTGCACGCCGCCGCCGCGTTCGGGATCACGGTCCACGACCTGGACGACCCGGACGTGGTCCGCTGGGTGGGCGGCGACAAGTTCACCTGGACCCTGCGCGGGGCCCCACGCGCGCACGAGCGGCCCTGACCCCCCGAAGGGACGTCCCTCGGGGATCAGGCCTTCGGGCGGCGCGCGTGCACGGCCCGGCTCAGGCGGCGGCCCACGAGCAGGTATCCGAGCAGCGCCCCGCCGGTGTTCAGGATGACGTCGTCGACGTCGAAGGCGCGTCCGGTCACCAGGGCGCCCTGCGCGAACTCCACCAGCAGCATCACGACGGCCGTCAGCACCAGCACCCGCAGGAACCCGCGCGTGCGCGGTGCGACGACCGGCGTGAGCACGCCGAAGGGCACGCCGAGCAGCACGTTGCCGCCGATCTGACGCACGGCGTCACGCAGCGCGGGCTGGTCCAGATAGGCCCGCAGCGAGCGGCCCGGACGCAGATTGGTGTGGGTCAGCGCCTCCGAGGCGGGGGAGGGGTGCAGGGTGAGCCGGGCCAGGACCGCGGCGAAGGCGACCATGAACACGAAGGCGCACAGCATCGCCAGCAACCGCGGGAACAGCGGCAGCGGGCGCCGCCCCGGACTGTCCTCCGCGGTGCCGCGCCCGGACGGTCGCGGACGCCGGTGGAGCAGGGAACGCGGACGTGGGACGGCGCGGGCCATTCGGTCCTCCAGTGGTCAACTTCCTTGCGTGGTACGCCGGTTACCCCCGGTTGTACGGGTCAGTCGCCGTAGTCGACCCGCACCTTCTCGAACCCCAGGGAGCGCAGCAGCCCTTCGAGCATCTCCGTGGTGTTGGCCTCGGCCCGGGCGATGAGCCCGCTCTCCTCCGCCGCGTCGCCGATGTGCCGCACGGCGAGCTTCTGGACGGCCTGTTCACTGCCCGGGTTGTCCGAGAAGAGGTCGCCGAGCCGGTCGAACAGCCCGCGCTGCTTGGACACGGCGTAGGAGCGCTCGGGGTCCAGGGCCGGCCGGTCCAGGCGGGCGTGGGGCAGCCGCAGCGTGGCGGACGTACGGTCGTCGTCGACCCGTACGTCGTCCTCGTCCAGTTCCCCGAGGTCGACGTAGGCGTCGACGGTGCCCGCGCCCACGTACAGGGTGCGGCTGCCGCGGAGGGCGTCCGGCAGGAACTTCGCGTCCTTCTCCAGGTCCACCACCACCTGGAAGTTGCCCGAGGCGGCGTCGTAGCGACTGATGTCCTGGACGGACTCCAGGAGCGCGGGGCCGGAGTGGTCCTCGGTCTCCGTGCCGAACAGGTCCTTCAGGCCCGGCAGCACGCTCAGCCGGAGCCCGGCGAACAGCACCGCGAGCAGCAGCACCACCGCGCCGAGCGCCTTCACCCATCCGGGCACGCGCGCGATCCGTTCCTTGACGGGAGTCGTCCGAGTCGTCATGGCGACGGCCCTCCTTCCTCCCTGACCGAATGCCCCTCAGCTCCCGGTGCAGACGGGGGAGTCGGGGGACGGAGCACCGCACCGGGGGCACGCGGGGGCGCACGGCGGGCGTTCGGGCCGCGAACCCGGTGGTCAGGCCGGTCCCGAGGGGGCCTCGGGCCGTTCCAGGGCCGCGTCCAGGGTCGGCCACGGCGGCAGCAGACGGGACGTGCCGGTGATCCGCAGCATGCGCAGGGTCAGCGGGTGGGCGCACACCAGGCGCAGCCGGCCGAGGCCGCCCGTGGTCCGCTGCCGGGCCCGGTACAGCAGACGCAGCCCGGAGAGGTCGAAGAACTCGACGTGGGTGAGGTCGATCACGATCCGGGCGTCCGGTTCGGCGGTCGCCATGTCCAGGTGCGGGGCGATCTCCTCGGCCGCGGCGATGTCGATCTCACCGCGGAACTCCAGCACCGTGTGTCCTCGGTCGTGGCGGACGCGCAGGTGCCGGGTCAGCGGTGCAGGTTCGTACCGCACCACGTCATCGCCTCCAGCTTGCTCCGTGCAACGGGGGGTGGACCGGTCCCAACACCGGCCCGCTCCTTGCAAGTTACCTTCGGTCGAGTGCATTTGAGCATGTTCGATTGACATATGTCTTCGAATTGCGACCGAGTTCTTTCGAACCGGCCGATCGGTCCGGGAAGCCCTCGTCGGAGCGTGACGGACCCCTCACTTCGGGCAGCGGCCGGACTTGATCCACAGGGCCGCCGACCCGATAAGCTCCTTGTCAGCGCCGCGAGTTGACCGACATCGCGACGGGTCGCTTCGTGGTGCGTACACATGAGGGCGGTCCCCGTCGCACCCCCCATTGCACACCCCTCATGTTGCTTCGAAGGATGCAGATGGAACTCGCCACTCCGCCACCGGCGGCGCGGGCCCCTGTCGCCTGGCACGGCTGGTGGCTGATGCCGCTCGGCCTCGGCGGCGGGACGGTCGCCGCCGCGTCGATGAGCTCGGACCGGATCACCACGGCCGTCCTCGGCGCCGCCGCGACGGCCGCCTGCTCCGTGTGCGTACGGCTCGTGCTCCGGTACCGGACCCGGCTGCTGCGCGCGGAGGACGCCCACCGCGCCGCACAGGCCGAGCACACCCGGCGGTGGCAGCAGCACATGGCGGACCAGGAGCAAAGGCTCACCGCCGAACGCGCCACCCGGGAACAGGAGTTGGAGGAGCGGCTGGCCGAACAGGCCAGGACCTACGAGGCACGGCTCGCCGAGGAGGCCGAGGCCCGGCGGGAGCAGCTGGCCCACCAGCTGTCCGCGGTCGCCCGCCTCGCCGACGAGCGGCTCCCGGAGGCGATCGGACGGTTGCGCGCCGGTGACGCCATCGACGACCTGCTGCCGGGCGTCGACCGGTCCACGAAGACCGACGCCGCCCTCCAGACCGAACTCCGCAAGCTGTTGCGCACCGCGCTGATCGGCCTGGAGGAGGAGTTCGACCGCTCCACCTCCGCCGAACAGGCCGTCATCAGCATCGGCAACCGCATCCACGTACTGACCAGCAAGCTCCGCGGCCGGCTCCACGAGATGCAGGGCGAACACGGCAGGCTGCCCGCCGTAGCCCGGGGGCTGATGGAACTCGACCAGGAGATCGGCCCCGCCGACTGCCTGGCCGCCAGCATCGGCGTCCTCGGCGGTTCCGACCGGCCCGGCAGGCAGTGGCAGGAGCCGCAGCGGCTGCTGAGCGTGGTACGCGGCGGCATCGGCCGGATCAAGGACTTCCACCGCGTCCAGCTGAGCCGGCTCCCCGAACTCGGCGTGGACGGCGGACTGGTGGACCACCTCACGCTGATCTTCGCCCACCTGCTCGACAACGCGGCCCGCTACTCGCCGCCCTCGGAACCCGTGGTGGTCTCCGGCCGTGAGGTCCCCAACGGTGTCGGCATCGAGATCCAGGACTCCGGCAAGGGCCTGAGCGAGGAGAAGAAGCGCGCGGCCGAACACGCCCTCGCGGGCACCGCGCCCGGGGCGGGCATCGGCGGCATCACCGAGGACGCCAACATCGGCCTGCGGGTCGTCGGCATCCTCGCCCGCCGCTACGGCATCCGCGTCACCTTCGCGGACTCCCCCTGGCTCGGCACCTCCGTGGTGGTCGTCGTACCGCACAAGTACTTCAGTCCGCTGCCCGCGGCCACCGCGGCGGAGCCCCCCGCCGAGCCCGGCCCGGCGGCGTCGGCCACCCCCGTCGGACCGGCCCCGGACGAGTCCGCCGACACCACCCCCGGCGGACTGCCCCGCCGCCGCTCCAGGCGGACCGGCGCGGACGCCCCGAAGCCCGTCGCGCCGGCCGCGCCGACGACGGGCGCCGCCGTGGCCGCCGTACCGCCGGACGCCTCCTTCACCGGCCTCGCCGCCTTCGCCACCGCCGGACGCGCCGGCGACCCGGCGCCCCGGCCGTCCGGCGACCGTGACACCCCCACCGGACGTGAGTCCACCGAGCACCGCACCGAAGAGAGCGACCAGACCACATGACGCAGCAGGGAACCGACGTGAGCTGGGCGCTCCGCGACCTCGTCGAGAGCATCCAGGAGATCCGCTTCGCCCTCGTGGCCTCCAGCGACGGCAAGGCCATCACCTCCTACGGGGCGGACGACCCCGACGACGTCGACCGCTTCGCGGCGGTGGTGGCCGGCCTGCAGGCCCTGGCCCAGCCGGTCGCCGAGCAGTTCCCCGCCTACGCGGGACACCTGCGGCTGGCGATGATCGAGGTCGACGGCGGCCACCTCTTCGTGGTCCGCGCCGGCGTGGAGACCTACCTCGGCGTCCTCGCCCGGGAGGGCCTGGACCAGGGCCTGCTCGGACACCAGATGAGGGACCTCGCCCGCAGAATGGGCGAACTCCTCGGGACCACTCCGCGCCTGGAGGAGCACTCTGGATGAGTGCTCCCCGCCGGCCGGCGGACCCGTCCGGTCTCGAGCGCTACTACGTCCTCACCGGAGGGCGCAGCGGACCGGGCGACTCGGCGGCCGGCCTCGACGTGGCGACCCTCGTCGTCTCCCGCCCGGGCCCCGTCCCGGGCCTGCAGCACGAGCACGAGGAGATCGTCCGGCGCTGCCGTGAGCCGCTCTCGGTCGCCGAACTCGGCGCCCACCTCGGGCTGCCGTTCAACATTCTCGCGGTGCTGCTGTCGGACCTGCTGGACGCGGGCCGGGTCGAAGCCCGTGACCCCGTCCCGGCACACGTCGCCGGGCACGGGCCCGACCTCGCGCTCCTTGAGGAGGTACTCAGTGGACTTGAAAGGCTTTGACCGGCCCGGCCGGCACGGCGGCGGGGACATCCGCTCGGTGAAGGTGATGATCGCCGGCGGCTTCGGCACCGGGAAGACCACCATGGTCCGCTCGGTCAGCGACATCAGGCCGCTCACCACCGAGGAGACGCTCACCCAGGCCAGCGTCGGCGTCGACGACCTCGTCGGGGTCGCCGACAAGTCGCAGACCACCGTCAGCCTGGACTTCGGCAAGATCGGCCTCAACGACAGCCTGGTGCTGTACCTGTTCGGCACGCCCGGGCAGGAGCGGTTCTGGTTCCTGTGGAACGGGCTGTTCAAGGGGGCGCTCGGCGCGGTCGTCCTGGTGGACACCCGGCGGCTGGCCTCCAGCTTCCGGGCGATCGAGGAGATGGAGCGGCAGAAGGTGCCGTTCGTCATCGCCCTCAACGTCTTCCCCGACTCCAAGGACTTCCCGGTCGAGGAGATACGGGACGCCCTGGACATCCCCGCGCACATCCCGGTGGTGTCCTTCGACGCCCGTGACCGTGCCTCCAGCCGTGACGTGCTGGTCGCCCTGATCCGGCACCTGAAGGAACGCTCGGCCACCGCCGGGGAGTCCCGATGAACGACCCGGACACCCCCCGCGGCTGCCCCGTCGCCCACCACGGCGCCGAACTCACCCGGCTGTACGGGCCGGAGGCGGCCACCGACCCGGTCGGCGTCTACGAACGGCTGCGCGAGGAGCACGGCCCGGTGGCGCCCGTGCTCCTGGAGGGCGAGGTACCGGCCTGGCTGGTGCTCGGCTACCGGGACGCCCGCCGGGTGCTGGACAACCCGCGCCAGTTCACCCGGGACGCCCGCATCTGGCGGGACCGGATCGACGGCCGCGTCGACGAGAACTCACCACTGGTCCCGATGCTCGGCTGGCGTCCCGACTGCGTCTCCCAGGACGGCGAACCGCACCGCAGGCTCCGCGCGGCCGTCACCGACGCCCTCCAGGCGGCGGCCGGCCGCGGCATCCGCCGGCACGTCACGCACTACGCCAACAAGCAGATCGACGCGTTCGCGGACACCGGACGCGCCGACCTGGTGCACGACTACGCCGATTACCTGCCGATGCTGGTGCTCAGCCGCCTGCTGGGGCTGCCCGAGGCGGAGGGGCGCGACCTGGTCGAGTCCTGCGCGCAGGTCCTGGGGGGCGGCGAGGACGCCGTCACCCACGACGCGCGCATCCAGGAGATCCTCGGTGAACTCGTCGCGCGCAAGCGCTCCGAGCCCGGCAGCGATCTCGCCACCGCCCTGCTGGAGCACCACGCGGGACTCGACGAGGACGAGGTCGTCAGCCATCTGCGGCTGGTGCTGATCGCCGCGCACACCACCACCAGCAATCTGCTGGCCCGGGTGCTGCAATTGGTCCTCAGCGACACCTCACGGCTCTCCGGGCTGATCAGCGGCCGGCTGAACGTCTCCGAGATCGTGGAGGAGGTCATGTGGGACAGCCCGCCGCTGGCCGTCCTGCCGGGCCGCTTCGCCGCGAGCGACCTGGAACTCGGCGGTCACCGCGTCCAGGAGGGCGACCTGCTGGTGCTGGGGCTCGCCGCGGGCAACCGGGACCCCGAGATCCGCCCGGACGCCGGGGTGTCCGTCCAGGGCAACCAGGCACACCTGGCGTTCAGTTCGGGCCCGCACGAGTGCCCCGGACAGAACATCGGACAGTCCCTCGTCGAGATCGCCGTCGACGTCCTGCTGCACCGGCTGCCCGGACTGCGGCTGGCGGTGGAACCGGAGGAGCTCAGCTCGACCGCCTCCACCTGGGAGTCCCGGCTGGACGCCCTGCCCGTCGAGTTCGGCGGGTGACGCCGCCGCCCGGCCCCGGCGGCCGGGCGGCACGGCCGCCTCACACGGTCAGCAGATCGTCCACGGAGCCCCGCCCGGCCCGTTCCGCGGTGGCCACGGGGCCCTCCTTCGCCGCCGCGTACCGGCCGGTGGTCAGCGCCCACTCGTAGTTGCCGTTGATCCAGTGCTGGATGGCCTCCACACCCCGGCGCACCCGGTCGCGCTCGTCCGCGTCCAGCCCGAGCTCGTCGCACATCCGCGGCACCCGCGCTTCCAGTTCGACGTACTCCGCCAGCCGGGCGGTCGTCATGCCGTACGCCTCGGCGGCGGCCTCCTCCCAGGAACAGCCCCGCTCCCGGTGCAGGACGGCGATGAGGTTGTGACCGTCACCGCGACGGCGCTCCCGCTCGAAGGAGTGGATGTCGTTCATGAACCCGATGGTGTCCGCGGCCAGATCGCGCAGGCGCTCCATCAGCGGGTGCGCCATCGCCTGCGCCGGGACCTCGAAGCCGCGGCTGCGCTCGCCCGCGTCGATGCTGTGGTGGATGCCGACGGTACGGCGCCGGAAGGCCGCGTACTCGTCCAGGCCGAGTGTTCCGGCCAGCCCCCGGGCGGCCAGGTCGACCTCCTCGCAGTGCGCCACCAGGAAACGCCCCCAGGAAGCCGCGAACCGGGCCTGCCAGGTCAGGGACATGCCATCCGAGAGGTGCGTCCAGACCTCGGCCCAGGCCAGGGTGATGGGGCAGGCGACCCTGGGCGTGCTCCCCGCCGGCCGCAGCGGGGTCACGATCAGTTCCCGGGCCACCTCGGCTATGCGCTCGGCGCGGTCGGGCCGTGCGGCGTCGAACTGGTCGTCGAAGAGGAACGCGAGGGAGAACCAGTTCATCAGGACGACCAGGTCCTCGGCCGAGGCGTGGGGATAGGTGCGGGCGGCGGCCTGGGGCAGGTCCCAGGACCGGTACTCCTCGAAGCCGGCCAGGCTGCGCACCAGTCCCCTCTCCCGCACCCAGCGCAGATGGCGTGCCCGCGCGTACTCCAGATGGTCGCTGACGGGGGTGTCGAAGGGGAGATCGAACCGGACGTCCTGGGACATGTGTTTCCTTTCGGGAGACGGACCGCAGAGTCCCCCCGCCCTGCGAGCGGGCGGCCGTGACGGCGGCCACCCGCACACTCGAACTCGACTTCCCCACAAGGAAGTTGAATCGGCAAGCGCTACGAGAATGCCCCAAGATCGAAAAATTCGCACCGTGACGGCCGGTGATCTTCGTTACTGCACGGGGCAGTTGGGAAGAGTACGCTCACACGTCCCGCTGAAGTCACTTGCCACGGACCCCGGTTGAATCCGGCGAGCGGGGACAGGAGTCACGTACAGGGCGGGGCCGGAGCGCCCCGCGCCCCGGACTCCCGAGGAGGAGACATGACCCTGGTGACGGCCGGAGTGGTGGTGCTCGACTGTGCCGAACCCGAGAAACTCGCGGAGTTCTACAAGGAGTTGCTGGGGGCGCAGGACGTCGACGCCCACGTCAACCGGGTGGAGATCCGGGCCGCCGACGGTTTCCGCCTGGCGCTGCGCCGCGACGTGAACGCCACCGCCCCGAGCTGGCCCCGCCCGGAGAACTCCCTCCAGGCGCACCTGGAGTTCGTGGTGGACGACCTGGACGCGGTGGAACGCCTGATCGTGGGCCTCGGCGGGCGCCCGATGGAGGCGGGCGACACCTCGGGACCCACCGAGGAACGCGGCTACGCCGACCCGGCGGGCCACTCCTTCACCGTCCGCCGGGGCGCGTCGACGGCGCCCAAACAGGGCTGACCCGCCGCCGGGGGCGGCGGGCCGGCCGTCGTACGGACGCGTCAGTCGCGACCGCCCTTGTCCGGGACCGGCCAGGTGCCGGTGGAGCGTTCGATGGCCTTGGCGCCGGCCCGGTCCACGGCGCTGCGCACCACCGCGAAGATGGCGCCCTGGATCGCCGCGGCCAGCAGGATCTCCCCCCAGCGGCGGTCCCGGTCCAGCGCGTCCGGCGCGTCGTCCTCGTGCCGGATCACCTTCCAGGTCTTCTGGAACGCCATTCCCGCCACGGTGCCGCTGGTCCAGCCCAGCACGAAGCCGATCGGCTTGTACGCCAGGGGAAGCTTCTTCTTCGCCTTCTTGCTCTTCTTCGCCACGTGGATCTCCTAGGTCGGCTGCGTCGTCTCTCGTCGGTGGATGAAGCGTCGGTGGATGAAGCGTCGGTGGATGAAGCGTCAGCGAACGGACCGCCGGTGGACGGACCGCCGGGCCGGGACGGTCGGGGACGGTTCAGGGGCGTCCCCGGGCCGGCACCTCCTCGCCGGCCCGCACCGGACCGGGCGCGGTGCCGTCCCCGAACGGCCGGCCGCCCAGCTCCGCACGGTGGTGGGGCGCCGTCCAGCCGGACAGGTCGGGACCGAGGGGCACGATGCCGGACGGGTTGATACCGGTGTGCACCCGGTAGTAGTGCCGCTTGATGTGGTCGAAGTCCACGGTGTCGCCGAAGCCCGGCGTCTGGTACAGGTCGCGGGCGTACGCCCACAGCACCCGGTTCTCCGTCAGCTTCCACCGGTTGCACTTGAAGTGGCCGTGGTACACCGCGTCGAACCGCACCAGCGTGGTGAACAGCCGGATGTCCGCCTCGGTGATGGTGTCGCCGACCAGGTACCGCTGCCGCTCCAGCCGCCCCGCCAGCAGCTCCAGCCGCCGGAACAGGGCCGTGCACGCGGCCTCGTACTCCTCCTGGTCCGTGGCGAAACCCGCCCGGTACACGCCGTTGTTGACGTCCTGGAAGACGTCGGCCGTCACCGCGTCGATCTCCTCGCGCAGCGCCCGCGGATACAGGTCGGGCGCCCCCTCGCGGTGCAGGGCCGTCCACTCGGTGGCGAGGTCCAGGGTGATCTGCTGGTAGTCGTTGGTGACAAGTGCGCCGCTCCGCACGTCCACGACCGCCGGCACGCTCACCCCGCCCGGGTGACCCGCCTCCCGCCGGTCGTACGCCTCGCTCAGGTACCGGATGCCGAGCACCGGGTCGCGGCCGTCCGGATCCAGGGTGAAGCGCCAGCTCCGGTCGTCCTGGACCGGGTCCGCGACGGCCAGGGAGAGCGCCTCCTCCAGCCCGAGCAGCCGCCGGGACACCAGCGCCCGGCTCGCCCACGGGCAGGCACGGCTGACCACGAGCCGGTAGCGCCCGGCCTCCACCGGCCACCCGTCCCGCCCGTCCGCCGTGATCCGGTCCGCGAAGTGGGCCTTCGACCTCCTGAACTTCTTCCTGCCGTACGAACTGTTGCCGCCGCCCCCGTCGTCGCGGCCCATGGTGTCCTCCTCGTCGCCGTTCGGATGTCCCCGTGACCGCGTTCCCCGTTTTCCGCCGACGGCACGGTGTGCCCTGGGCCGACCGGGGCAATCGGCCGAAGGTGAGTACTCGATCGGATCGCAGAACCCGGATCACCGTACTGGTGGCGCTCGCCGCCAATCTCGTGATCGCCGTCGCCAAGGCCGTCGGCGGACTGGCCGCGTCCTCCCCGGCGCTGCTGTCGGAAGCGGCGCACTCGGTCGCCGACAGCCTGAACGAGGTGTTCCTGCTGGCCGCACTGCGCCGCAGCCGCCGCCCGGCCGACCGCCGTCACCCGTTCGGCTACGGCAAGGAGCGGTTCTTCTGGTCGCTCCTCGCGGCCGTCGGGATCTTCGTGATGGGCGGCTGCTTCTCGTTCTACCAGGGCGTCGAGGCGCTCGGGAACGGGGGCGAGGAGGACCTGGACGGCTACGTCGCCGGACTGGTCGTGCTCGGCGTCGCCCTGCTCGCCGAGGGCGGCTCCCTGCTGCGCGCCCTGTACCAGGTGCGCCGGCAGGGCGGCCTGGGCAGCGGACTGCGTGATCCGGCGCTGCGCACGGTGGTCGCCGAGGACGGCACCGCGGTGGTGGGCGTCACCCTGGCCATCGCGGGCATGGTGCTGCACATGATCACCGGACAGGTGGTGTGGGAGGCGTCCGCCTCGCTCGCCATCGGGGCGCTGCTCGTCTACGTCGCCTTCCGGCTCGGCCGCGACGCCCGCGACCAGCTGATCGGCGAGGCCGCCGACCCGGAGGCGAGCGACCGGATCCGGGAACTGCTGTGCGAGCAGCCCGAGATCGACAGCGTGGAGGCGCTCTTCACCATGAAGACGGGCCTGGACACCGCCCTGGTGGCCGCCCGCGTCGACCTGGTGCCCGGAATGGACAGCGAGCGGGTGGAGGAGGTCGCCGTACGCATCAAGCGGTCCATCACCCGTGCGGTTCCCGAGGCGGATCAGGTCTTCCTCGACGTCACCGAGCGGGGGGACCCGGAGGCGCGGGAGGCATGGGAAAGCCCCGCCGCGACGGGGGAGCGCGGCGGGGCCTGACACACGGGTGCCCGGCGGCCGGTGCTTCATGCGCACCGGGGCGGAGATTTCCTCCTCCGCCCGCCGGACCCGCATCCGTCAGCCCTGTTCCCGCCGCTCCAGCACGAAGACGGGGATCTCACGGTCCGTCTTCTCCTGGTAGTCGGCGTACGGCGGAAAGGCCGCGACGGCGCGCTTCCACCACTCGGCCTTCTCCTCCCCGGTGACCTCACGGGCCGTCATGTCGAACTTGGCCGGCCCGTCCTGGAGCTCGACGTGCGGATCGGCCTTGACGTTGTGGTACCAGACCGGGTGCCGGGGGGCGCCGCCCAGCGAGGCGACCGCCGCGTACCGCCCCTCGTGCTCGACCCGCATCAACGGGGTCTTGCGCAGCTTGCCGCTCTTCGCGCCCCGGCTGGTCAGCACGATGACGGGCCTGCCCTGCAGGGTCGTCCCCTCCGTGCCGCCGGAGCTCTCGTACAGTTCCACCTGCTCGCGCACCCACTGTGTCGGACTGGGGTCGTACTCACCTTGGAGAGGCATGGCATCCGTCCCGTCGTTCTCGTGTACCGCGGTCGAGTCGATCACCCCTGCAACACCACCGCACCTCGAATTCATCCGAACCGGGCCCGTAGGCCGTCAGACGGGCGCCACCACCGTGTGGACCGCGAGGGCCGTCATCACCCCGGACGCCACCAGCGAGGTCACCAGCCGGCCCCGGTGACCGGTCAGCGCCCGCCCCAGCAGCGCGCCGCCGCCGGCGAGCAGCACCTGCCAGCTCGCGGACGCGGCGAAGGCCGCCGTCACGAACACGGCCTGCTCCAGGGGCCCGGCCGCCTCCCCGCTCCGGGAGCCGAGCACGAGCGCCGCGAAGTAGACCACGGTGGTGGGGTTCAGCAGGGTGATCCCGAGCAGCGACAGATACGCGCGGGCGGCGCCCGGGGGAGCGGCTCCGGTGCGGGTGGCGAGCCGCCGCCCGCGATACCGGCGTACGGCGCCGGCCGCGCCCCACACCGCCAGCGTGAGCAGCACCAGCGCACAGACCCACCGCATCGGCTCCAGGACCGGTTCCAGCGCCGACGCGAGGGCCGAACCGCCGAGCACGGCCGCGAGGGCGTACAGCCCGTCGGCCGTGGCGACCCCGAGGGCCGCGCAGACCCCGGTGCGCAGGGTGGTGCGGGCGGTGAGGGAGACCAGGTGGGCCCCGACGGCACCCACGGGGACGGCGATGCCGTAACCGGCGAGCACTCCCGCGAGCAGGGCGGCCGTCATGAGCGCGGCGGCGTCGGTCCTCCCCGGGAGCCGGGCTGCCGCTGTCGGCCCGCCGCGGGGGCGGTGGCGGACGACGGCAGCGGGAGGGGGCTCGTGAACATGGCAGGATCCTGGGCCTTCCGGCCGGGGCGGGCAATCGGTTTTCCGCCCCCGGACGGCGGCGGGCCGCGCCCGGCGCCCGGCTTCGAGCGGGCACCGACACGTACGCTCGCCTCTGGCGACAACCCTTCCAGGTGACAGGAGCAGCAACGATGCAGTACGTGAAGCTCGGTTCGACGGGCCTGGACGTGTCGCGGATCTGTCTGGGGTGCATGACCTACGGCGTGCCCGGCCGCGGCACGCACGAGTGGACCCTCGACGAGGAGGCGTCCCGCCCGCTGATCCGGCAGGCACTGGAGGCGGGCATCACCTTCTTCGACACCGCGAACGTCTACTCGGACGGCACCAGCGAGGAGATCGTCGGCCGGGCGCTGCGCGACTTCGCCCGCCGGGACGACATCGTGCTCGCCACGAAGGTGCACGGCCGGATGCGGCCCGGACCCAACGGCGGCGGCCTGTCCCGCAAGGCGATCATGACCGAGCTGGACCACAGCCTCGCCCGCCTCGGCACCGACCATGTCGACCTCTACCAGATCCACCGCTGGGACCCCGACACCCCGATCGAGGAGACGATGGAGGCGCTGCACGACGTCGTCAAGGCGGGCAAGGTGCGCTACATCGGCGCCAGTTCGATGTACGCCTGGCAGTTCTCCAAGGCGCAGTACACGGCGGAACGGCACGGCTGGACCCGGTTCGTGTCCATGCAGAACCACTACAACCTCCTCTACCGCGAGGAGGAGCGCGAGATGCTGCCGCTCTGCGCCGACCAGGGCGTGGGCGTCCTGCCCTGGAGCCCGCTCGCCCGGGGCCGGCTCACCCGGGACTGGGACGCCGCCACCGGGCGCAGCGCCACCGACGCGTTCGGCGCCACCCTGTACCAGGAGGGGGACCGTGCGATCGTCGAGGCGGTCACCCGTGTCGCCGAACGGCGCGGGGTGCCGCGCGCCCGGGTCGCCCTCGCCTGGCTGCTCCACCAGGACACGGTCACCGCACCGATCGTCGGCGCGTCCAAGGCCCGTCACCTCGAGGACGCCGTGGCCGCCGTCGACCTCGAGCTGACCGGCGAGGAGCTCGAG
This sequence comes from Streptomyces sp. NPDC018964, assembly GCF_044390325.1. Lineage (NCBI taxonomy): Bacteria > Bacillati > Actinomycetota > Actinomycetes > Kitasatosporales > Streptomycetaceae > Streptomyces > Streptomyces sp. NPDC018964. Next base: position 137,180 of record NZ_JBIRYZ010000009.1, read on the forward strand.
GAGCTCCAGCGGCCGTACGCCCCGCATCCGGTCGCCGGTCACTGAGCGGCCCCCGGACCCCGTCGTCGCGTTCCCGCCCGCCGCGCGACGCCGTGCACGCACTCCCGCCGCACCGGGCCCCGAGCCGAGCACGTCCCGTACGGGGCTCGGGGCCCGGCACGCCGGGAGCACGCACCTGACGCCGCGCGGCCCGCCCTCCGGGCGGACGCCGGGAAGGTGACGACAGGGCCTAAGGCCCGGTACCCGGCTCCAGCACCGTGAGGAACACCGAGGACGCGTTTCCGGACACCGGGACCGCACCGGCCTTCCACGGCACCTTCAGGGGATCGCGTTCGTCCGGTGGGGTGACGAGGAGCGCCGCCGGGGTGGCCGCGCGGGCTCCGCTGACGCCGGGGCTCGCGTAGCGCAGCCCCGCCCAGGCACTGGCGCCGGGCCGCAGTGTGACGGTCGCCGGGTCGCCGGGGGTGCGCTTCGGGTCCTGGCCCAGTCGCTCGCCGGCCGCGTCCACGAAGGCGGCGCCGGGATGGCCGTACAGGGTGCAGGTGCGGGAGGAGACGTTCGTCAGCACGACGGGGAAGTTGCGCTGTCCCGCGCCCGGGTCCATCCGGCCGACGGCGGCGCTCAGCTCGGCGGTGCGGCACCGGGACACCGGGCGGTCCGTGGGCCCGGCGGACATCGGGGACAGGCCGTCCGCGGAACGGGCGGCGTCACCCGGGACGGCGCCGCGCGGAAGGTCCCCGGCGGTCCGTCCGGCGGACGCGGAGGGCCGCGGGGCGGAGCCCGCCGTTCCGTCCTCGGTGCCGCAGGAGACCAGCGCGCCCGCCAGGACCAGCGCGCCCACCACCGACATGCCCACGTGCCGTGATCCGTTCGCCATGGTCCACCCCATGTCACATCTCGTCCACCAGGGCCAGTTCCGACCAGATGGTCTTGCCGTCGGCCGTGTGTCTGCTGCCCCAGCGCTGGGAGAGCTGGGCGACCAGCAGCAGGCCCCGGCCGCCCTCGTCCCAGGTCTTGGCCCGGCGCAGATGCGGTGCCGTGTGGCTGGTGTCGGACACCTCGCAGATCAGCGTCGAGACGTCGTGGATGAGCCGCAGCCGGATGGGCGGGGCACCGTACCGGATGGCGTTGGTGACCAGCTCGCTCACCACCAGTTCCGCGGTGAACGACGCCTCGGTCAGCGCCCAGGTGGCCAACTGGTCGAGGACCTGCTTGCGGATGGGGGCGACCAGTGCCGGGTCGGCGGGGATGTCCCAGGTGGCCACCCGCTCGGACGGCAGACCGTGGGTACGGGCCAGCAGCAGGGCCACGTCGTCCGTCGCGCCACCCGGCGCGATCACGGTGTGCAGGACCCGGTCGCAGGTCTCGTCGAGCGGGCCGGCGGCGTTGGACAGCGCCTCGCGGAGCAGGGCCTGACCGACCTCGGTGTCCCGCCCGCGCGACTCGACCAGCCCGTCGGTGTAGAACGCCAGCACCGCGTCGTCGGGCAGCTCCAGCTCGACCGACTCGAACGGCAGCCCGCCCAGGCCCAGCGGCGGCCCGGAGGGCAGATCGAGGTGCCGGGCCGGACCGCCCGGCGGGATCAGCACCGGTGCGGGGTGCCCCGCCCGGGACAGGGTGCAGCGCCGCGACACCGGGTCGTACACCGCGTACAGACAGGTCGCGCCGACCTCGTCCGACGCGGGGGCGCCGCCCGACTCGTGCGAGAGGTGCAGGACCAGGTCGTCGAGGTGCGTGAGCAGTTCGTCGGGCGCCAGGTCGATGTCGGCGAGGGTGCGCACCGCCGTGCGCAGCCGGCCCATGGTCGCGGACGCCTGGATGCCGTGTCCGACGACGTCCCCGACGACCATGGCCACCCGCATCCCGGACAGCGGGATCACGTCGAACCAGTCGCCGCCCACGCCGGAACGCGCGGCCGGCAGGTAACGGGTGGCCGCCTCCACGGCGGCTGTGCGCGGCAGGGCGCGGGGGAGCAGGCTGCGCTGGAGCGCGAGGGTGGTCTCGCGTTCGCGGGAGTAGCGGCGGGCGTTGTCGATGCAGACGGCGGCGCGCGCGGTGACCTCCTCGGCCAGCAGCACGTCGTCGTGGGTGAACGACTCGGGACGGGTGAAGCGGGTGAAGGCGGCCACCCCGAGGGTCGTACCGCGCGCCTGGAGCGGGACGGACAGCATGGAGTGGACGCCGAACTCCCGGACCTGCCGGGCGCGTGTCTCGTCCACCGCGAGCCACGGGTCGAGATCGCCGGAGGGCACCGAGGCCACGATGCTGTGGCCGGCGATCAGCGAGTCGGCCTGGGGAGCGGCGGCCGGGTAGACGACCATCTCGCCCGTGCGGGCGACCGACTCGGGGCTGCCCGGCGTGAGGGACTGATGGGCGACCCGGCGCAGTGAGACCGGCGTGGTCAGCGGGCCGGCGGGCTCGCCTCCGGGCTCCTCGGGCTCCAGCAGGTCCACGCTGACGAAGTCGGCGAGCGCGGGCACGCACACCTCGGCCAGTTCCTGCGCCGTCCGGGTGACGTCCAGGGTGGTGCCGATGCGGATGCTGGCCTCGTTGACCAGTTGCAGCCGCTCCCGCGCCCGGTACTGCTCGGTGAAGTCGTGGGCCGTCGCGCACACGCCCCGCACCCGGCCGGACCGGTCGGTGAGCGGCGCGAGCCGGGCCAGCCAGGCGTGCGCGCGGTTCTCGCCGGTGGCCTTCATGTACGTCTGCATCTCGGTCGGCCGGCCGGTGCGCAGCACCTGGCGCAACTGGCGCTCGAGCTCGGTGTGCTGGGGCCGGCCGCCGATGTCGGTGGGCCTGAGCCCTCGCAGGTAGGGGGCCGGCAGCCCGAGGAGGTGGGCCATGGCGTCGTTGACCCCGCGCAGGCGCAGCCCTTCGTCGAAGACCATCGTGGCGCAGGGCGACTGGAACACGGCCGCCCTGACCAGTGGATCGTCGGGCAGTTCCTGGTCCGTGGCGTCCAGCGGGGTGACGGCGAGCCACTCTCCCGGACCGTCGTCCGCCGACTGCCTGCGGTGGGCGAGCAGCCACACCGTGACGGTGCCGCCGTCGCGGTGCCGCAGGGCGAGGGTGCCGCTCCAGCGGGCGGCCGGGAGCCGGGGCGGGCCGGAGCCCTCGGCCAGCAGGGCGGCGGCCGGGCGGCCGACGACCTCCTCGGCCGTGTGTCCCAGCAGCAGGCGCGCACCCTCGCTCCACCGCGCGAGCGTGCCGTCGGCGGCGATGACGGCCCGGGCCGTCACGGCATCGTCGAACGGGTCGTCCGGCCTCATCGTCGCCACTCCATCGCGCACACTCACCGTGAACCGGTGCATCGCCTGAGTTCCAGACTAGTGGGTCGCGGCCCGGTGCGGACTGCGAACCTCCGCTCCGGGCGATCCTCACCAGTCCCGTCCCAACCGTTGACGGAGTGTCACACCTGCCACAACCATGGTCCGCGTACGGAGATGGGAGCGCTCCCATCGTGTGCTTCCGCGCCCCCGCACCTCCCAAGAGGAGCCCAGACGTGAACAGACGCAGAACCGCCCTGCTGTCCCTGACCGGACTGCTGGCGACCGCGCTCACCGCGCTGCCCGCCGCCCCGGCCGGGGCGGACGAGGTCGAGCAGGTCCGCAACGGAACCTTCGACACCGGCACCGACCCCTGGTGGGCCTCCGCCAACGTCACCGCGGGCCCGTCCGACGGCCGCCTGTGCGCCGACGTCCCCGGCGGCACCACCAACCGCTGGGACGCGGCCGTCGGCCAGAACGACATCACCCTGGTGAAGGGCGAGTCGTACCGCTTCTCCTTCAGCGCGACCGGCTCGCCCGCGGGCCACGTCGTGCGGGCGATCGTCGGCCTGCAGGTGGAGCCGTACGACACCTACTACGAGGTGTCACCGCAGCTCAGCGTCTCCGGGGACACCTACTCGTACACCTTCACCTCGCCCGTTGACACCGCCCAGGGCCAGGTCGGCTTCCAGCTCGGCGGCAGCGCGGACCCCTGGCGGTTCTGCGTGGACGACGTGTCCCTCCTCGGCGGGGTCGCCCCCGAGCCGTACGAGCCCGACACCGGGCCCCGCGTCCGGGTCAACCAGGTCGCCTACCTGCCCTCCGGACCGAAGAACGCCACCCTGGTCACCGACGCGACCGAGCGGCTGCCCTGGCGGCTGAAGGACGACGACGGCCGGGTGGTCCGCAAGGGCTGGACCGTACCGCGGGGCGTGGACGGCTCCTCCGGGCAGAACGTCCACTCCATCGACTTCGGCGGACACCGCAAGCGGGGGACCGGCTACACGCTGACCGTGGACGGCGAGACCAGCCGGCCCTTCGACATCGACGCCGGCGCCTACGAACGGCTGCGGCTGGACTCGGCGAAGTACTACTACACCCAGCGCAGCGGCACGGAGATCCGCGACGACCTGCGCCCCGGCTACGGCCGCCCGGCCGGACACGTGGGCACGGCCCCCAACCAGGGCGACGGCGACGTGCCCTGCCAGCCCGGCGTCTGCGACTACACCCTCGACGTCACCGGCGGCTGGTACGACGCCGGCGACCACGGCAAGTACGTCGTCAACGGCGGCATCAGCACCTGGGAGGTGCTCAGCACCTACGAACGCGCCCGGCACGCCCGCACCGGTGAGGCGGACAAGCTCGGCGACGGCACGCTGGACATCCCGGAGAGCGGCAACAAGGTCCCGGACATCCTCGACGAGGCCCGCTGGGAGCTGGAGTTCCTGCTGAAGATGCAGGTCCCCGAGGGTGAGCCGCTGGCCGGCATGGCCCACCACAAGATCCACGACGAACAGTGGACCGGACTGCCGCTGCTGCCCAGCGACGACCCGCAGAAGCGGGAACTGCACCCGCCGACCACCGCCGCCACCCTCAACCTCGCGGCCACGGCCGCCCAGGCGGCACGGCTGTACCGCCCCTACGACAAGGAGTTCGCGGACGGGACCCTGGCCGCCGCGCGCAAGGCCTGGGCGGCGGCCCTCGCCCACCCGGACGTCCTCGCCGACCCGAACGACGGCATCGGCGGCGGCGCCTACAACGACGACACCGTGACCGACGAGTTCTACTGGGCGGCCGCCGAGCTGTACCTCACCACGGGGGAACGTCAGTTCGAGGAGTACGTCCTGAACTCCCCGGTGCACACCGCGGACATCTTCGGCCCCCTCGGCTTCGACTGGGCGCGCACCGCCGCGGCCGGCCGGCTCGACCTCGCCACCGTGCCCAACCGGCTCCCCGGCCGGGACAAGGTCCGCCGGTCCGTGATCAAGGGCGCCGACGGCTACCTGGCCACGCTGAAGGCCCACCCGTACGGCATGCCGTACGCGCCGGCCGGCAACGTCTACGACTGGGGCTCCAGCCACCAGGTCCTCAACAACGCGGTCGTCCTCGCCACCGCCTACGACCTCACCGGCGCCTCGAAGTACCGGGACGGCGCGCTGCAGAGCATGGACTACATCCTGGGCCGCAACGCCCTGAACATGTCGTACGTCACCGGCTACGGCGAGGTCAACGCGCACAACCAGCACAGCCGCTGGTACGCGAACCAGCTCGACCCGAACCTGCCGAACCCGCCCGCCGGCACGCTCTCCGGCGGACCCAACTCCAGCATCCAGGACCCCTTCGCCCAGTCGAAACTCCAGGGCTGCGTCGGTCAGTTCTGCTTCATCGACGACATCCAGTCCTGGTCCACCAACGAACACACCATCAACTGGAACGCGGCCTTGACCCGCATGGCCTCCTTCGTGGCCGATCAGGGCTGACACCCGTCCCGGCGCCGGGCCGGCGGCCACTCGGCCGCCGGCCCTCGCCGGTACCCTTTCCTGTACGGCTTGACCTGCACTTATTTACGATTCAGTACCCGCGCGGTACCGTGAAGGCATGCCAGCTCTCAACGTGGAGTTCAGCGACCGCGAGCTCGAGGACCTGCGGCAGATCGCCAAGGAACGCGGTACGTCCATGAAGGCGCTCGTACGGGAGGCGGCCGCGGCGGACATAGCACGCCACCGCGCCCTGCAGGAGGGCGCCGAGGCATTCCGCCGGTTCTTCGCCTCCCACGCCGACGAATTCGCCGCGGCCTTCCCGGACGACGAGCCCTCCGCCAGCGGTGCGGGGCGGGCCGCCTGACCGATGGCACCCGTGCTCCACATCGACGTGCCCTGGCTGCTCCAGCGGCACGAGGAGGTCCTCCCGGACCAGCCCGTCGTCAACGACTTCTCCGCCCTCGTCGCGGCCGTCGCCCGCCACCGCGTGGACCCGCCCCGGCTGGGCGTCGACTCCGATCCGGCCTGGCGGGCGGCGGCCCTGCTGCACACCCTCGCCGTGCTCCGGCCGCTGCCCTCGGCCAACGCCCGCTTCGCCTGCGCCACGGCGGTCGCCTACATGTTCGTCAGCGGGGTCGGCATCGACCCGCCCTACGGTGCCCTGGTCGATCTGGCGCGCGACCTGATCTCCGGCGAGGCGGACGTGTACAGCGCGGCCGACCGGCTGCGCTCCTGGCAGATCTGAACCGCGCGGGACGCCGGGGCCCTGGGGCCCCGGTCGAGGGTCGGAGGGCCGCCGTCTCCGCGCGTGATCTCCGGGAAGGAACGTGACCGGTTGACCGCGCTCCGGCGCGCGCCGGAGCGTGCGGGGCGTCGGCGCGAGCACGGAGCGCGCGCGGGGCGCGGAAGGGACCCCGGCACCCCCTGAGGCGTTCCGGCTGTGAACGGAGCGAAAACCCGGGCCGAAAGCCGTGGTGAGAGCGGCGGGCCGCGTTTCCCCTCTGACTTTCCGTCAACGGGCGGATGTTGCCCGAGCGCCTTGTTGGCCGAGCGCGGGTTGTGCGAGAGTGAGCCACCCGTGCGGGGGGCAATGGCCGGGGGCGCACGTGAGTTGATGAACCGGGTCCGATTCGCCGTCGGTGAATTCTCGCCCCCCGCGTCGCGCCCAAGAGGTATGCACCAAGCGGTCTCCTTTTCGGCGCCGGAAACCCTCGAATGTCACATGCGCTGTGGGAAGGAACCATCTCAGTGCACACCCCCCACCCTCCTGGCCCCCCGTATCCGCCGCCCGGCGGGGACCGGGGGGAATCCGACGAGTTCCTCGCCGTCCGGTTGCGGGGCCGTCCGGAAGGCGAGGCCGCCTATTCCGTCGCGCTGCTGTCGGCACGGCACTGGCAGTCCATGCACGACTACGCGGCCGTCTGCCTCGCCTCGTCGGGGCGGACGGCCGCCATGGTCACCGCGGCCGCCCTGCACCGGGTCCTGGACCGGGTCGCCGTCGGTGAATCGGCCGTCGCGCTCCGGCCGGTGCTGCTGGTGGGCGTGCGGGACACGGTCCGCGAGTGGGCCGCGGACGACCGAATAACCGGAGTCGTGCCGGAGCTGCAGAAACCGGCGGGCGGGCGCGGCATGCGCGCGGCGACCACCATGACTCCGGAAAACCGCGCACTCGCCCAGCGGGCATTCCGCTCGCTGCCCGCACTCGCGCGCTGTTTGCTCTGGCACGTCGAGGTCGAGGCCGAGCCGATTTCCGTGCCGGCCGGTCTGCTCGGCATGGACCCCGACATCGCATCGGGCGCACTCGAACAGGCACGTGAAAAATTCCGTCAAGGATGTGTCCACGCCCATCAGGAACTGGCACCGACGAAGGAGTGCCGCTTCTACAACCGCCTCCTCGACGTCCCCATCCGACGGGGCGGGGCCCTGCTGCCGGACGTCCGGCAGCATCTGGCGGAGTGCCGGCACTGCCGGAACGCGGCCGAACAACTCAGCCACTTCGAGGGCGGGTTGGGCACGCTGATCGCCGAGGCGGTGCTCGGGTGGGGGGCCCGGCGCTACCTCGACTCGCGTCCGGGGCGCCTGACGGCCGGCCCGCGCGGCGGACGTGCCGCCCGCCGACGCCGGGACGGGAGCGGGCGGCCCGGCGGCGGCCGGCACCGCGTGCTGTCCCGCATCCCCGTCCCCGGACGGCTGACGGGCATCGTGTTCCCGGACCCGGTGCGCTCCACCAGGACCCTGCTCACCGGCATCGGCGCGGTCTCCGCCGGGGTGCTGGTGAGCGTGCTCATCGCCGGGCCCTCCACCCCGGACGGCGGTGCCGCCGACCCGACGGGCTCCACCGGAGCGGTGGGCGGCCGCGCGGCCGTGCCGTCCGTGTCCCCGCCCGGCGCCGCCGGGCTTCCCACCGCACCGGGACGGACGCGGCTGCGCAACGTGGCCTCCGGCCTGTGCCTCGACACCCGGGGCGAGCCGCAGGACGGCTCCGGGACCCGGCTCGCGGACTGCTCCTCGGCGTGGACCCAGCAGTGGACGTACGAGGAGGACGGGCTGCTGCGCAGCGTGGCCGACCCCGGTCTCTGCCTGGACTCGCACAAGGACGCCGGTGTCGTCGTCCTCGGCACCTGCGCCGACCCCGGCGACCGGCGGGGCGACGACGTGCGGTACGACCTCACCGTGCAGGGCGAACTGGTGCCCCGCTGGGACGTCCAACTGGCCCTCACCCCGGCGACCCCTGACGCGAACGCCGACATCGTCGTCAAGGTGCGCGACCGGACCGTGAACCAGCGCTGGACCCCCGAACCGGTACGGGAGGCCACGGGCTCCCTGTCCATCAGCGGCACCGGCACCCCGGCGGCCCGGCACGTGGAGCTGGCCGAGCCGGTGACGTGACCCCCGGCCGGGCGGGGCGGGGATCCGGTCCCGGAGGCCGCCCCGCCCCGGCCAGGGACGTGCCGCGACGGTGCGGCACCGGGCAGGGCCTCGCCCCTGAAGCCCTCCGTCCCGACCGGGGCCGGTACGTGCCGTGGATCAGCGGGCGGCGGCCGCCTCCCGCAGGATCCGGGCCAGTTCGCGCGGCCGGGAGAACATCGGCCAGTGCCCGGTGTCCATCGTCACCAGGTCCCAGTTCTCGCTCTTGAGCGCCTCCGCCACGGACGGCAGCGGCTCCTCCCCGTCCAGCAGGCACTTGACGTACGTCGCCGGCAGCTCGCCGACCGGCCGCTCCAGCACGGCCGGTTCGGTGAGCGTGGCGCCGGGGTGCGGGGTCGATCCGGCGGTGATGCGGGCCGTCTGCTCGTCGGTCAGGTCCTGGCCCGCGTAGCCGTCGGCCCCCATGGGCGGCCAGAACCCGCCGTTGGCGTCGATCTCCCGCCGGACGTCGTCGCTCGGCCAGCCGGACAGGAACGACTCCCCGTCGACCGGCACGTTCGCGTCGACGAACACCACGCGCCGCAGCCGCTCGCCGATCCGCTCGGCCGCCTGGCCGACCGGTATGCCGGAGTAGCTGTGTCCCACGAGGACGACGTCCCGCAGGTCGAGCCGCTCCACCTCGTCCACGACGTCCTGGACATGGGTCCGCTGCCCCGCCGGCACCCCCTGTTTCTCGGCGAGTCCGGACAGCGTCAGGGGGTGTGCCTCATGCCCGCCCGCGCGCAGTTCGTCCGCCACCTCGTCCCACGCCCAGGCCCCGAGGCGGGCACCGGCCACCAAGATGAATCGAGTCATGCCCGCACCGTAACGGACGCCACCGACAACGCCGTTCACCCGCCGCCGGTGCCGGGCCCCGCCTCCCCGGGGTCGCCGTCCGGCCCCCGCTCCCGCACCCGCTGGACGTGTTCCAGCGAATCGCGCAGCTCGGTGAGCCAGTCGTCGGTGTGCCGCTGGACCAGGCGCACGCACCAGGCCAGCGCCTCGCTGCGGCTGCGGGCCACCCCGCCCGCGATGAGGGTGTCGAGGACCTGCCGCTCCGGCTGGCGCAGCCGGGTCATGACGGGCGCGGCCACATGCGTGAAGAGGGCGCGGCGTCCGTCGCACTCCACGCCCCAGGACACCTTCCGGCCGAAGCGGTGCTCGGCGTCCCGGGCGACCGCGATCCGGTCGTCCCGGGTGCGCTCCCGGAACTCCTGGACGCGACCCTCGACCGCCGCCTCCCGTTCGGCCGGAGAGGCGTCCTCCGTCGGCCGGGGACCGGGAATGCGGCCGATGACGGTGATCTCCTCGCGGTCGACCGTGACCTCGGTCAGCTCCTCGAAGAGACCGTCGGGGATCCGGCCGGTGAACCATCCCCGCAGTTGCTCTCGCTGCTCTGCCGTAATCATGTAATGACGATTACTCGCCCTGTCCATGAACACAAGGCGTCATGGAACGGTCTGCCGAGAGCGGAATCGGAATGTTTCAGGCCGATTAACGAGCAGCCGTGTTCCGGCCATCTGGCCACTTCGCGCGCCCGGAGTCCGTGCGGTTACAGGGCGGCGCCCCGCGCCTTCCGTGACTTCTAGCCACTGATTCAATACGCAAGGTTACTGAAATCCGCATGCCCGATGTGAAGTTCCGGCGCGGACTCGGCAGACTCCGGCACGCCGGTTCGGCACCGACCGAGCACGAGCCGGCGACTCGTCGACACGAGCGGAAGGATGCACACGATGCGGAACACCGCGCGCTGGGCCACCACCCTCGGCCTCACGGCCGCAGCCGTCTGCGCACCCCTGTCCGGGGCGGCGCTGGCCGCCCCGGGAACCGACCCGTCCGCGCTCTACGCCCCCTCGGCCCTGGTGCTCACCCTGGGCCACGGCGACAGCGCGGCGACCGTCACGCCGGAACGCGCGGTCACCCTGACCTGCGCCCCGGCCCCCTCGGGCACCCACCCGGCCGCGGGGGACGCCTGTGCGGAGATGGACCGCGTCAGCGGTGACCTCGACGCCCTGACGATGAGAGAGGGCGTCTTCTGCGCCAAGCAGTACGACCCGGTGCTCGTCACCGTCGACGGGGTGTGGCGGGGACAGCGCGTCTCCTACGAGCGGATCTTCCCCAACGCGTGCGTGATGAACGCTCACGGTTCGAGCGTCTTCGCGTTCTGAGACCGGGATCGCACGGTTTCCCGTGACCGCGTGGCGGCCGGCGGCTGGGGAGTAGCCGGTTCTCCCGCGGAACGTGCGATCCCGCGCAAGGAGGCCGGCGGGCGGAGTGGGGCCGCCCGCCGGCCTCCGGGCTTCACAGGCCCCCGGCCCCGGGGCTCACGCCCGGTCCCGGTGGCTGGTGTCGCACCACGGATACCGCCGGCTGCGGCGGCAGGTGCACAGGGCCACCCGGAAGCGGTCGGAGGCGACGACCGTGCCGTCCTCCAGCTCGACCTCCACCGGGCCCTCCACCAGCAGCGGCCCCTTGCGTTGGACGGTGACGCGACGCGGCGTGTCAGACGGGGAGTTCGGCACGGATCACCACCAGCTCTTCCTTGTCCTCGGCCCCGGACAGCAGCCCCCGCTCCCGCAGCCAGCGCTCCCTGCCCCGTACCACCGGGCCGAAGGCGATGCGCCGGCGCCGGATCACCGCGGCCTTCGTCCCGGCCGCCCGCAGTCGCCCGATCGTCAGCCCGGGGTCGCTGAGCGCCGACTGCACCAGCAGCAGGACGCCGCCCGGCCGCAGCAGCGCGGGCGCCTCCTCGCAGATCCGGTCCAGGACGAGCCGTCCGTCCCCGCCCGCGTCCCAGGCCCGGGCCGCGCCCCGCGGCGGCGAGCCGCCGCCGGGCGCCGGAACGTACGGCGGATTGGCGAGGATCAGATCGAACGACTCACCCCGCACCGGCGCGAACAGGTTGCCGCGCCGGACCCGGACCCGCACGCCGGCCCGCAGCGCGTTCAGCCGCGCCGCGCACACCGCCCGCCGCGAGACGTCGACCGCGGTCACCCGGCAGCCGCGCCGGGCGGCCGCCACCGCCAGCGCGCCGGATCCCGTTCCCACGTCGAGGACGTCCGCGCCCGGAGGGACGGGCTCGTCGTACAGGGCACCGGCCAGCAGCTCGGTGTCCTCCTGAGGGGCGTACACGCCCGGTGGCGCCAGTGGACTCACGGACCGCCGGGTACCCCCGCCGTCAAGAAGCATGGGTGAGCTCCCGGGGCAGCGGAGTGCGCAGCGACGAGCGGCCCGCGCTCCAGTCCGCGAGCAGCCTCTCGCCGAGGCGGTCCTCGGCGAACACGGTGGCGTCGACGCCGAAGGCGACGTCCGCCGCGAGGTGCGGCTCCACCTCCAGCAGACCGGCGACGACCTCGTGGCGCACTACCTGCTCGTGCACCGCGTCCGCCTCCACGTGCTCGTCGTAGAAGTGCTCGGCGGCGGGCCCCGCGCCCGTGCGGCGCATCGCCTCGGCGAGCCGCCGCGAGCCGGGCGACGAGGTGATCTCGACCGTCGCGAAGTGGCCCACCAGCGCGCCTCTGAGGGAGCGGTGCAGTCCGAAGAGGGACATCAGGTTCACCGTCACGAGCAGCTCGGCGCAGGCCGCGTCGAGGTAACGGCCGTACGTCGTGTCCAGTCCCAGGTCGGTCATCAGGTCGGCGAAGAGGCGGGCGTGCACCCGGTCGGCGCGGCCGCCGCCGTACTCGTCGAACTCGACCGCCGCCATCGCCGCCTTGGCCCGCCCCCACAGCCGGGGCAGCACCCACGCGTGCGGGTCGGCCTCCTTCAGGTGGTACAGGGAACGCTGGGCGGCGTACTCGCGGACGTGCCACAACTCGCCCTTGTCGCGCAGGAAGTGGCTGACGCCCGTGCCGTCCACCGGTTCCACCAGGAGGCCGGCGAGCGCCTCGTCGACGCCGTCGTGCCGCCGGGCGTCCGCGCGGAGCGCGGTGAGGAAGCGGTCCTCCAGGGCGGCGCGGACACGCAGCAGCTCCGGGTCCCATTCGAGGTCCGCCGCCACGCCCGCGAACCCGCGGTAGTGCAGCTCGTAGCACAGGTACAGGGCGAGCTGGAGATCGTCGCCGTACACGGGGGCGGCGGCGATCCCCTCGTCGGGCGGCAGCGGGCCGGTGCCTCTCAGATGGTCCTCGACGGCACTGCTCAAGGGGCCGCGCGGTGCGGGCAGCCGGGGTTCTTCACAGGGGTGCTCCATGCGTCCCGGGTACCCGGACGGCCCACGGACATCCGCGTTCGCGTGGCAGCCGGCCGCCCGCGGGGTACCCCATGTCCCCATGAAGGCACTAGTGATCAACTGCACCCTCAAGAAGTCACCGGAGACCTCCAACACCGAGGCGCTGGCCGGGACCGTCGTCGAGCAGCTGCGGAAGGACGGCGTCGAGGTCGACGTCGTCCGCGCGGTGGACCTGGACATCGCTCCGGGCGTGGTCAGCGAGGCCGTGCACGAGGGCGACGCCTGGCCGGGCGTCCACGAGAGGATCCTCGCCTCCGAGATCCTCGTCATCGCCTCGCCGACCTGGCTCGGGCAGCCGTCGTCGGTCGCCAAAAGGGTCCTGGAGCGGATGGACGCCATGCTCTCCGAGACGGACGACGACGGCCGGCCGGTCGCCTACAACCGGGTCGCGGGGGTCGTCGTCACCGGCAACGAGGACGGTGCGCACCACGTGATCAGCGAGATCACCGGCGGTCTGCAGGACATCGGCTACACCATCCCCGGCCAGGCGTGGACCTACTGGAACCAGGGCCCCGGCCCCGGGCCGAGCTTCCTGGAAGGCGGAAGCGGCCACGACTGGTCCCGCAGGACGGGCCGCGCCATGGCCGCCAACCTGCTGGGCGTCGCCCGGGCCCTGGCGGCGCGCCCCCTCGGCCCGCCGCCGCAGTAGGGAACCCGCCGGTGACCCGGGCCGGTTCCGCCGGCCCACGGGCGGGACGGCGTTCGGCCGCGTCCTGCCCCACCTCGACGGCGATCACACGATCACCACGTTCGCGAGCGGCTTCCCCGGCGACCCGTCCGGCCCCACGGGGCGCCACCGCCTCACGGGACTCCTGCCGTACGGGCTCGCACCCCGGGGGCGCGGAAGTGCCGGTGTCCGTCCACGGGCGGACACCGGCGTACAACCGGGGGCCGACACCGATCAGGCCGTGGACGGACGCCCGGGCGGAGTCCGCTCCCTAGTCTCACCGGTATGAATCATCTGCCCCGCGGCACAGCCGCCGCCTTGCTCGGCCTGTCCCTCGCCCTCCTCGGCACGGGCGTGGCGGGAGCCGCGCCACCCGCGTCCACGACAGTGCCGTCGGCCACCGGGACCGCCGACGTGCGCCTCGAACTGCCACCGCCCACCGGGGCGTACGCGGTGGGCCGGGACACCGTGCACCTCGTCGACAGGAGCCGCCCCGATCCCTGGGTGCCGGAGACCGGGGCGCGTGAGCTGATGGTGTCGATGTACTACCCGGCACGGTTCGGCGGCGGCCGGACGGCTCCGTACATGACCGCCGCCGAGGCCCAGGCCTTCATCGACGACCGGGGACTGACCGGAGTGGTGTCCGCCGGGACGCTCAGCGGCACCCGCACCCACGCCCGCCCCGCCGCCCCGCCCGCACGCGGGACGTACCCGCTCGTCGTGCTGTCGCCCGGATTCACCACCAACCGCGCCACCCTGACGCTGCTCGCCGAGGAACTGGCCGGCCAAGGGTACGTCGTCGCCGCCGTCGACCACGCCTACGAGTCGGTCGGCACGGCCTTTCCCGGTGGGCGCCTCCTGAACTGCGTCGCCTGCGAGAAGACCGCCCCCGGTGGGTACGGCGTGGTGCCCAGGGGCCGGGCCGAGGACGTGTCCTTCCTCCTCGACCGGCTGCTCGCCGACCGGCACCCCGCCTGGCGACTCGCCCGCATGATCGACCCGGCGAGGATCGGCATGGCCGGCCACTCCATCGGCGGCGCCTCGGCCGCGACGACCATGGCGGGTGACGAGCGGGTCCGCGCCGGGGCGAACCTGGACGGCTCCTTCATGGAACCGGTTCCGGCGGAGGGCCTGGGCGAGCGCCCCTTCCTGATGCTGGGCACCGGCGACGACGACCGCACCTGGACACGCGACTGGCCGCTCCTCGACGGCTGGAAGCGCTGGATCGACGTCACCGGCGCGGGACACTTCACGTTCACGGACGTGCCCGTCCTCGGGGACCAGCTCGGCCTCCTGCCGCCGGAGGAGCCCCTGTCGGGCAAGCGGTCGCAGGAGATCACCCGCGCCTACGTGACAGCCTTCTTCGACCTGCACCTGAAGGGCGTGGACCGGAAGCTGCTGGACGGGCCGACCGCCGAACACCCGGAGGTGGTCTTCCACACGGAGGGCTGAGGCGGGTTCGTCCGAGCGGCACCCCGGCGCCCGCGACGGCGCCCGGCACCGCGGACCCGGACGGACCGCGCGCCCAGGACCGGCCGCCCCCGTCCGGGTCTGCGGAGGGTCGCGTGCGTCGCTCCTTCAGGACGGGCCCGGGGCGTCGCGCGCGCGTTCACGTGGTCGGGGCGCGGCGGGGGCGGGCCGTGCGCCCGGTGCCACCGGCACGATGTCCGGTACCGGCCGTCCTCGT
This sequence comes from Streptomyces sp. NPDC018964, assembly GCF_044390325.1. Taxonomy (NCBI): domain Bacteria; kingdom Bacillati; phylum Actinomycetota; class Actinomycetes; order Kitasatosporales; family Streptomycetaceae; genus Streptomyces; species Streptomyces sp. NPDC018964. The sequence goes on from NZ_JBIRYZ010000009.1 coordinate 152,418, forward strand.
CCGGGTTTGCGGAGGGTCGCGTGCGTCGCTCCTCCAGGACGGGCCCGGGGCGTCGCGCGCGCGTTCACGTGGTCGGGGGGGTCCGCGTGGCACGGGCCCTTCGGACACCGGCCGGTCACGGGCGGCGTCTTCCTGCGGCCCGGGACCGGCCGGCCGGGGCCCGGTCGCCCCGGGACTCCTCCTGTGCCTCGGTGTTCGGGGTGACGGCGTCCCCGGCCTCGCCCCGGTGGGCGGGGTCCTCGGGGCGCCGCTCGGCCTCCTCGACCTCGCGCAGCACCTCCTCGGCGGCCGTCTCGGGCTTCTCGCGGTCGTTCCGCTCGGGCACGGGCCCGCTCCTTTCGTCGTGCGTCCGGGTCAGCCGCGTGCGGTGGCGACGCGCAGCGGTACGGGACCGGCGTCCGCCGTCTCCTTCTCGTTGAGGCGGACGATCTCCGCCCACCAGGACGGACCGTCCTCGATGTGGCGCAACAGCACCCCCTCGCGCAGCGCCCAGGGGCAGATCGTCACCGTCCCCAGGCCGGTCAGCTTCATCGCCGTGTGCCCCACGACCGCGCCCGCCAGGCTCTGCGCGGCGCGCGGGGCGGAGATCCCGGGCAGCCGGGCGCGTTCGGCGGCGGGCAGGGCGGCCAGCCGGTCGATCGCCCCCCGCAGGTCGGCGCAGGTCAACTCCCGTTCCACGAACGGACCGTGCCGTCCGGGGGCGGCCCCGCACAACCGCCCCAGCTGCTGGAAGGTGCGGGAGGTGGCCACCGCCGTACGGGGTCCCTCCCAGCGGATCCGGGCCGCCACGTCCCGCAGTTGGTGGCGCACCCGACGGCGCAGCGCCCGCACCTGCTCCGGGGAGGGCGGGTCCGCGTCCGCGAAGTACTCGTGGGTGAGCCGGCCCGCTCCCAGCGGCAGCGAGGCGACGAAGTCGGGCAGCCGGCCGCGCCCGAAGGCGACCTCCAGCGACCCCCCGCCGATGTCCAGCAGCGCCAGCGGCCCGCAGCGCCAACCCATCCAGCGCCGGGCCCCGAGGAACGTGAGCTCGGCCTCCACCTCACCGGGCAGCGTGCACAGGTCGACGCCGGTGCGGGCCCGGACCGTGCTCAGCACCTCCCACCGGTTCGGGGCGCCGCGCACCACGGCGGTCGCGAACGCCAGGGGACCCGACGCGCCCCACCGCGCGGCGGTCCTGTTCGCCGCGGCGACGGCGTCCACCAGGCGCTCCACCGCCTGCTCCGGCACCGGCTCCCCGGGCGTGACCTGCTCGGACAGCCTGAGCGGCCACTTCGCCGTGTGCACCGGCAGCGGCGCACCACCCGCCGTGTCCGCCACGACGAGTCTGACGGTCTTCGATCCCACATCCATCACGCTGGTCCGCATGGCCCGTGGGTACCCACTTACCGCGCGGAGCAACGGACGGGCCCCGCATATGGCGAAGACACGTCCCAGGCGTGACCGTAGGGTTACCGATCGTTGACATGCGGGTGATCACCGCCCGACGCCTCACGCCATCTGCCGCCGCACCAGTTCGTGCAGCCGCCCGCCGGTGTCGGCGAGCAACTCGGCGGGCGGACCCTGCTGGACCACCTTGCCGCCCTCCATCACCACCACCCGGTCCGCGTCGAGGACCGTCGACAGCCGGTGCGCGATGACGATCCGGGTCGCCTCCAGGGCCTTGGTGCTCTCGATGACCGTGCGCTGCGTCTCGTTGTCCAGGGCGCTGGTCGCCTCGTCGAAGAAGAGGATCCGCGGCCTGCGGATCAGCGCCTGGGCGATCATCAGCCGCTGCCGCTGGCCGCCGGAGATCGTGCCGCCGCCCGACACGAGGGTGTGCAGTCCCATCGGCATCCGCCTGATGTCCTCGGCCAGCCCCGCCATCTCCGCCGCCGCCATCGCCTCCTCGGGCGTGTACGGCTCGCTCCCGCAGATGACGTCCAGGACGGACCCGGTGAACGGCTGCGCGTGCTGGAGCACCACACCGCACTGCCGGCGCACCGCCGACCGGTCGAGCGCCGCCAGGTCCTGACCGTCGTACAGCACACTGCCGGACACCGGCCGGTCGAAGCCGATCAGCAGCCGCAGCAGCGTGGACTTGCCGCAGCCGCTCGGGCCGACCACCGCCACGAACTCGCCCGGCCGCGCCTCGAAGGACACGTCGTCCAGGACCAGCGGACCGTCGTCGGAGTAGCGGAAGGACAGCCGCCGCGCCTCGACCGCACCCGACAGCGGGCCCGGCCGGGTGCTCGCCGCGCGCACCTCGGGCATGGCGTCCAGCACCGGCCTGATCTGCTCGAACAGCGGCAGCGCGGCGACCGCCGAGACGAACGCGCCGGTCAGCTGGGTGACCGAGGTCAGCACCATCGTCACCGACGTGTTGAAGGTGAGGAACTCCGCTGCCGTCATCGATCCGCGCGCCGGACCGGCCAGCAGCATGAACATCGCCAGGGTGACCAGCGGCAGGTAGACCGCGCCCAGCACCGCCGTCAGGTTCTTGATCCGGCCGGCCTTCTGCTGGAGCTCGCGGCTGCGGGCGAACTGGGACGCCCAGGCGGCGTACGCGTAGTTCTCCGCCGCCGCCACCCGCAGCTTCGGCAGACCCCGCAAGGTCTGGAAGGCCTGGTTGTTCAGCTTGTTGGTGAGCACCACCAGCCGCCGCTGCCAGCGCACCTGCCACAGCCCGAGCCCCAGGAACACCCCCGCGACGACGACCAGCATCCCGAGCGCGGCCAGCGCCATCGGCACGCTGAACCAGAGCAGGATCCCCAGGTTCATCGCTCCCACGGTGACCGACTGGGCCACCGTCGGACCGACCCCGGCCAGCGTGCGGCGGATCGCGCTGACGCCCATGGCGGCGCTCGCCAGCTCACCCGTCGAACGCTCGGTGAAGAACGTGGTCGGCAGCCGCAGCAGCCTGTCCCACACGGCCGGCTGGAGGGTCGCCTCCACCCGGCCCTCGAGCCGCAGCAGGGTGAGGTTCTGCAGCAGCATGAACGCGGCGGCCACCACACTGCTCAGGATCACCGCGAGACACACCTGCACGATCAGCCCGGTCCGCGCCTCCGGCACGAACTCGCCGAGCACCTTGCCGGTCGCCAGCGGCACCAGGGCCCCGATCGCCACCGTCACCAGACCGCTCAGCACCAGACGCGTCAGATCACCCCGCGTACCCCTCATGCAGAACCGCAGCAGCCGCAGCGGGCTCAGCCGCCGCTCGGGCAGCGGACGGTAGAACATCACCGCGCGGGGCTCGAACTCCTCGGCGTTCGCCTTCTCGACCGGGGTCTCCCGGCCGGTCGCGGGATGCACCGCCACATAGCCGCCGCGCCGCCACAGCAGCGCCACGGGCGCCCCCGACAGGGCCCGGTGACCCACCAGCGGCCCCACGTCGTCCCGCCACCAGCGGCCGTCCAGCCGTACGACACGGGTCCGCACCCGGGAGGCCAGGGCGATCCGCTCGACCGGATCGAGCCGGTCCCCGCCGACGGCGGACCGCGCGGGCGCGGCGAGCGTGATCCCGGCCGCCCGGGCCACCAGCTCGCAGGCCGCGTACGTGGCGTCCGCGTCGGCCGCCGTCGTGCGCTGTCCCGACCGCTTGCCGATCGCGGCGAGCAGCGTCCGGTCGGCCCGGGCACGGACCGCCTCACCGGCCGCGATGCCCTCGGCGGTCCGCGTCTCGTGCGTCTGCTCCAGCTGCTCGATCCACCGGTCCAGCGCGGTCATCAGCCGGTACTGCTGGTCGACCATGCTCTGCCACAGCGCCGGATCCATCAGCAGATCGGCCGCCGCCTCGGCCCCGTACAGCGAGCCGTACTGCACACTGCCCGGCGGGACCTGCATCCAGAACACGTCGTCGTCGCCGGGCGCGCCGGCCCGCTCGGTGGCCATCGGAGCCTGGAACAGCACCGCCAGGCCGCGGCCCGCGCCGAGCGCCAGCGCGTACTCCAGGGGGCTCGTCGTCGGCGGCACGTACTGCGGGTTGCCGTACTCGTCGTACGACCAGGTCTGGGTGCTCGCCGGCTGGTACAGCTCGCGCAGGGCGATGCGGCGCACCACGCAGTCCCGCAGCGGACGCGCCACCAGCGTGTGCGCCGGGCCGGTCACCGGGCCCAGCACCAGCGAGCCCGCCTCCAGCCGGCCCAGATGGTGCCAGTGGCCCTGCCGCTCGGCGTCCACCGCGAACAGGTCCACGGCACCGGACACGATCAGCCACAGCGTCTGCGGCCCCTCCAGGTCCAGCCGGCCGGACCCGGAGCAGTCGACCGGCGTGCCCAGCGACCCGAGCGCGCCCAGGACGAGGTCGCCGCCCTGCCCCTCGTGCACGGTCGTCATCTCAACGCTCCCTGACCAGTGCCGCGTACGCGCCGCCGCGCGCCACCAGTTCCTCGTGCCGTCCGCGCTCCACGACCGTGCCGTGGTCCAGCACGACGATCTCGTCGCTGTCGCGGACCGTGCTCAGCCGGTGCGCGATCACCACGCAGGCACAGCCGCGCCGGCGCAGGTTGTCCATCACCACCAGCTCGGTCTCCGCGTCCAGCGCGCTGGTCACCTCGTCGAGGACCAGGATGCTGGGCCGGCGCGCCAGCGCCCGCGCGATCTCCAGGCGCTGGCGCTGACCGCCGGAGAAGTTGCGGCCGTCCTGCTCGACCGGGCTGTGGATGCCGCCCGGCCGGCGCAGGACCACGTCGTACAGCGCCGCGTCCTTCAGCGCCTCCACCACCGCCTCGTCCGGGACCGACGGGTCCCACAGCGCCACGTTGTCGCGGACGGTGCCCTCGAAGAGGAACACCTCCTGGTCGACGAAGGAGACGGAGGCGGCCAGCGCCCCGCGCGGGATGTCCTCGATGCGCTGCCCGTCGATCCGGATCACGCCCTCCCACGGCGTGTACAGCCCCGAGATCAGCCGGGACACGGTGGACTTGCCGCTGCCGGAACCGCCCACCAGCGCCACCTGCTGTCCGGGCCCCACGGTCAGGTCGAAGCCGGTCAGCAGCGGCTTGTCCAGCGGGTTGTAGCCGAAGGCGAGGTTCTGCAGCTCGACGTGGCCGTGCAGCCGGCGGGTCGACTCGCCGGCACCGGGACGGCCGTAGAGCGGGTCCGCCCGGAAGTTCTCCACGTCCTTCAGCCGGGCCACGTCCGCGGCGAAGTCCTGGATCCGGCCCGCGACGCCGTTGAGGCGGGTCAGCGGGGCGGTGAAACGGGCGACCAGCGCCTGGAAGGCGACCAGCAGACCGACCGAGACGTGCCCCTCGACCGCCCGCATGCCGCCGATCCACAGGATCAGCGCGCTGTTGAGCGTGGCGAGCGTCGGCGCGACGACACCGAGCCAGGCGCTCGGCACCCCGAGCCGCTGCTGCTCCTCCAGCGTGGTGGCGTGCTGCCCGGCCCACTTGCGGAAGTAGCCGTCCTCCCCGCCGGTCGCCTTCAGCGTCTCGATCAGCTGCAGACCGGTGTACGCCGTGTTGGTCAGCCGCGCGCTGTCCGCCCGCAGCTTCGCCGTACGGGTCGCGCGCAGCCGGATCACGATCCGCATCGCCACGATGTTCAGCAGCGCCACCCCGACGCCCACGAACGTCAGCTGCGGGTCGTACGTGTACAGCAGCACCGCGTACAGCACGACCACCACCGCGTCCACGCCCGCCGCCGACAGGTCGCGGGCCAGCGTCTCGGCCACCGCGTCGTTGGACTGCAGCCGCTGCACCAGGTCGGCCGGGCTGCGCTGGGCGAAGAACGTCACCGGCAGCCGCAGCAGATGGCGCAGGAAGCGGGCGCTGGACAGGGTGGAGGAGATCAGCCGGCCGCGCAGCAGGTTGCCCTGTTGCAGCCAGGTCAGCACCAGCGTGAGCAGCACGCAGGCGCCCATCGACGTGAACAGCACGTCCAGCGTCGAGGTCCGGCCGCCGATCAGGAACTCGTCGATGAAGGTACGGCTGAGCCCCGGCACCGCCGCGCCGACCGCGACCAGCAGCAGGCTCGACAGCACCACCGCGGGCATGGTGCCCGCCGTGCCGCGCAGCCGGGCCGGCATCGCGCCGAGCACGCCCGGCCTGCGCCCGCCCCGGGTGAAGTCCTCGCCGGGCTCCATCACCAGCACGACACCGGTGAAGCTGCCGTCGAACTCCTCCAGCGGGACGAACCGCCGTCCCTTGCCGGGGTCGTTGATGTAGACCCCGCGGCGGCCGAAGCGGCGGCCCATGCCGTCGTAGACGACGTAGTGGTTGAACTCCCAGAACAGGACGGCCGGCGCCGTCACCTCGGCGAGGGCGGCCAGGTCCATCTGCATGCCCTTGGCGGTCAGCCCGTAACTCCGGGCCGCCTTCAGCAGGTTGCCGGCGCGCGAGCCGTCCCGCGAGACGCCGCAGGCGATGCGCAGCTCCTCCAGCGGGACATGGCGGCCGTAGTGGCCGAGCACCATCGCCAGCGAGGCGGCACCGCACTCCACGGCCTCCATCTGGAGCACGGTGGGGGTGCGGACCGTCTTCGCCCGGGCCTTGGGAACACCGCGCTTCGGCGGGGCGGCCCGGCGCCGGCCGTGGGTCTGCCGCGCGGTGGTCACGGCAGCAGCCAGTCGACGGGGCGCCGGTCGGCCAGCCGGATCGAACCCGTGGCCAGGGTCATCGAGGTCAGCTCGAACGGCGGGCCCTCCGCGGAGGACCACGCGTAACCGCTCCTCGTGCCGGACGACTTCTCCAGCTCGACCGTGACCGCCACCGGCCTGCCCTTCTCGGTGAACTGCTCGCCGAGCTGGGCGTCCCCGAGGAACGCGGCGATCTGCCGGGGGGACTGCGCCGAGCGGCCCACCGACGTCACCTCGCCGCGCAGCACGCCGTACTCCTGGCTCGGCACCGACTGCACGGTCAGGTCCACGGAGGCGTGCGCGGGGATGCCGGCGGCGCTCTCGGCGGGGACGTACACCGTCGCCCGCAGCGGGGCCTTCGCACGGGCGACCTTCTCCACGGCGGCGACGTTCGCGCCGGTGGAGATGATCTGCCCGGTGCCGACGGCGAGCGCGGTGACACGGCCCGCGTCGAGGCTGCGGACGACCTCGTCGCCCTGCTCGGTGCCGACCTTCAGGACGGGGGAGCCGGCGGGCAGCCGCTCGCCCTCCTCGGCGAGGACGGCGGTGACCTGGCCGGCGACGGGGCTCTGCAGGACGTAACTGCCCTGTCCGTGCGTGAGGACGGCGGGCGCGCTGACCGTGGAGGACACCGAGCCGGTCACCGCCCACACCGACGCGGCCGCCATCACGACCACCGTCACGGAGAGCACCAGCCAGCCCTGCGGCCGCGCGAAGCGCACCGGGAGGTCGAGCTCCTCCGGCGACTGGAGCCTGGCGAGAGCCTGTTGGCGGAACTGCACGGGTCTTCCCTCACCTGTGTGAGCTGTGCGGCATGACGCGGGGGGCGTGGACGCGCCGCGAAGTCCCGGAGCCGGGGAGCGGCTTCGGGACTTCGCGGCACAAGGGCGCGATCAGAGACCGGCGACCAGGTTCGTGACCGGGGCGGTGTTCAGGCCGGTGACACCCTCGACGGTGCCGACGACCGTGTCGACCAGGCCGGAGACCGGGGCGATGCCGTCCACCGCGCCCGTGAGGGTGTTCACGGCGTTCACGGACAGGCCGCCGGAGACGTTGTCGAGGTCGGCGTCGGAGATCTCGGCGGTCTCGACCTGGGGGGTGGAGTTCATGATGGAACGTCCCTTCGTATGGATAGGTCACAAGGGGGAGAGCGGCCCCCTCCGGTGCGGATGAAGGCCGCGACCGCGGGCGCCGGACGCCCGTCGCCGGGAGCCCGAAGCGGCCTTGCGGTGCGATGGATCAAAGCACGCGGCGGGCGCGGCCTTCCAATCAATCAAACGTCTCACCAGGCAATTCGTGCTCCGCAGGGGTGCAGACGTGCAGACGCGGGCACGGCTCGGCGGCGACTTCTTCACATGCCCCACCGCATCGACGCGTCCCGGCCACTTGCGCCCTGGTGGCCGGAATCCGACACACCGGTCCCAAAGGCGTGGCCCGGTCCGCCGGCCTGTGGACGAATCCCGGCTCCGGTGACCGGGTTGGGCATTCGATGTGCAGATTCGCTGAAGCCAAGATTCCGCTACGTGATCGCGACCCACCGCACACGAACGATCACCGCACGTGGTCGATCGGACGGGATTGAACGCCCCTCGCTGCCCGTGCGTACCAACAGCCGTCCGGGCGCCCCACAGTCGCCGAACACCGGCGCGACTCCGGTCCCCCCAGGAGGTCGAGAAGTTTGAGTCACAAGCGGATTCCGAAGCGCAAGGCCGCGATGGCGGTGGGCGGTGTGGTGGCGCTCGGCGCCGCCGCGATCCTGCTCCCGAACGCGAACGCGTCCCAGGACGGCGCGTCGGACGGCGCCGCGGCGGCGCCGAAGACCCTGAAGGCGGGCGACGCCTCGGACCTCGCCTCGCGGCTCGCCGGGCTCCTCGGCGACGCGTTCGCCGGCTCCTACTACGACGTTGACGACAAGCAGCTCGTCGTCAACGTCGTACCGGGCGACGACAACAATGTGATCGTGCAGGCGAAGAAGGCGGGCGCGGCCGTCCGCGAGGTCGACAACAGCATGACCGAGCTGGAGGCCGGGGCGCGGACGCTGAAGTCGGAGGCGACCATCCCGGGCACCTCCTGGGCCGTGGACCCGCGCACCAACAAGCTCCTCGTCACCGCGGACAGCACGGTGACCGGTGACAAGTGGAACAGGCTGGAGTCCACCGTCGAGAGCCTCGGCTCCGGCATGGCGACCATCAAGAAGTCCGCGGGCACGTTCAGGACCTTCGCCTCCGGCGGCGACGCCATCTTCTCGGGCGGGGCGCGCTGCTCGCTCGGCTTCAACGTCACCGCTGGCGACGGCGCCCCGGCGTTCCTGACGGCCGGTCACTGCGGTGTCGCGGCCGAGCAGTGGTCCGACGCGCAGGGCGGGCAGCCGATCGCCACGGTCGACCAGGCGGTCTTCCCCGGCGAGGGCGACTTCGCGCTCGTCCGGTACGACGATCCCGCGACCGTCGCGCCGAGCGAGGTGAACCTCGGTGACCAGACCCTCCCCATATCCGGGGCCGCGGAGGCCACCGTCGGCCAGGAGGTGTTCCGGATGGGAAGCACCACCGGGCTCGCCGACGGCCAGGTGCTGGGCCTGAACGCCACCGTGAACTATCCGGAGGGCACGGTCACCGGCCTCATCCAGACGAACGTCTGCGCCGAGCCCGGCGACAGCGGCGGCTCGATGTTCACCCGGGACGGCCTCGCCGTCGGCCTGACCTCGGGGGGCAGCGGCGACTGCGCCTCGGGCGGCGAGACGTTCTTCCAGCCGGTCACCACGGCCCTGGCGGCGGTCGGCGCGACTCTTGGTGACGCGGGTGCGGAGGGCGCGGAGGGCGCCGCCGGCGAGGAGACGGGCGGTGAGGAGGCCGGCGAGGGCGCCGGTGACACCGCGGAGTGGGGTGCCCAGGAGGGCTCCGGCCTGACCGGAACCCACTGACGCGCCCTCGCTCCCGACGGCGTGCGGCCCGCCCCCCACAGGGTGGGCCGCACGCCGTCGGGGCGTCCCTCCTCCGCGGTTCCGCAGCCTGTGTCGTCCTGGGTTCCCGAGCCCTTTTTCGCCCCCGCCGCCCCTTCCCGTCCCGGCCCTGGGGGCTCCGCCCCCAGACCCCCTTTGCGCCCACGCGGCGGAGCCGCACAGTGGCACGGCCCCGCGCCCCTTTCCGTCAGACCTCCTTCGCGGCCACGCGGCGGAGCCGCACAGCGACAGGGCCCCGCGCCCCTGTCCGTCAGGCCCCTTTGCGTTCACGCGGCGAGCCGCGCAGTGGCACGGTCCCGCGCCCCTGTCCGTCAGCCCCCTTCGAGGCCACGCGGCGGAGCCGCGCAGTGGTACAGCTTCGCGTTCCTGAAGTGGTCAGGGCGGGGTGCGGGTCTTCAGTGGTTCGCCGGGGGTGTGTTCCCGGTCGTCGTGCCAGGTGGGCCGGGTCAGCCGTCCGGTAGGGCCCGCAGGAGGAGCAGGGCGATGTCGTCCAGCCGGTCCTCCGCGTCCGTGCCGTGCTGGACCAGGGCGTCGGCGAGACCGTCCAGGGGCAGGTCACCGAGGTCGGTGAGGCGGCGGCACAGGTCGGCGACGGCGTCCTCGAAGTCGGTGCCGGGGGATTCCACCAGGCCGTCGGTGTAGAGGACGAGCAGGGAACCGGGGGAGAGGGCGACCTCGGTCGCCGGGTACGCCGCCGAGCCGTCGATGCCCAGCAGCGGGCCCCCGGCCAGGTCCAGCACCCGCACCCGCCCGTCCGGCCTGCGCAGCAGCGGCGGCGGGTGACCCGCGCGGGACATCACGGCCCGCCCGCGCGCGGGGTCGAGCCGCAGGTACAGACAGCTGGCGAACAGGTCGGCCCCCAGGTCCAGCAGCAGCCGGTTGGTGCTGCGCATGACCTCCTCGGGCGCCTGCCCGACGGCCGTGTACGCGCGCACCGCGGTACGGACCTGCCCCATCAGCCCGGCCGCCGCCACGTTGTGCCCCTGCACGTCCCCGATCACCGCCGCCGTCATCCCCTGCGCCGGCACCAGGTCGTAGAAGTCGCCCCCGATCTCCATCCCCTGAGTGGCCGGCAGGTAGCGGGCCGCCGCCTCGAACCCCGCCAGCGACGGCAGCGTGTGCGGCAGCAGCGCCTCCTGCAGCCCGTGCGCGAGCCGGTGCTTGGCGTCGTAGAGCAGGGCCCGCTCCAGCGCCTGGGCGATCAGGCCCGCCAGGTTGGTCAGCACCGCCCGCTCCTCCGTCGTGAAGTGGTGCGGCGCCGCGTACGACAACACACACGTCCCCACCGGCCGCCCCGAGGCGATCAGCGGCAGGAACGCGAACGCCGCGAACTCCGACGGGTCCACCAGCAGCGCCGGATACAGGTGCTCGAGCTCCTTCCGGTTCTCGAAGAAGGCGGGCACCCCGGAGCGCAGCACCTGAGTGCCGGGAATCGGCTCCGACAGCGGCACCCCGTCGAACCGCTCCACGAACCGCGCGTCCGCGTACCCCCGGTGCCCCAGCACGCGCAGCCGGCCCGCCCGGGACCCGAGGATCACCAGCCCCTGGCCGCCCACCGCCGGGACGACCTCGGTCGCCACCAGCCGCACCACGTCCTCCACCCCGACCGTCTCGGTCAGCGCACCCGCCAGGCTCAGCACCTGGGTGATGGTGACCAGCCGCGGCTGCGCCTGTCCGGACCACGGCGCCGCACGGTTCGTCTCCGCCACCGCCCGCGCCCGGCTGATCCGCACGCTGAGCCCGGTGGTGCTCGGATACAGCCGGAACGACAGCCACTCGTCCGGAGGGCGCAGCGCGACGAACGAGGTGACCTGCTGGCTGAACAGCGCCGCCCGGTACCGTTCCTCGTACACGGGGTCGTTCAGCCACGGCACCGACGCCCACATCCGGGCCCCGAGCAGCCGGTCCGCCGGAACCCCCAGCAGCTCCTCGGCGGCGGCGTTGGCGAAGCCGACCCGCCCGTGCGGATCGAGCGAGCACAGGCCGTACGGCAGCCGGGACACCATCCGTGCCGCCTCCGCCGTGCCGAGCGTGCCGGCCATGCCGTCCACCAGCGGCGCCGCCAGCAGATCGGGCTCCGCCGCCGGCGGCAGGCTCTGCTCGGCGGCCCGTTCCAGCCGCACCGCGAGCCGGTCGCAGGCGGCGGTCAGATGATCGCGCTCCCGGTCGGACAGTTCCTGCGGATGCGTGGCGGGCCAGGTCACGAAGACCGCGCCGTACGCCTTGGCCGCGGTCGACACCGGCAGCGCGGCCAGCGAGAAGGGGTACGGCAGCACCATGGCGATCCGGGGGTAGCGGCGGGCCATCTCCCCCTCGTCGCCCACCCACACCAGCCGTCGTTCGCGCACCGCGTCGGAGACCGGGATCGGCGCGCTCAGCCCCACCCGCTCCCACGGGGCCGCGAAGGCGCGGGGCAGCCCCGCCATCACCGCCATCTCCAGCACCGGCTGGTCCGGCGAGAGCAGGTACACGGCCCCGGAGTGGGCGTGCACCTCGTCCATCATCGAGGTCAGTGTCAGCGACAGCAGCGGACGGCCGACCGGCGCCCGCCCACCCTCCGGTGTCCGCGCGGACGACTGCCCCTCGGACACGCCGACCACCTCCTCGCACGGCCGCGCCACCGGCCCCGGGACCCAATCTCCCCCCTGCCGGGCCGTCGCGCACGACGAGCGCCCGGGGGACCGCGCGCCCCGCCCGGTGACGCGCCCTCCGTACACCCCGCCCCCGGGCCCGCAGGGCTGTCCGGGGGGCCTCCGCGCCCCGCGCACCCCGGAGCCGCCGAACGCGCACAGGGGCTGCGCGGGTGTCCCACAAGCGCTGTAATGGCCAGTGTGGTCGGTGAGGGCGCTGCGGGACGCAGCACGAGAACGCTGCGTGCCGAAGGTGCCCTGACGGCGATCGCGGACGACCCCGAGTCACCCGAACGGGTGCGCAGGATCCTGGAGCAGGCCCTCGTCTTCGCCGGTGCCGCGTTCGCCGCCGTGTACACGGCCGACGCGGACGGGGAACTGCTGTACCTGGCGGAGTCCGTCGGGGTGCCGCGCACCCTGTGCGGGGTACGGGACAGCTACCCCGTCGCCGGGCGCGCGCCGGTGGCCGAGGCCCACCGCGGGCGGCCGGTGTGGCTGGGCCCGGACGACCTCGCCGCGCAGGCGCAGTCACGGCGCGTGCCCAGCCACGACTTCTTCCTGGCGGCGCTGCCCCTGCGCGGCGACCGCGGCGGCTGCCTGCTCGCGGTCGGCGAGCGCGCCGGCGGCTTCGACGCCGACGACCGCTTCTGTCTCGGCCTCGTCGCCGACGCCCTCGCCCTCCCCGCGCCGGCCGCCACCGCCGAGGGCGCCGACCTGCGGCCCGGCGGCTTCAGCCTCGCCGTGGACACCGGGCGGGTCCGGGTCGGCGAGGACATCCTGGAGCTGTTCGGCCTCGACCCGGACGACTTCGACGGACGGGTCGAGACCCTGCTGGCCCTGACGGTGCCGGAGGACCTGCCGTCGCTGATGTCGGTCGTTGAGGCCGACCACATGACGATCGGCGACCGCGAACTGGAGTTCCGGGTGCTCCAGCCCGCCGGCCCGCCCAGGTGGCTGCGGCTGCGCGGCCGGCTGGTGCCCGGTGGCGAGGGGCGCCCCGCCCGGCTGGTGGGCTCCGTCGCCGACGCCTCCACGCTGCGCTCCGACGTCACGGACGTGGCCCGCGTCCAGCGCCTCGCCGCCGCGCTCGCCACCGCGGTCACCGTCCGCGACGTCGGCAGGGCCGTGGTCGCCGCGCTGCGCCGGCCGCTGCGGGCCGACCGGATCGCGCTCGCCGAGCTGGAGAACGAACGGCTCGTCGTCACCGTCCTCGACCCGCCCGAACCGGAGGCCTGGCCGGAGCTGTGGCGCACGGAGTGGCGCACCGAGTGGCCCGACGCGCCGGTGCGCACCATGCCCACCCTCGCCGCCGCCCTGCGTGAGGGCCGCGCCGGGATCTGGCCGGCCGGGTCCCCGCTGGAGAGCGCCCTCGCCGAGGTCGGCCCCGGCGGACTCGCCGTGCTGCCGCTGCCGGCCGGGAACCGCATGGCCGGTGCCTGTCTGATCGGCTGGGACACCCCGCACGACTTCGGCCCCGACGAACGCGCCCTCCTCACCGCCGCCGCCGGCCTCGCCGGACAGGCCCTGACACGGGCCCGCGCCTTCGACGCCGAGCACGAACTGGTCGGCATGCTCCAGCGCCAACTGCTGCCGCGCCGCCTGCCCCGGCTGCCCGGCGCGGTCGCCGTCGCCCGCTATCTGCCCAGCACCGCCGGCCTGGGGCTCGGCGGCGACTGGTACGACGTGATCCCGCTGCCGGACAACCACGTCGCCCTCGTCATCGGCGACGTCCAGGGCCACAGTGCCGGCGCCGCCACCCTCATGGGCCAGATGCGCACCGCGCTGCGCGCCTACGCCGTCGAGGGACACCCCCCGGACGTGGTGGTCTCCCACGCCAACCGGCTCCTCATGGACATGGAGACCGACCTCTTCGCCACCTGCTGCTACGTCGACGTCGACATGGAGGAGGGCTCCGCCTGGTGCGTCCGCGCCGGACATCTGCCGCCGGTGCTGCGCCACCCGGACGGCCGCACCGAGATCGCGGAGGCCGAGGGCGGCCCGCCGCTCGGTGTGGTGCGGCAGAGCGACTTCCCCATGAGCCCGCTCCGGCTGCAGCCCGGCACGATGGTCGCGCTCACCACGGACGGCCTGGTCGAGTCCCCCGAGTCCGACATCGACGAGGGCATGAACGGCTTCGCCCGGCAGCTGTCCGCCGCCGACCCCGCCCACCTCGGGCCCGTCGCGGACGCCCTGCTCGGCAAGGCCCCGCGCAGCGACGACGTCGCCCTGCTGCTGCTGCGCTACGACGGCATGGCCTCCCGCCCGCTGCGGGAGAGCTGGACGGTGTGGCGGGTGCCCCAGGCGGTCGGGCACGCCCGCCGCTTCACCCGGCGCACCCTGCGCTCCTGGGGGGTGACCGCGGACTTCGACGGCGCCCTGCTCGTCGTCTCCGAACTGGTCACCAACGCCCTGGTGCACACCGAAGGGCCGGTCCGTCTCGACATCTCCCTGGTCAACGACCGGCTGCGCCTCGCGGTCGCCGACGTCTCGCCCCGTACCCCCGTGAAGCCCACCAGCATCAGCTGGGAGGCCACCGGAGGCCGGGGCATCCTCCTCGTCGAGGCCGTGTCGGCCGCCTGGGGGACCCTTCCGGTCAGCGGGGGCAAGCAGGTGTGGGCGGAGTTCGTGCTGCGGCCCTGACGGCCGCCGGGTCCGCCGGCCGGGAACGCCCGCGCCCGGTGACCGCACCGCTCCACCGGGTACCCGGGGCACCACCGGAAGAGAAGGAGAGAGGACACGTCATGGCACAGCACGTGCGCGACATCATGACCGGCGCGCCGGTGACCGTCGGTCCGCAGACCTCCGTCGCGGAGGTCGCCCGCATCATGCGCGACCGCGACCTCGGGTCCGTCCTGGTGACCGACGGAGACCGGCTGCGCGGACTGGTCACCGACCGCGACCTGGTGGTGCGGTCGGTCTCCCGGGGCGGCGATCCCGAGGACACCACCGTGGCCGGCGCGTGCAGCGACGACCTGGTGACCGTGGCACCGGACGACGACCTGGACCACGCGGTGCGGCTGATGCGCGAACACGCCGTGCGCCGCGTCCCGGTCGTCGAGGACGGGCGGCCCGTCGGGGTCGTCTCGCTGGGCGACACCGCGATGGAGCGCGACCCGGAGTCCGCCCTCGGCGACATCAGCGCGGCCCGGCCCAACACCTGACGAGGACCCCGGTCCGGACGGTGACTCCCCGTCCGCGCCGGGGTGTCGAGGAAGAGGCGGAGCCCGTATGCCGGGCGGGTGTTCGCCCGGCGCGGCACCGGGGAGCCGAAGTGCAGCGGACAGGAGGAAGTTGACGAGCCGTGGCCTCGGGGACCACCGACCGGCCCCGCCGTGGACCGCGGTACCCCCTCCACCACCCCGAACACGAGTGCGGGGGAAACGCCGTGGGGGTGAGGGCCCGCCCGCGTCCGGGCGGCTCGCCGGCCGTCTCGCGGGATTCCGTGACGCACGGGTGAGGCGAGCGATGTCCCCTCCGCCGGAACACGGCTATGGTGAGTCGGATGAAGGCTCTCGTGCTGTCCGGCGGTGCCGGAACCCGACTGAGGCCGATCACCCACACCTCGGCCAAACAGTTGGTGCCCGTGGCCAACAAGCCCGTGCTCTTCTACGGGTTGGAGTCCCTGGCGGAAGCGGGCATCACCGAGGTCGGGATGATCGTGGGCGACACGGCCGCGGAGATCGAGGACGCCGTCGGCGACGGATCGAAGTTCGGTCTGCGGGTGACCTACATCCCCCAGGAACAGCCCCTGGGACTGGCCCACGCCGTACTGATCGCCCGCGACTGGCTCGGCGACGACGACTTCGTGATGTACCTCGGCGACAACTTCATCGTCGGCGGCATCACCGGCCTCGTCGAGGAGTTCCGCCGCGACCGGCCCGACGCGCGGATCCTGCTGACCCGCGTCGCCGACCCCCGTTCCTTCGGAGTGGCCGAACTCGACCCGTCCGGCCGGGTGATCGGCCTGGAGGAGAAACCGGAACACCCCAAGAGCGACCTCGCCCTCGTCGGTGTCTACCTGTTCACGCCCGCCGTCCACGAGGCGGTGCGCGCCGTCGAGCCCTCCTGGCGCGGCGAACTCGAGATCACCCACGCCCTCCAGCACCTGATCGACTCCCGCGCCGACGCGCGCTGCACCGTCATCGAGGGCTACTGGAAGGACACCGGCGACGTCGTCGACATGCTGGAGGTCAACCGCTCCGTCCTCGAGGGCGTCGAACGCCGCATCGACGGCCAGGTCGACGACCGGTCGGAGACCATCGGCCGGGTGGTCGTCGAGGAGAACGCGCGGATCGTCAACTCACGTATCGTCGGCCCCGCCGTCATCGGCGCCGGCACGGTCGTCAGCGACTCCTACGTCGGTCCCTTCACCTCCGTCGCGGAGAACTGCCGGATCACCGACAGCGAGCTGGAGTTCTCCATCGTGCTGCGGGACTCCTCGATCGACGGCGTCGGCCGCATCGAGGCCTCGCTGATCGGCCGGCACGTCGAGGTGACGCCCGCGCCCAGCGTGCCCAGCGCCCACCGGCTCGTCCTCGGCGACCACAGCAAGGTGCAGATCCATTCATGAGCCTCCCGGCCACCGACCGCCGCACCGCCCGCGGCCGCCGCGCGCGGGCCGTACGGGAGGAACCGCCCGGCGCGGGCACGACCGCGCGTACCGTTTGGCTCCACGGGGTCCACGGCGCTAACTTCGTGCGAACGATGACCGGTCCGGAAGAAGCCGCCGCCCCACCGTCGCCACCGGCGCCGGCGGGACCACCTGGTGCGACCCGCCCCGGAGCGGGTACGACCCACCACCGGCCCTCCGCGCCCCCCGGTACCGCGCCCTCGCGCACGACCGCGGGCAGGACATCGGCCTGCCCGCGCCGCGCGACCGGCGCGGCCCTGCACGAAGCACTGCCCCGCATCCGCAAGGAGAGTCCCCTTCGTGAAACGCCATGAGTTCCTTCGGGAACTGCACAAGGTCAGCGCCAACCGCAACTACCTGGAGATCGGCGTCAACGACGGCCGCAGCCTGCGCCTGTCACGCGTCCCCAGCATCGCGGTCGACCCCGCCTTCAAGGTGGTCTCGGAGCTGAAGTGCGACGTCCACCTGGTGAAGGCCACCAGCGACGACTTCTTCGCCCGCGACAACCCGCTGGCCCACCTCAAGGGAGGCCGGCACCCGCTGCGCAATCTGCGCCGGGGCCGCAGCCCGTTCGGCTACTGGCGCCGCACCACGCTCGACCTGTCGTTCATCGACGGCATGCACCTGTTCGAGTACGCCCTGCGCGACCTCATGAACGTCGAGAAGCACTCCGACTGGGCCAGCGTGATCGTCCTCGACGACATGCTGCCGCGCAGCGTGGACGAGGCCGCCCGCGACCGGCACACCAACGCCTGGACCGGCGACGTCTACAAGATCACCGAGGTGCTGGCGCGCTACCGCCCCGACCTGGTGACCGTCCTGGTCGACACCCAGCCCACCGGCCAGCTCGTGGTCTTCGGCGCCGACCCCGACAACACGGTGCTGCACGACAAGTACGACGAGATCATGGCCGAGTACAAGGTGCCCGACCCGCAGAAGGTGCCCGAGGCGATCCTGGAGCGGGCCGGGGCGGTGCCCCCGGAGGCGCTGCTGCAGGCCGGGTTCTGGCGCGCCCTCGCCCAGGCCCGCAACCGCGGCCTGCCGCGGCGCGTGGGCTGGGAGCCCCTGCGCCGCGCCCTGGAACAGGTCGGCGTCAGCCGCTGAACCCCCGCCGCGCGGCCCTTCGCGGCGGGCGCGGCGGCTCCCGTACGAGGGCACCGGGCCGAAGGGCTCCGCCCCGGCCCCGCCGGCCCTCCGGGGACGGCACCGGGCCGGTGCCCGCGGGTCATGTGCGACCCGCGGAGCACGCCCCCGGCGGGACACCGGGCGGCCGGCCCGCGGTCACCGCTTCCCGCGGATCAGGGGAGACACCCTCGCACGGGCCGCGCCGAGCGCCCGCCGCGCGGCACGCACCAGTTTCCGTACGGTGCCGGGACGCGGGACGGCCACCACCCGCGTGCTGCCGCCGGCGGAGCGGATCGCGAACGGCAGCCCGCTCCAGGCGGGCCGCGCGGCGTCGGGGTCCGGGCTCAGGGCGACCCGCCAGACCCCCCGGGGGAGCCGGGCGGGAAACGCGGCCTCCAGCAGGGAGCCCGGCCCGTCCACCTCGCCGGTGAGCGTGCCGGACGCGTGCAGCGTCCTGCCGGAAGCGGTGAACCTGAGCCCCACCCGGGCATCCCCGGCCGCGTGCAGCGGGACCCGGGCGCGCAGCCGGGTCCCGGAGACGGTGACGTCCGGCCGCCGCACACCGCCCAGACCGAGCCGCCTGCCCTTGACGCCCGTGTCCAGCGAGAGATTGCCGTGCGGCTCGGTCCAGTACGGCAGGACCGCGCGACGGCCGGTCACACCCGCGTACGGCTCGGGACGGGTGGCGCGCGGGGCGGGGCCGAGCCGGCACTCCTTGGTCCAGCCGCCGAGCTTGACCCGTACGACCGCGTCCCAGACCCCGTCTCCCGGCAGCTCGGCGGGATCGACGGTGGCGGTCGCCCGCAGCACCAGCCGCACCCGCTCACCGCCGTCGACGGGGACCGTCTCCCGGGTGAACTCCACCGGCTGGAAGTACTGGGCGGAGCTGGACCGTTCACGCAGCAGCAGGTCCGCGGTGGCCTGTCCGAACCGGGCCGCGGTCTGGGCGCCGACCCACGCCACCGCCTCCTCCACGTTCTTCGGGGTGTCGGCCAGCGGGGTGTGGGCGGCGTCCGCGGGGAAGGTCATCGGCTCGCGGGCGGAGGTGTACTCGGCGGTGAAACCGATACGCAGCGAGCCGCCGTGCCACTCCACGCCCGTGGGCGTCGCCGTCGGCGCGACACCGGCCTCCCACGCGGCGAAGTCCACCACGTCGTCGTACCGGTCGGCCTCGGTCAGCGCGGCGACGACCTGCTGAGTCGGCTGCAGCCCGGCGGAGACCCCGGGGCCGAACCGCTCGACGACGACCTTGTGGATCTCCGCGAACAGCTCCCTGCGGTAGTCGTCCGGCAGGCCCAGCAACCGCCGCGCCCGCAGCCGCTCCACCATCTCCACCCGCAGCCAGCGGCGGAACAGCCGGTCCCGCACCGGGCCCGGCTCGGTGTACCGCTCGACGACGTCGAGCGCCTCCCGCAGGTTGCCGAAGTACCCCACGGGGTCGAAGCGCTGGAAGCCGGCGTTGGAGGCGTCGTCGCGTCTGATGTGGTAGTAGCAGACGTAGTCGCTGAGCACGGACACGTTGTCCGCGCGCAGGTACGCCTCGGTGACGAAGACGTGGTCCTCCAGGCGCCGCCGCCCCTCAGGGAAGCGCAGCCCGATACGGTCGAGGAACTCCCGGCGGAACATCTTGTGCGGGGTGAGGCTGTCGATCAGCGGGGCGTTCTCGACCGTCGCCCGCGGATGGTTGCGGCGGAACAACTCCACCGGCACTCCGCGGTTCTTGCCGGCCATCTTCCCCACGACGACATCGGCGCCGTGGGCCGTGCCGTACGCGTACATCCGCTCCAGGGCCTCGTCGCCGAGGTAGTCGTCGTTGTCGACGAACATCACGAACTCGCCCCGCGCGGCGGCGATCCCCACGTTGCGGGGCTTGCCCGACCAGCCGGAGTTCTCCTGGTGGATCACCCGCATCCGGGGGTCCTCGGCGGCGAGCCGGTCGAGCCGGGCGGGTGTCCCGTCGGTCGAGCCGTCATCGACGAAGATCGCCTCGTACTCGTCGGGGGGCAGTGACTGCCGCTGCAGCGAGGAGATGCAGTCCTCGATGTAGATCCCCGGGTTGTACACGGGAATGATGACGCTGACCTTGACCGGCATCTGGATCTGGGCCCTTCGGGTCTCTCGCCGTGGAACGTGCGGGCTTGACATGCGTCGCCCGATCGTAACGCCACGGCAGCCGCGTTCCCCGCTTCGCCCCGCCGCCGGGAGCCCGCCGTGACGGCCACCGGCGGCCGCCGACCGGCGTGCCCGCCGGGCCACTTGAGGCGTGGCGTCCCGCCGGGGACGCGGCGCCGCCTAGGCTGCCGCTCGTGCGACTGCTCCTGACCTCCGACACCCACCTGCCGAAGCGCGCCAAGCGGCTTCCCGCTCCCCTGCTGGACGAACTCCCCCGCGTGGACGTCGTGTTCCACGCGGGGGACTGGGTCGACACCGCCACCCTCGATCTCCTGGAGAGCCGTAGCCGCAGACTCGTCGGCGTGTACGGCAACAACGACGGGCCCGAGGTGCGGGCCCGTCTGCCGGAGACCGCGTACGCGGAACTCGGCGGGGTGCGCTTCGGCGTGGTCCACGAGACGGGCCCGGCGCGGGGGCGGGAGGACCGGTGCGCCGCGCGCTTCCCCGAGGTCGACGTGCTGGTATTCGGACACAGCCACATCCCGTGGGACACCACCGCCTCCACGGGACTCCGTCTGCTCAACCCGGGATCACCGACGGACCGTCGCCGACAACCCCACTGTACTTATATGACCGCCACGGTCGCCGGGGGCCGGCTCACGGAGGTGGAACTCCACCGGCTGCCCCCACGCTGACGGGCCGGGCCGCTTCGTGTCGGTGGAAGCGGCCCGGACGCTGCGAGTAGTTGTGTTCTCACGGACCTCCTTCCCACGATCGGAGGTGATACCGGGCGACTACCCCTTCCCGCGGAACTCACACACCTGATTCCCGGGTTTTCCGCCGGGCGTCGTCCCGTTGTGACCGGTGGGAACCGAGTGAGTCGGGTGAGCCGGAGGACCACAGAGGCCGGACGGGCTGCCCCGGTCCCCCGTGAACGGAGGGACGGCAGTGGTGTCGGTGCTGGTTGCGGTGTCCGAACAAGTGCAATATGTGGCGAGTTGTGCGGCAAGTCGCTGTCACACACCCCTTCGGCGTGTCACGCGCCACGACCATCCACCACGCATGCGCGAACACGTCGCGCCGGGAGTGACCCATGCCTGACCAGTCGACCCCGCGCGGGCCGAACACCGACTCGTACGGCGCCGAGCTCTCTCGGACCCCTCTCCGGGACACCGCGCCCGGCACGGAGCTGACGCGACGCAGGGTCCTCGGGCTCGGCGCCGCGCTGGGGCTGGTCGCGGCGGGCGGTACGAACGCCGCCGCCGCGCCGTCGCGCCACCGGGACAACACCGGTGGGCAGCTGCGCAGCGCCGTGCCGCTGCCCGAGCCCTACACCGTGCCCCTTCCCGTCCCGCCCGTTCTGGCGCCGGCCGACACCTCCGGCGGCACCGACCGGTACGAGATCACCCAGCGTCAGGTGACCGCCCGGATCCTGCCGGAGGTGACGACGACGCTGTGGACCTACAACGGCACATATCCCGGCCCCACGATCGAGTCCCGTCGCGGCCGGCCGGTCACCATGCGGCACCGCAACGAACTCCCCGTGCCGACCGTGGTGCACCTGCACGGCGGACGCACCCCGGCCGGGTCCGACGGCTACCCCACCGACCTCGTCCTCCCGGACGGCTGGCCCGACCCCGCCCCCGGCCGCCACGGCGAGGCGAACATGGCACACGACCCGCGCGCGGTGACGAGCCGGACGACACGGGAGTACACGTACCCGCTCGACCAGCGTGCCGCGCTGCTCTGGTACCACGACCACCGGATGGACTTCACCGCTCCGGCGATCTGGCGGGGCCTGGCCGGCATGCACATCGTCCGGGACGAGGTCGAGGACGCCCTGGACCTGCCCGGCGGGGAGCGGGAGCTGGCGCTGATGATCGCCGACCGGGCGTTCGCCGACGACGGTTCCCTGGCCTACCCGGCCCTCGATCCGGAGCTGCGCGACCGGCCCGGAGTGACCGAGCCCTACGCGGCCGGCGTCCTGGGCGACGTGATCCTGGTCAACGGGGCGCCGTGGCCCGTCCACGAGGTCGACGCCGTACGCCACCGGCTGCGGCTGGTCAACGCGTCCAACGCCCGCCACTACCGGCTGGAGGCCGTCACGGACGACGGGCACCGGCTCGACCTGGTGCAGATCGGCGCCGACCAGGGGCTGCTCGCCACCCCCGTCACCCTCACCGACCTGCCCATCGCGCCGGCGGAGAGGTACGACGTGGTCATCGACTTCGCGGGCCTGCCGCCCGGCAGCCGGGTGCGCCTGCGCAACCGGCTCGGCAGCGGACGCACCCGCGACGTCATGGCGTTCCGTGTCGCACGCGCGGCGTCCGACCCCAGCACGATCCCCGAGGTGCTCTGCGACGACCTGCCCTCCTGGCGGCGCTCGCAGGTGACCATGCTCCGCCGGTTCACCTTCCGCGCGGGGCACACGGAACAGGGGGTCGGCTGGTTCGTCAACGGCGAGCCGTTCGACCCGACGCGCACCGACGTCTACACCTGGCGCGGTGCCGTGGAGGTGTGGCGCCTCACCGCCGACGTCCACCATCCGGTCCACCTCCACCAGACGGGGTTCCAGGTGCTCTCCCGCGACGGGCGCGCACCGCTGCCGCACGACGCCGGCCTGAAGGACACGGTGTCGCTGCGCCCCGGTGAGACGGCGGACATCATCGTCCGCTTCGACGTCCACCGGGGCCGCTACCTCTTCCACTGCCACAACGCCGAACACGAGGACATGGGCATGATGGCCAACCTCGAGATCGTCTGACGCCGTTCCTCCGGACCGAGCGGGAGCGGGTCCGCCCCGCCGCACGCCCCGAACGGTCCTGGGCGCTCCGGTGGAGCGGGGTACCGCACACCGGGCACCGGAGGGCGACCGGCCGGGTCACCGCCCTCCGTCCTCCGCGCCCGCCCAGCCGGCCTCCACATGGCCGAGGCGTACCCGCTGCGGGTGGTCGCCCACGGGGACGGACACGGTCTTCTCGCCGGTCGCGAAGTCGATGGCGGTGACCCGGTCGGCGCCGCTCTCGGAGACCACGCAGGACCTGCCGTCACCGCTGACGGTCGCCCAGTACGGCTTGGACGCGGTGACGAGCGGCCCCTGCCGGAGGGTCGCGCGGTCGACGACGGTCGCGTAGTCGTCCATGGTGCCCGCCACACACAGCTTGGTGCCGTCGGGCTTCATGGTGATGCCGTGGTGGCGCGAGTCGTTGACCCAGGTGGTGCGGTCGTCGCTGGTGGCCGGGTTCTTCGGCAGGGTCTTGATGCGGGTGATGCGGTCGGTGGCGACGTCGTACTCGAAGAAGCCGTTGAAGAACGACACCTGGAAGTACAGCTTCGACTCGTCCGGGGAGAACGCGGCCGGGCGCACCGCGTCCGAGTGGTCCTTCAGGCCGATGGCGTCGAGCCGCTCCCGCATGTCGATCACCTTCGCCTGCTTGAAGGTGGTCGCGTCGACGACCGTGATGCGGCGGTCGCCCTTCGTCCAGTCCAGCCAGGTCGCGTCGAGCGCGGTGTTCACCTCGCCGATGGACATGTTCCAGATGTGCTTGCCGTCCTTGCTGAAGACGTTCTCGTGCGGCTTGTCGCCGGTCTTGAACGAGCCGAGTTCGTCACCGGTCGCGATGTCCAGGACGTGCACCGTGTTGGAGGTCGAGGCCGAGACGGCGACGCGCTTGCCGTCGGGGGAGACCGCCATGTGGTCGGAGCGGTAACCCGACACCGGGAAGCGCCAGTTGATCCGTCCGGTGGCGAGGTCGAGGGAGACCACGTCGGCGAAGCTCGGCCGGGAGACCACCACCGAGGTGCCGTCCGGGGTGGAGTACATGTCGTCGACCAACTGGTCGTGGCCCTCGCCGACGCCGCTGCGGATCGCCATGAAGTAGATCCAGCGGATCGGGTCGGCGTTGATCTCGGCCATCCGCTCGGCCTTGTCCGGGACGACGTCGATCCGGCCGATCCGTGCGA
This sequence comes from Streptomyces sp. NPDC018964, assembly GCF_044390325.1. Taxonomy (NCBI): domain Bacteria; kingdom Bacillati; phylum Actinomycetota; class Actinomycetes; order Kitasatosporales; family Streptomycetaceae; genus Streptomyces; species Streptomyces sp. NPDC018964. The sequence goes on from NZ_JBIRYZ010000009.1 coordinate 176,396, forward strand.
AGTCACCGGTGGACTCGATGACATCGGCGGTGCCGTCCCAGTTGTTGCCGACGAACAGCACCTCCCGCAGGGCGGGGGAGGAGTCGGCGGCCGCGGCGGTGGGCGCCGTGACGGTGAGGACGAGCGTGGCGGCGATGGCGTACAGGTGCCTGGTTCTGCGGACCGGCATGACGGCTCTCCCCACAATCCGGGATCACGTGCCCTGAAAAGCAACTTACTGAAAAGTAAGGAAGGGGGCCGTCCGCGACAAGAGCGCGTACACGACAAAATTGGATGTCGTCGGCGTCCGGTGCGGCGGCCCTCACTCGCGGCGCCCGGCATGCGCGGCGGGTGACTCTCCCTAACCGGCCGACAGGGCGACGAGGACGGCCCCGAAGGCCAGGGCGCAGCCCAGGAGCACCCAGCCCAGCAGCCGCTGCCGCAGATGGCGGTACCGGGTCTCGTACTGCGCCCGCAGTTCCTCGCCCCGCCGGGCGGTCCGCTGCCACGACGCCCGGCTGAGGGCCAGGTGCCGTTCGGTGAACCGCCGTACCACCTCCTCCCGTTGGCGTTCCGTCAGCCAGTCGAGGTCGGCGGTGAGCTCCGCCGCCGCCGTACGGGCCTCGGCGCGGGCCGCGTCGACGAGGAGATGGCCCTCGATCTCGTTCAGCAGGGCCTCCATGTCGACGAAGGAGCTGTCCCGGCCGGTCACCGGAGACTCAACTCCTTCACGGACTCCGAGGGGTGGTGCAGGTCGAACGCCGGGGACTCGCTGCGGATGCGGGGGAGTTCCACGAAGTTGTGGCGCGGAGGCGGGCAGGAGGTCGCCCACTCCAGCGAGCGGCCGTAGCCCCACGGGTCGTCGACGCCGACCGGCTTGCCGTACTTGGCCGTCTTCCAGAGGTTGTAGAGGAACGGCAGCATCGACATGCCCAGCAGGAACGAGAAGACGGTCGACAACGTGTTGAGCGTCGTCAGGCCCTCCACCGCCAGATAGTCCGGGGTCCGCCGCTGCATTCCGTTGGTGCCCAGCCAGTGCTGGACCAGGAAGGTGCCGTGGAAGCCGATGAACAGCGTCCAGAAGGTGATCTTGCCGAGGCGCTCGTCGAGCAGCTTGCCGGTGAACTTCGGCCACCAGAAGTGGAAGCCGGCGAACATCGCGAAGACGACGGTGCCGAAGACCACGTAGTGGAAGTGCGCCACCACGAAGTACGAGTCCGTGACGTGGAAGTCCAGCGGCGGCGAGGCCAGCAGGACGCCGGTCAGACCGCCGAAGAGGAAGGTCACGAGGAAGCCCAGCGCCCACAGCATCGGCGTCTCGAAGGAGAGACTGCCCTTCCACATGGTGCCGATCCAGTTGAAGAACTTCACCCCGGTCGGCACCGCGATCAGGAAGGTCATGAAGGAGAAGAACGGCAGCAGCACACCGCCCGTGACGTACATGTGGTGCGCCCACACCGTCACCGACAGACCCGGCTGGGCCGGCCCGGCCAGGCCTACGTGTACGACGACGGTTCCGGCATCCGCCACATGCTGGTCCTGGACCCGTCCACGGGCGCCGTCCTCGGCCTGGAGCAGACGTTCACCGCCGACCAGCCCGAGTACGGTGTGCGGGCGGGCGACGTCATGCAGTACAGCGCCTGGCTGCGCTGATCACCTCCGTACCGGCGTTCCTACTCGTCCCAGGCCTGGATCATCACCTGCCCGGTGATCCTGCCGTCCCGCAGGGTGAGCATCGACTCCGACAGCACCCGCACCCCGTCCGGGTACCGGCAGCTCTCGCAGTAGGCGGCGTGATCGCCCTGGACGACGCACGCCTCCAGGGAGTGCGTCATGTCGCGGCTGTAGACGTCGTCGAGCATGGCGGCGATCTCGTCCCGGCCGTGCAGGACCTTGGGGTGGCTGGGCTGGGTGTTGCGGTCCACGATGCGCAGTTCCGCGTCGTCGGCGTAGAGCGACACCAGCGTCGTCGGCGTGTCCGCCTCGATGCCCCGACGCAGCGTGTCGGTGCCGAAGACGGGGTGTGCCGCGGTCGTCATGGTGACCCACCTCCTCCGCGGGGCCGCGGTCCGGACCTCCGGCGGGCCGGGACGGCCCCTCCTACGAGCGTCCTCCGGCCCGCCGGGCACGGCAAGCCCGGCCCCCGCGCCACCCGGCGCCGCTCACTCGGCCGTCGCCAGGAACTGCGTGGCCGCCAGCTCCGCGTACAGCGGATCAGCGGCCACCAGCTCCCGGTGTGTGCCGACGGCCCGCACCCGGCCCGCGTCCATCACCACGATCCGGTCGGCCGCCGTCACCGTGGACAGCCGGTGCGCGACGACCAGGACCGTCGTCGTGCGCGCCACGTCGGCGACGGTGTCGCGCAGCGCCGCCTCGTTCACCGCGTCGAGCTGCGAGGTGGCCTCGTCGAGCAGCAGCAGCCGGGGGCGGCGCAGCAGGGCGCGGGCTATGGCGACCCGCTGGCGCTCCCCGCCGGACAGCTTGGTGCCACGATGCCCGACGAGGGTGTCGAGCCCCTCCGGCAGCCGGGACACCAGACCGTCCAGCCGGGTCGTCTTCAGCACCCGCGTCAGGGTGCCGTCGTCCGTCTCGGGATTGCCCAGCAGCAGGTTGTCCCGCAGGGAACCCGACAGCACCGGCGCGTCCTGCTCGACGTACCCGATCGCGGCCCGCAGCCGCGGCAGCTCCCAGTCGGCCAGATCACGGCCGTCGAGCGTGATCACCCCGGAGTCGGGGTCGTAGAACCGCTCGATGAGGGAGAAGACGGTGGTCTTGCCCGCGCCGGACGGGCCGACGAACGCGGTCATGCCCTGCGCGGGCACGGTGAACGTCACCCCGTGGTGGACGTACGGCAGGTCGTCGGCGTATCGGAAGCGGACGTCCTCGAAGGCGAGCGCGGCGGGCGCCGTGCCGGCGTCGGGCAACCGGGCGGGCCCGGCGGCCGGTTCGGCGGGCAGCCGCAGTGCCTCCTGGATCCGGGCGAGGGCGGCGCTGCCCGTCTGGTACTGCGTGAGCGCGCCGACGACCTGCTGGATCGGCGCCATCAGGTAGAACACGAACAGCAGGAACGCCACCAGCGTCCCGATGTCGATGGCGTCGGTCGCCACCCGCGCGCCGCCCACCGCGAGCACCGTGATGAACGCGATCTGCATCGCGAGCCCGGCCGTGTTGCCCGCCGCGGCCGACCACTTGGCGGCGTGCACGCTCTGCCGCCACGACTCCCGCGCGGCCTCGTGCAGCGCGCGCTCCTCGCGCGGCTCGGCACCGGACGCCTTGACCGTGCGCAACGCGCCGAGCACCCGCTCCAGCGAGGCGCCCATCGCACCGACCGCGTCCTGCGCCTGCCGGGAGGCCCGGTTGATGTGCGGCACGATCACCCCCAGCACCGTGCCCGCGAGCGCGATCACCCCCAGGGTGACACCCAGCAGCACCGGGTCCACGAAACCCATCAGCACCACGGTCGCGACCAGGGTCAACCCGCCCGTGCCGAGACCGACCAGCGAGTCCGTGGTCACCTCGCGCAGCAGGGTGGTGTCGGAGGTGACGCGGGCCATCAGATCGCCCGGCTCGGTGCGGTCGACGGCGGCGATCCTCAGCCGCAGCAGGTACGACGACAGCGAGCGCCGCGCCCCGAGCACCACCGACTCGGCGGTGCGCCGCAGCACGTACGAACCCAGCGCCCCCAGCACGGCGTTGGCGACCACCAGCGCCGACATCAGCAGCAGCGCGCCGGTGATCGCCCGGTCGTCCGAGAGGTCATCGATCAGGTCCCGGGCCACCAGCGGCAGCATCAGCCCCGTCGCCCCGGTCATCAGGGACAGCACCGCACCGCCCAGCAGGGCCCACCGGTGCGGTCGTACGTATCCGAGGAGCAGCCGCCAGGCGGGCGGACCGGATTCCTCTGCTGCGATGCTCACGTCGCCCCCCTCGGCGTCGGACGGAGGTCCAGGCTACGTCGCGGGGGCACACCCGCCGCACGGCGGGCGGCGGAAGCGATCATTCCCGCGTAGGGTCGGGGGAAGACGGACACGGCGGACGAAGGAGTCAGCAGCATGGCGCAGGAAGTACGCGGCGTGATCGCACCCGGCAAGGACGAGCCGGTGCGGATCGAGACGATCGTCGTGCCCGACCCCGGCCCCGGCGAGGCGGTCGTCCGGGTCCAGGCCTGCGGGGTGTGCCACACCGATCTGCACTACAAGCAGGGCGGGATCAGCGACGACTTCCCGTTCCTGCTCGGCCACGAGGCCGCGGGCGTGGTCGAGTCGGTCGGCGACGGCGTCACCGACGTCCAGCCCGGCGACTTCGTGATCCTCAACTGGCGCGCGGTGTGCGGGAAGTGCCGCGCCTGTCTGCGCGGACGCCCCTGGTACTGCTTCGACACCCACAACGCGAAGCAGAGGATGACCCTGACCGACGGCACCGAGCTCTCCCCGGCCCTGGGCATCGGCGCCTTCGCCGAGAAGACCCTGGTCGCCGCCGGACAGTGCACCAAGGTCGACGCGGCCGTCTCCGCGCAGGTCGCCGGGCTGCTCGGCTGCGGCGTGATGGCAGGCATCGGCGCCGCGATCAACACCGGGAACGTCGGCCGGGGCGACTCCGTCGCCGTCATCGGCTGCGGAGGCGTCGGTGACGCGGCGATCGCCGGGTCCCGGCTGGCCGGGGCGGCGAGGATCATCGCCGTCGACATCGACGACCGCAAGCTCGAGACCGCCCGCTCCATGGGCGCCACCCACACCGTCAACTCCCGCGAGACCGACCCCGTCGAGGCGATCCGCGAGCTCACCGGCGGCTTCGGCGCCGACGTCGTCATCGAGGCCGTCGGCCGCCCCGAGACCTACCGGCAGGCCTTCTACGCCCGTGACCTGGCCGGCACGGTCGTCCTGGTCGGCGTGCCCACCCCGGAGATGAAGCTCGAACTGCCGCTGCTCGACGTCTTCGGCCGCGGCGGCTCCCTGAAGTCCTCCTGGTACGGCGACTGCCTGCCCTCCCGCGACTTCCCGATGCTGATCGACCTGCACCTCCAGGGCCGCCTGGACCTGGCGGCGTTCGTCACCGAGACCATCCAGTTGGACGAGGTGGAGAAGGCTTTCGAGCGGATGCACCAGGGCGACGTGCTGCGTTCGGTGGTGGTGCTGTGATGGCCGCCCGCATCGAACGACTCGTCACCTCCGGGCAGTTCAGCCTCGACGACGGCACCTGGGACGTCGACAACAACGTCTGGATCGTCGGCGACGACCACGAGGCGATCGTCATCGACGCCGCCCACGACGCCGACGCCATCGCCGAGGCGGTGGGGGACCGGCGCCTCACCGCCATCGTGTGCACCCACGCCCACAACGACCACATCGACGCCGCGCCCGCCCTCGCCGAGCGCACCGGCGCCACCATCTGGCTGCACCCCGACGACCTGCCGCTGTGGAAGCGGACCCACCCCGACCGCGACCCCGACTCCTGGCTCGTCGACGGCCAGGTGATCGAGGCCGTCGGCGCCGACCTCACCGTGCTGCACACCCCCGGGCACGCGCCCGGCGCGGTCTGCCTGTACGACCCGGGCCTTGCGACCGTGTTCACCGGCGACACCCTCTTCCAGGGCGGTCCGGGCGCCACCGGCCGCTCCTTCTCCCACTTCCCGACGATCATCGACTCGATCCGGGACCGGCTGCTGACCCTCCCGCCGGAGACGAAGGTCCTCACCGGCCACGGCGACCCGACCACCATCGGCACGGAGGCCCCGCACCTGGAGGAATGGATCGCGCGCGGCCACTGAACGGTCCGTCCGGACGACCTGCGCGAAAAGGCGACAGAAGATGTCCGGCTTACCTGTCACGCTCGAGGTGACAGCAAAGAGCCGTTGAACAGGAGGCCGTACATGTCGGAGCAGTTGAAGGGCAAGGTCGCGCTGGTGGCCGGGGCGACCCGGGGTGCCGGACGGGGCATCGCCGTGGAACTCGGGGCGGCGGGCGCGACCGTGTACGTCACGGGCCGCACCACCCGTGAACGCCGCTCCGAGTACGGCCGCCCCGAGACCATCGAGGACACCGCCGACCTGGTCACCGAGGCGGGCGGCCAGGGCATCGCGGTGCCCACCGACCACCTCGAACCGGGGCAGGTGAAGGCACTCGTCGACCGCATCGCCGCCGAACAGGGCCGCCTGGACGTCCTGGTCAACGACATCTGGGGCGGCGAGACGCTCTTCGAGTGGGAGGCTCCGGTCTGGGAGCACGACCTGGACAAGGGCCTGCGCCTGCTCCGCCTCGCCGTCGAGACCCACGCGATCACCAGCCACCACGCGCTGCCGCTGCTGCTGCGCCACCCCGGCGGACTGGTCGTCGAGGTCACCGACGGCACCGCCGACTACAACCGCGACCACTACCGCCTCTCCTTCTTCTACGACCTCGCCAAGTCCTCCGTCCTGCGCATGGCGTTCGCCCTCGGCCACGAACTCGGCCCGCGCGGCGCCACCGCGCTCGCCCTCACCCCGGGCTGGATGCGCTCGGAGATCATGCTCGACCATTTCGGCGTGCGCGAGGACAACTGGCGCGACGCCCTCGGCGAGGTCCCCCACTTCGCCATCTCCGAGAGCCCGCGCTACGTCGGACGGGCCGTCGCCGCCCTCGCCGCCGACCCGGACGTGGCCCGCTTCAACGGCACCTCCCACTCCAGCGGCGGCCTCGCCCGGGAGTACGGCTTCACCGACCTCGACGGCAGCCGCCCCGACGCCTGGCGCTACATGGTCGAGGTGCAGGACGCGGGCAAGCCGGCGGACGTCACCGGCTACCGCTGATCCCGCCCGGCCCCTGACCGCGGACACGAGACGTCGCCGCGGCAGCCGATCGTTCCGGTCCCGTCCGCCGGATGTCACCGTTCGGTCGCACCCCGGTCCGTCCGTACAACCGATTTTCCCGCTGAGTCGTCTCTCTGGCAGAGTGCGCAGGCCCTGCGCTCACTTCTGCGGAAAGGCAAAACGGACCATGGGGGAAATACGTAGACGGAGTGCCGTCGTTCTCGGGGTCACCTCGCTGGTGGCCCCGCTCACGCTCGCGCTCGGTGCGACACCGGCGCAGGCCGCGAGCTGCACCACATCGACGGGCCCGTACCAGAAGAAGGTGGAGAAGTTCCTCGGCCGCCCGGTCGACGGGAAGCAGTCCTCCGCCGACTGCAAGGCCATCCGCGCCTTCCAGACCAAGCACGGCATCACGCCGAACATCGGGTACGCCGGCCCCGTGACCTGGGGTGTGATGGACCTGATGAACAAGCAGAAGGCCGTCGGGAAGAAACCCAACAAGTCAGGTAAGTGCCCCACGAACAAGGGGCGCATCGCCTGTGTGAACCTCACGCTCCAGATCAGCTGGATCCAGGACGGCAAGAAGCTCGTCTACGGCCCCGTCCCGGTCCGCACGGGGCGCAACGGGTACGAGACCCGCACCGGCCTGAAGAAGATCTACTGGCGCAACATCGACCACGTCTCGACCATCTACGACGTGCCGATGCCCTACAGCCAGTTCTTCGACGGCGGTCAGGCCTTCCACTCGGTCGGCGTCAGCATGTGGAACCCGCCCGGCTCCCACGGCTGCGTCAACATGACGAAGACCGCCGCCAAGAAGTACTGGTCGCTGCTGAAGAACGGCGACGACGTCTACGTGTACGGCCGCAAGCCGGGCACCTGATCGCCGCGGGCGCCCGGCCTGCCGGGCGCCCCGCACCCCGGACGTTCCCCGAAGACCGGGGTGTGAACTCGCCCACGTTGCCCGGCAGATGGACGTGATCAGCACCACTGCCCGAAATGTCCGATGGGCGTGCGATTGCTCACAGCGCCTTCACGTCGGGCCCCGTATGCTTCACGGCATGTCCACCACTGTTGAACCCTCCTCCGAGCGATCGGCTGCCGAGGTCAACGAGGAGATCCGGGCCCTGTGGCTCCGGTCGGGCGGGACACTGAGCGTCGAACAGCGCGAGGAGTACCAGCGCCTGGTCCAGGAGTGGGCCTCGGCCCTCCCGCAGCCGGCCAGAGCCGCCTGACCGCCCGGCATCGTCCTCCGCTCGACGGGGCACCCGTGAACGGACGGGTGCCCTCCTCGCACCGACCCCACCCCTTCGCCACGGCATCGTCGACCTCGCGGGCGGACCACCGCCCCGCCGCGTCCCGCATGCCGCCCTTCACCTTCCCCGTCCGGCTCGGCGGCCCACTGCTCGCCGCGAGGCCGCTCTCCTCCTGCCCGTCGACGCCCTCGTCGGCTCCGACCTCCTCCGGGGCGCCCGTCCGGCGCCGGTGGCGCCCACCGCCCGGCCTCCCGCAGCTGCCCGTACGGCCGTGTGCCCGGACCCTGCTGATCGCGGCCTCGTCCTTTGCCCGTGGGCCGTCCAATGGCAGACGCTCACCGTCGCGGTGGTCCTCGCCTCCCTCTACCCGGCGCTCCCGGTCGTCCTCGGTCTCGCCGTCCTGCACGAACACGTCTCCCGGCGGCAGGCCGCCGGGCTGCCGGGAGACGCCCTGGCGACCGTGCTGCTCACCGTCGACTGACGGTCCGGACCCGCCGCCCGCTCAGCCCCATGACGCCGAGTAGTGGCGCCGGTACTCCTTGCGGTCCTGCTCCGCCCGTATCCAGCGCGACGCCACCAGGGCGACCAGGCTGCCCGCGATCACCAGCAGTCCGGGACCGACGTTGCGGGGGTCGGCCAGCCGGGACAGCAGGGTCGACGGGTCCGGGAGGATGCCCCGCACCGGAGTCGACGGCCCCGGCGAGGCGGCGTCCGGAGCCGCCGCGCCCCGCGCGTCCGACGGGGCGGGGGAGGGCGCCGCCGCGCCCCCGTCGGCCCCGGGCGCCACGATGAGCCGTACGCCGAGCCGCGCCAGCGCCTTCGTCACCGGCTGGAAGTACGTCGTGCCGCCCGTCCGGCAGTCGCCGCTGCCGCCCGACGTGACACCGAGCGCGATGCCCTCGGAGAACATCGGACCACCGCTGTCCCCGGGTTCGGCGCACACGTTCGACTCGATGAGACCGCTGACCGTGCCCTCGGGATAGTTCACCGTGGCGTTGAGCGCGGTCACCTCACCGTCCCGCAGCCCGCTGGTGCTGCCGCTGCGGAACACCCGCTGGCCCACCGCCGGATCCGCCACCCCCGTGATCCGTACGCCCTTGCCGTCACCGACGGCCACCACCCCGGCGCCCTCGCCGGCCCGGCCGCCGGCGTACTCGATCAGCGAGTAGTCGTCCCCGGGGAAACTGCTGCCGACCGTCGTCCCGACCTCCTGCCTGCCCTGGTCGTCGGCGAACCACACCGACCCGTCGGGCCCGCAGTGCCCGGCCGTGAGGATGAACTCCCGTTCCCCGTCGGTCACGTTGAACCCCGCCGAACAGCGGCCGGCCGTCGACAGGATGGGCAGCGCCCCGTTGAGCCGGGTGGTGAAGGTGCCACCGCTCCGCTCCATGCGGACGAAATCGCCGATGCCGTCCGCCACTTCGGTCAGCTCGGACCAGTCGTCCGCCGACACCGTGCTGTCGCCCCGGACCACCACCTCGTTGGTCCGGTAGTCCATGGCCCACGCCGTCCCGGGCACGCGCGGCGCCGAACCCAGTGTCCTGGTCGCGGACTTGAAGTCGTCCATGCTGTGCCGCACCATCTTCGGCTCGGCACCGGCCGCGCGCACCTCGGCCGCCGCCTCCTCGTCGGTGACCGCGACCACCGTCCTGCCGTCGTCGGCGATCCAACTGCCCGCCGTACGGGACGTGCCGAGCCTCGACACCAGGCCGGCGCCCGGCCCGGCCGTCGCCTCCCCGGCGGTGGCGAACGGAACCGCGTCGGACGCGCGGGGCTCACCGGCGACGGCGTGGGTGACCATCGTGGCCCCCAGGAGGAGTCCGCCGACGGCCGCCAGCCGTGTCACTCGCCGGACGGCCCGTCGTCGTGCGTGGCTCATGCGTGGCTCCCGAACCTCGACGCGCGGTGCGCGCACCGCGGGAGCCTCCCCTGAGTCGAAGGCCCCCTTCCCATACGGGTCCGCGGCCCGACGTGTTCAGCCCGGGCATGATCCCGCCCGGCGGAAGGCGGAAGGCGGAGGGCGTCCGGTGGAAGGCGGGCGGCGGGAGGCGGGCGGCGCCCCGTCGTCCCGGTGCCCCCGCGCACCACGGCCGCCTATCGTGGGCCCATGACCAGGATTCCGCACGAGACGTCCGGTGAGCCGAATCCGCTGCACGCCCTCGACCTGGACCGCCTGCGCCGCCGCACCAGCATGAAGTGGCGCACCTACCCCGAGGACGTCCTGCCCCTGTGGGTGGCCGAGATGGACGTCCCCCTGGCCGAACCGGTCGTCCGCGCCGTCACCGGGGCGATGGAGCTCGGCGACACCGGCTATCCCGCCGGCCCCGCCTACGCCCGGGCGCTGGCCGCCTTCGCGGACAAGCGGTGGGACTGGGACGGAATCGCCGTGGAGCGCACCGCGATCGTCCCCGACGTCATGCTGGGCGTGGTCGAGATGCTGAAACTGGTCACCGGGTACGGGGACGCGGTGGTGGTGAACTCACCGGTGTACCCGCCGTTCTACGATTTCGTCGGGCACATGGACCGCCGGGTGGCCGAGGCCCCGCTGGGTGCGGACGCGCGGATCGACCCCGACGTCCTGGAGGACGTCTTCCGGCGGGTGACGGCCGGCCGGCGGCGCGCCGCCTACCTGCTGTGCAGCCCGCACAACCTCACCGGCACCGTGCACACCGCCGACGAACTGTCCGCCGTCGCCGCCCTCGCCGAGCGGTACGGCGTACGCGTCGTCGCCGACGAGATCCACGCCCCGCTGACCCTCGGCGGCACCCGCTTCGTGCCGTACCTGAGCGTGCCGGGCGGCGAGCGCGGTCTGTCGCTGATGTCGGCGTCGAAGGCGTGGAACCTGGCCGGACTCAAGGCCGCCCTCGCCGTCGCGGGGCCCGGGGCCGCGGACGACCTGGCGCGGATGCCCGAGGAGGTCGGCCACGGCCCGAGCCACGTCGGCGTCCTCGCCCACACCGCCGCCCTGCGCGACGGCACCGCGTGGCTGGACGCCCTGCTCGCCGGCCTCGACACCAACCGCCGGCTGCTCGCGGACCTCCTGGCCGAGCGGCTGCCGGCGGTCCGCTACCGGCCGGGCGACGCCACCTGCCTCGCCTGGCTGGACTGCCGCGCCCTCGGCCTCGGTGACGACCCCGCCGGCACCTTCCTCCGGCACGGCCGCGTGGCCCTCAACCCCGGTCCGTCCTTCGGTACGGGAGGAGCGGGCCACGCCCGGCTGAACCTCGCCGCCTCACCCGAGGTGCTCGAGGAGGCGGTGCGGCGGATGGCGGACGCCGTGGAGCGCGCGGGCGGCGCCCGTGGCTGACGAGTGCTACGGCCACCCGCGGCTCGCCGCGGTCTACGACCCGCTCGACCCCGACCGGAGCGACCTCGACGCCTACCTCGGCATGGCGGAGGAGTTCGGTGCCCGGCGGGTGCTGGACATCGGCTGCGGGACGGGGGTGTTCGCGCTGCTCCTCGCCGACCGGGGCATCGAGGTCGTCGGCGTCGAACCCGCCGGGGCCTCCCTCGACGTGGCCCGGGGCAAGCCGGGCGCCGCGCGGGTCCGCTGGATCGAGGGCGACGCGACGGCGCTGGAGCCGCTGCGGGCGGATCTGGCGACCATGACGGCGAACGTCGCCCAGGCCATCGCCGGTCCGGGCGCCTGGCACGCCACCCTGCGGGGCGCCCGCGCGGCCCTGCGGCCCGGGGGACGCCTGGTGTTCGAGACCCGCGACCCGGCCCGAAGGGCCTGGGAGGGGTGGACCCGGGAGGAGTCGTACCGCAGGACGGACGTGCCCGGCGTCGGCACGGTCGAGCACTGGCACCGGGTGACCGAGGTGGACGGCCCGCTGGTGACGTTCCGGACCACCTACGTGTTCGCCGCGGACGGGGAGGTGCTGACCTCGGACTCGACGCTGCGCTTCCGCGAACGGGAGGAGGTCGAGGCGGACCTCGCCGGGCACGGCTTCACGGTGGAGGAGGTGCGGGACGCCCCCGACCGCCCCGGCCGGGAGTTCGTCTTCGTCGCGCGCCGCCCGGACGCCTAGACTTCCCCGCATGGACGACGCGTCGAGGGACCGGCTGGGTGCGGGGAAGTACCTGCTGGTCACCAGCTACCGCAAGAACGGCACACCCGTCGCCACTCCGGTGTGGGTGGTGCGGGACGGTGACGCGCTCGGGGTGTGGACCGTCGCCGACTCGTGGAAGGTGAAGCGGATCCGCGCCCGCGGCGACGTCCTCGTCGGCCCCTGTGACGTACGCGGCAACCCGACCGGTGACCAGGTTCCCGCCACGGCGGAGATCTGCGACCCGGCGACCACGGCCCGTTACCGCAGGCTGCTCGCCCGCAAGTACGGCCTCGTGGGCCGGCTGACCCTCCTGGGCAGCCGTCTCCGCCGGGGCACGGACGGTACGGTCGGGATCCGCATCACCCTCTGAGCCGCGTGCCGGACCGTACCCGGCGGCCCGTCAGGTCCACGCCCGGAACGGCTCGTCCACCAGCTGGAAGACCGGCTCGCCGCGCACCGGGTCCTCGGCCGTCGACAGCCGTACCCGGTCGCCGCTGTGGATGCCGATGGGCGGCCCCATGACCCGGCCGCGCACCACGAACCCCTCGGCCATCTCGATCAGGGACACGTTGCGGGCCGCCGGGGTGTTGCGGTGCAGCACCGTGGAGTGACGGACCGTCCCGACGCCCTCGCTGCGCTCCGTGCGCAGGTCGCTGCCCTGGCAGACCGGGCAGAGCAGCCGGTGGTACATGGTGGTGCCGCACCAGGCGCAGCGCTGGAAGAGCATGGCCTCGGCCCGGCCCTTGTCCCGGGGGTCGAGGACGCCCGTCGTGGAGCCGGCTGCCTGCTGAGCGACGCTTTCCGAGGGGTGGTACACGCTGGTCAACTCCCTGCGCTCGGCCGGAATCCCGCGTGCGCGGTCACCCGGCACGCGCGTGCCGGTGCGTCGTGCCACCGCGCACAGCCACAGGGTATGGCACTCGGTGCCACCCGTAAAGGCACTCCGTACCCTCGCGTTCGGGCGGGCGTCCGTGCCCGGCCGCGGTCCCCGGTTCCCGCACCGTCCGCCACCGCGGTGTTCCGCACCGCGGAACGACCACCACCACGTCCTCGGGCCCGGCACCGAACGAGGCCCGCACACGGTCCACCACGGCCTCCGCGTCCGTCCCCGCCCGAACGCGGCCAGGAGCGCGGCGCGTTGTCGTGCACGGCGACCGCCGCCGTGATCACCTCGGCGCGGAGGACGTGGCCCCGTGGACCGGCGAAGCGCGCCCGCAGGCATCCGGCCGGCGCGCGCTCGCACCGCCGGGCCGCGGACGACGCGTACGCACGCGACCGCCGTCGGGAGGCCGTCCCGTCATGCCGGCCGGGCACCGCTCGTGGCCGGGAGGACCGCGTCCCCTCGGCCGGGAAGGAGCGGAAGAAGGACCGCCGGCCCGCCCCGGCGAGCGTCACGACGCCGTCGGCGGAACCCGGTGCCGCCGAGGCGGCGGGCCCAGGTCGTTCCTATGATCGGGCCACCGCCGTCCCCGAGGAGCCCGTATGCCGCCCGCCCGCCCCCGCGTCCTGTACGTCACCGACCTGGCCTACCCGGCCCGCGGACGCCGCTACGGCGACGAGGACGTCTTCCTCACCTCCCGGCTGCGCGAGCACCTCGACCTCGCCCTGTGCCATCCGCGGGACGCCGTCGCCCTGATGGACGGCTTCGACGCCGTCGTGGTCCGCAACAGCGGTCCCGTACTGGCGTACCGGGACGCCTACGACGCCTTCCGCGAGCGCGCCACCGCGACCGGCACACCGGTCTACAACCCGCTCACCGGCAGGGGTGACATGGCCGGCAAGCGGTACCTGCTCGACCTGACCGCCGCCGGCCGCCCGGTGATCCCCACCGTCGACCGGCCGGAGGACCTGCACCGGCTGCCCGCGGCGGAGCGCTACGTGGTCAAGCCCCGGCTCGGCGCCGACTCCATGGGCCTGCGCGTCGTCCCCGCCGACGAGGTGCGCGACCACGTCGACGGGGACGTCCTGGTGCAGCCGCACGTCGACTTCGCCTACGAGGTCTCCTTCTACTTCGTCGACCACGACTTCCAGTACGCCCTGTACGCCCCGCACACCGGGTGCCGCTGGCAGCTGGAGCCGTACGAACCCACTCGGGACGACCTGGACTTCGCCCGGGGCTTCATCGACTGGAACACCCTCGACCACGGCATCCAGCGCGTCGACGCCTGCCGCGCGCCGGGCGGCGGACTGCTGCTGGTCGAACTGGAGGACCTCAACCCCTACCTGTCCCTGGACGCCCTCGACGACACCGGCCGGGAGGCGTTCGTGTCCGCCATGACGGCGTCCCTGCGCCGCTTCCTCCACGACGCCTGAACCCGGGGCCCCTCCGTCACGTATCTCTCCGCACAGGCGGACCGACCCCCGCGCGCGGCACGGAAGGAGAGCGACGTGACGACACCGTCCGGGCCGGAACGGCCGCACGAGGGACCGCCCCTCGAACCCGTCCGCGTCCTGCGCCCGCGTCGCACCGACGCACTCGCCGAGCTGTTCCGGGAGTTCGAGCGGGAGGAGCGGGGCGGGTACGAGCCGGTGCCGCCGCCCGCCGGGGCCGAGGACCGGACGCGGGAACTCCCGCCCGTGCCCGCGGCCCGGCACGCCTCGGGGACCCGCCGCACCGCCCTCGCACTCGCCGTGGCCGCCGCCGCGGTGGCGGGCTTCGGCGGCGCGCTCCTGCTCACGGAACGCGACGCCGACGACCGCGCGGCACCCGGTCCGAGGCCGCCCACGACCGCCCCCGTCACCCCGGCCCCGCCCGTCCCCGCCGAGCGGGGATTCCTCCGCGAGGGCGACTCGGGCCCCGAGGTGACCGAACTCCAGGAGCGGCTGCTGCGCATCCCGGACGTCTACCGGTCCGGCACCACCGACGGCCGCTACGACGCCACCCTCTCCGCCGCCGTCGCCCGCTTCCAGCTCTGGTACGGCATCCGGGGCGACGAGACCGGCGTCTACGGCGACGACACCCGCCTCGCGCTGGAGTCCCGCACCGGCCGGCCGGACGGCTGACCCGGTGGCTACCGCTCCTTCGGCACCCGGATGTCCAGCACGCACACGTCGTCGCGGCGCTCGTCCTCCAGCATCGTCTCCAGCAGCACCCCCAGGGACCCGGCCTCGTCATCGGGGTGGGCCGCCACGGCCGCGGCGAGACGGGCGAGGCCCACGTCGATGTTCTCCGGGGGCCGCTCCACCAGACCGTCCGTGTAGAGCAGCACCCGGTCGCCGGGTTCGAGGAGGCACTCGGCCTCCTCGAAGTGCGGCCCGGCGGCACCGCCGAGCAGCATGCCGCTGGGCCGGCGCAGATACGTCACCTCGCCGTCGCGCAGCAGCAGGGGCGGGGTGTGGCCCGCCTGGGCCCAGACCAGGCGACGCTGCGCCGGCCGGTAGCGGGCCAGCACCATGGTCGCGGTGCCGTGGCTGTCCCGGGAGTGCAGCAGCAGGGTGTTGAGCCGGGCGAGCGCGCCGGTCAGCGAGGATCCGGTGATGACCATGCCCTTGGCGGTGAACCGCAGCTGGGCCATGGTGGCGACGGCGTCCACCCCGTGCCCGGCGACATCGCCGACGACGAACAGGGCGTCCCCGTCGGGCAGTTCGATGGCGCTGAACCAGTCGCCGCCGACGTGTATGCCGGCCTGGGCGGGAAGGTAGGCGACCTCCACGCGCAGTCCGGCCAGGTCGACCACCCGCTCGGGCAGCGGCAGCAGGGCGTTCTGCAGCCGGGCGACCAGGGACCGTTCGGCCTGGAGCACGTCGTGCTGGGTGACGATGGCCCGCTCGGTCTCCACCAGGGCGAGCTCGGCCCGCCGCCGCGCGGTCAGGTCCTGCACGAAGCCGTGCACCTCGACGGGCGTGCCGCGCAGGTCGGCCACCGCCTCCGCGGCGAGCCGCAGATGCCGGACCCCGCGCGCGTCGCGGACCCGGAACGGGGCGTCCAGCGGCAGCCCTTCACGTATCAGGGCGTCGACGGCACCGCTCAGCGCGGACCGGTCCTCGGGCACCGCGAGTCCGGGGAGGTCGACGAGCCGGACGGGCCCGTCCGCCGGGTCCCGGCCGAGTATCGCGAAGACCTGCGACGACCAGGACGCCTCGGACGTGGTCAGGTTCCAGTCGGCCCAGCCGAGGCTGCCCAGCCGCTGCAGGTCGGCGAGCCGCTGCTCCTGCCGGTCGGAGGAGGCGTGCCGGAGCCAGGTGACGACCAGGGCGTCCGCCGACCGGGTCACCCGTACGGAGTATGTGGCCGGCTCGGTGACGCCGTCCACGACCTCCTGGTGGGCGAACGGCTCGCTCTCGTACGTCCCCCCGCCGACCAGGGTGTCCAGGCAGCCCCGCCACATCGGTGTGTCCACCAGGTCGGGCCGCACCTCCCGCAGCCGCCGCCCGGCCGGATCGCCCCCGGTGCCGTCCAGGACGTCGGCCGCCTGCGCCGTCATGGCGTCGATCCGGAAGTCCTCGGTCCCGCCGGACGGGCCGGGCAGCGGGGTCAGCAGCACCGCCGGGACCGGCAGCGCCGCGAAGAGCGCCCGCACGGAGCCCGGGAGGGGGCCGGCCACGGGCTCGGACGGGGCGGCGAACGCGCGCAGCCGGTCGGCGCAGAGCCGGACCGCTCCGCGCAGATGGGCGCGGTCGCGCGGGGTGAAGGGGCCGGAGCGCCCGCGCAGCACACCGACGCAGATCCCGGGGCCCTCCCCGCCGGGCAGCGGCAGCCAGGCGCGCGAGCGCCACCGCTCGGGCGGGTCACCGATCAGCAGGTACCGGGTGCTGTCCTCGGCGAAGTCCTCCAGCCAGAGGGGCTCACCGGAATCGAGGGCGTCCAGTACGGCCACCCCGCCGAAGGGGGGCACCCGGCTCCACCGGGCGGCCAGCCGTTCACCGGTCCCGGCGTGCCCGAGCAGTTCCAGGCTGCCGTCGGTCCGGCGGGCGTAGATCATGACCGAGTCCGCGGCCAGGTCCGGCCCGAGGTGTTCCAGCAGGCACCGGGCCAGCTCCTGCGGGGTGTCGGTGCGGACGAGGACCCGGGCGAGGCGGCCCAGGGCGTCGGCGACGTCGTCGGGGGGCGAGGGCGTCGCCGGCGGGTCGGCCTCGGGGAAGCCGGCCGTCGTGTCCCCGGTGTCCTCGGCCGGCCGCGCGGACGGCTCACCGGACCGGGCGGGCGCCAGTTCCCCCAGGGTGATCCAGCACTCCTCCAGCAGGGTGCGGCGGGCCGCCTTGGCACGCTGGAGGAGGGTCTCGCCGGCGGTGTCGGCGGAGCATCCGCCCAGCGCCATCACCACGCCCTTGGCCCGTTCCACGACGGCCGATGTCGCGGCCTGCTCGCGCAGCCGGTCCATCTCGGCGCGCTGCCGGCCGACGACCCTGGCCAGTTCCACCAGGTCGGGCGCGGTTCCGGGCTCCGCCGGGACAACAGGTTCCCTCATCACGCGACGAGCATCGCACACGTTTCCCGGTTCGTTGAGCGGCCCGTTCGCCCGGGAGCCGCGGGCGGCCCGGACCAGGGGCCGTGACGCGTGCGCCCGGGGGGCACGGTCAGCGGCCGGACTCGGACAGGGCCAGGGCGACCGCCCGTACGCTGCGGGCGATGTGCTGGAGCTGTGTGACCTCGGCGGCGTAGAGCTTGATCGTGTGCTCGATGACCCCTTCGCGCAGTCCTGCCCGGGGCAGGTCGGCCCGGGCGGTCTGCAGGGCGGTGCGGGCCACCCGGATCTCGTGCTCGACCTGGATCTGGGCGTGCCGGGCCAGCAGGACGGGGTGCCGGACGAACGCCGGGTAGCTCGCGTAGCGCGCGGGCACCAGCTCGCGCAGCCACTTGGCGGCCGAGCGCTCCCAGTCGTAGCTGCCGGGGGTCTTGACCTGGCAGGGCCAGTCGGGACCGAGTCGCATGGTCGTCGAGGGCATGATCATCGCTTCCGGGTGTACGGCGTCGCACGGGCGGACGACGGAGTGGGGCGGCCCCGGCCTAGGGGATGACCGGAGCCGCCGTGGGTGGCCGGGCAGGGGATGCCCGGCCGAACACCCCGACCGCCGGAGCGGGCAGGAGCCGACGGCTTCGGGTGTTCGTGCAGGCGCCCGGTGCCGAGCGGCCGGGCTGTGATCCGTGAGCAGTATTTATATATGCCATCTGGTTTGCAAGACGTATGAAAACATTCATGCGTGCTTCGATGGGGACGTACCTCGCACGGCGCGCCCGCCGGAGGTCAGTCCCTGAGGAAGAACTGGTGCTCGTCGGCGACGTGCTCGTACTCGTCGAGCCGGGCCCGCGTCCGCTCCGGATCCGCGTCCGTCATGGCCTGCAGCAGCGCCGCGCACATCACGACCGGGGCGGCGTAGGAGTCGAACACCAGCCGGGACCCGGTGCCGGTGGCGAAGGTGACGTCGGCCTCGTCCACGATCGGTCCCAGTGCCAGATCGGTGATCAGCGCGACCTTCAGCCCGGCGCTGCGGGCGACCCGCACCGCGGTCAGGGTCTCCTGGGCGTGCCGCGGCATGGAGAACGCCAGCATCCAGGTGCCGCCCGCTTCCCGCGACTGCAGCAGCGCGTCGTAGGCGACGCTGCCGCCCAGCGTCACGAGCCGGACGTCCGGGTGGATACGGCGGGCGGCGTAGGCGAAGTACTCGGCCAGGGAGACGGAGATGCGCAGCCCGAGCACGGTGAGCGGAGCGGACGCGGCCAGCCGGCGGCCGACCTCGATGAACCGGTCGGCGTCGGCGAAGTCCCGCCGCAGGTTCTCCAGGTTCTCGATCTCGGCGTCCACCGCCGCCTGCAACTCGTTGCCCCGGACCTCCTCGGCGGGGCCCGCGGGGCGGGTGCCGAGCGTGATCGACTGGAGCCTCTCCCGCAGCGCGGGGTAACCGCTGAAGCCGACCGCCGAGGCGAACCGGGTCACCGAGGGCTGGCTCACCCCGGCCCGGTCCGCGAGATCCGTGATCGACAGGAACGCCGCCTCGGAGATGTGCTCGATCAGGTACCGGGCGATGCGCCGCTGGCCGGGGGAGAGCCGGGGCCGGTCGAACAGCGTGCGGAGCTGGGCCGTCGGGGACACCTCCGGGTCCCGGCCCGCCTTCCCCGAGGTGATCGCGGATGCCTGTGCGCGTGCCTGCTGCGGCGATCGCACCGGTGCGCCTCCTTCGTCTCCCACGAGAGTTCAACATAGCCCACCCACCGTGGTGACCAGGCCGCTCACCGGAGCACGACGGACCGCTCCACCGGGTATATCCGTGCCTTCCGGGGGAACCCGACGGCACAGCGAAGCGGAAACCCCCGACACACCAGGAGCCACCGGACATGACCGTCCCCGAGGAGAACCGGCCGAAGACCCGGGACACCGACGACGTCGTCGAACAGCGGCAGGACAAGGAGGCACGCGACCAGGGCGGCACCGGCCGCACGATGCGCGAGGCGCTGGAGGAGGCCGAGATCAAGCCCGACGACTTCCAGGAACGCTAGACCGAACCCGCCGCTCCCCGCCCCCGACCACAACAGCAGGTGAAAGC
Organism: Streptomyces sp. NPDC018964; assembly: GCF_044390325.1. NCBI lineage: Bacteria > Bacillati > Actinomycetota > Actinomycetes > Kitasatosporales > Streptomycetaceae > Streptomyces > Streptomyces sp. NPDC018964. The sequence goes on from NZ_JBIRYZ010000009.1 coordinate 195,949, forward strand.
ATGAGCGCCCTGAGCGCGCTGGAGAACGCCCTGGAGAACCGGTGGGAGGCGCTGTGGAGGCGGCTGTCCGGCCGGGAACCGGCCGAAATCGTCGACGCCCTGCGGCGCGAGTGCGACAGCCACGCCGTGGTGTGCCGGGCGGGCCGGGTGATGGTCCCCAACGCCTACGACGTGGAGCTCGCCGGGCCCGTGCACGAGGAGCTCACCCGTCGCGGCGGCCGTGTGGGCCAGGCGCTCGTCGACCGGCTGGCCCGGCACGCCGCGCGCCACGGCTACGAGTGGGCGGGCCCGCTCGCCGTGCACGTCAGCCGGTCCTCCGAGGTCCCCAACGGCCGCTTCCGCGTGGCGAGCAGCGTCATGCCGCACGTGAGCGCCGCGGGCTTCCGGCGGGCGGGAGACTAGTCCTCGGCCGGGCCCGGCCGACCGCGCGCCGGGCCCGGCCGGCCGTCGCACAGCGCCCGGTCGATGAGGTCCCGCATCGCTTCGTCGACCCGGTCCTGGCGCTCGCCGTCGAAGGTGTCGAAACTGTTCGTGGACACGGTCACCGCGCGCCGGCCGTCGGCCGTGACGCCGTTCTCACCGGCGTGGCCCAGGGCGTTGCCGCCGTGGTGCCGGTAGAAGCCGCCGCAGCTCAGCGGAGTCCGTTCCAGGCCCGGACCGCAGCCGCGTCCCGGCTCGTCGGGCACGGCACGGGTCCGTTGCATCTCGGCCGGCTCGTCCGGCCCCGGCAGGCGTCCGCCGATCAGCGCGGTGAAGAACCGGTTGACGTCCTCCGGCGTGGTGACCAGGGCGCCGGAGGCGTCGGCGGCCGTGGTGTCGACGCGGCGGCCGTCCTCGGCGTAGGTGTGGTAGCCGTGTACGTACGGGGAGGGCGGACGGGGATCGCCCGCCGACAGGGACGTACCCGTGAGAGCGAGCGGCCGGATGATCCGGTCGCGGACCTCGTGCCGCCAGGTGCGGCCGGTCACCCGCTCGATGACCATGCCGGCGAGCACGTAGTCGGTGTTGGAGCAGGCGTGCCGGTGCCCGCCTCGAAGCGGGGCGGCCACCGCATCGCCCCGGCCACCGGTTCCGCGGCGGTGTGGTGCCGGAAGCGGTTGTCGTAGTAGCCGCGCGCGGAGTACCCCGCCGGGAAGAGGTCGCGGACGCTCGTGTGGCTGTGGATGCCGCTGGTGTGCTGGAGCAGGTGGCGGACGGTAACGCGGCTGCCGTCGTTGCCGTTGCCGGTGACGACCCCGGGCAGCCACCGTTCCACCGTGTCGTCCAGCGACAGCCGGCCCTCGGCGACCAGTTGCAGCACCACGGTCGCGACGAACGCCTTAGTCGTACTGGCGGCCCGCAGGGCGGCGCCGTACGGCACGGGGCGGCCGCTCCCCGGCTCCGCCTCCCCGGCCCGCGCCCGCACGCGGTGGCGCCCGTCGCGGACCTCCACCGAGACGCCGACGTACCCGGCCTCCTCGAGGGTGAGCTCCACCTCGGCGCGCAGTTCCTCCCGGTCCAGCGGACCGGCCGGTTCGGACGGGGACGCGGAGGACGGGGGAGCCTCGGAGACCGGGGCCGCCGAGGCGGGTACGGGACGGCACCCGTGCCGAGCGCGGCGGCCGTCAGAAGGGCGGCCAGACGCGCACCGCGGGCTCTCGGCGATGGCTCGGTCACGGAACCAGCGTCGGCGAGGGAGGACGGCGGCGCCATCCGGGTACCGCCGGACGTGAAGGCGGGGAGCCCCGGCACCGGTCCCCGGTCACCCCGGTCCGCGGTCGCCCCGCCCGCCCGGAGGGGCGGCGCCCGCGTCACCGCCGGCGGGCCGTGAGCAAGTGACCGACGCCGCCGGGCCCGGCCCCGTACCGGCGCGTGCCGGACGGAGGGCCACCGTCCCGTCGGGCGTCAGGGCACCCGGTGCGTGACGGCCGGGGCGTGCGCGGCGAGCTCCTCGAGCGGGGCGCCGGTCAGCCGGCACCCCGTCCACTCGTCCAGCAGCTCCGCCCCGAGCGACTTGTAGAACCCGATGGCCGGCTCGTTCCAGTCCAGCACCATCCACTCGAAGCGCTCGAAGCCGTTCTCCCGGCAGATCGCCGCGAGGGCGGCGAGCAGCGCCTTGCCGTGTCCGGAACCCCGGGCGTGCGGTCGGACGTAGAGGTCCTCCAGATGGAGGCCGCGCGTGCCGGTCCAGGTCGAGAAGCGCGGGAACCACAGCGCGAACCCGGCGATCTCGCCGGTGCCGTCCTCCTCCGCGATCAGGACGGACGCGGCGGGGTGCTCCCCGAACAGTGCCCGACGCAACTGTTCCTCGGTGGCGCGTGCCTGCTCGGCGGCCTTCTCGTAGGCGGCGAGTTCGCGGATCATCGCACGGATGTCGGGAATGTCGTTCACGGTGGCTGCTCTGATCATGTCCCAGAGCCTGCGGCACCGCTCCGGATCACGTCCAGCCGGTTCCGAGGACCGGGACGGCCCCGGGCACCGGACGCCCGCCCGTCCTACGCCCCGGCGCCCGCACCCGGCAGGGCGGACCCCGGCACCACGAGATCGGCCCGGTCCCGTGTCGCGGCCACCAGCGCGGCGTTGCGCTCGTCCGTGCGCAGCACCCACGCCACCGCCTCCTCGTGGCTCTTGCCGAACTCCTCGTGCCGGGCCACCAGCCGCCGCACCCGCTCCTCCCCGTCCAGGTCGCAGAACCACACCTCGTCGAGGTGCGGCCGCACCCGGGACCAGGCACCGGTGTCCAGCAGCAGGTAGTTCCCCTCCGTCACCACCAGCCGGACGCACGGCGGCACCGGGAGCGCACCCGCGACCGGCTGCTCCAGCGTCCGCTCGAAACCGGGCGCGTACACGACGTCGTCGTACGTCTCCTCGCGCAGCCGCCGCAGCAGCGCCGCGTACCCGGCGGCGTCGAAGGTGTCCGGGGCGCCCTTGCGGTCGCGGCGGCCGAGGCGGTCCAGTTCGGCGTCGGCGAGATGGAAGCCGTCCATCGGCACCTGCGTGGCCCACGGCTCCCCGGTGCCGTTCAGCTCCCGCACCAACTCCCGGGCGAGCGTGGACTTTCCCGCGCCCGGGCTGCCCGCTATGCCGAGGATCGCGCGCCGGCCGCCCCGCGGGAGGGCACGGGCACGGCGGAGGAGGTCGTCGAAGGTCGGTGCCACACGGAAGAGTGTGTCACCCGGCACGCCGGAGTCCTGCCGCCATGTGGCCCGCGCCACTCACGGTCCTGCGGCGTGGGGGGGGAACGGTGTCCTCATGACGGATCCAGGTCTGCCCGATGACATCCTCGCCTGCCTCTTCGACCTCGACGGCGTCGTCACGAAGACGGCCGTCGTCCACAAGGCCGCCTGGAGGGAGATGTTCGACGCCTTCCTCCGCGAACGGGACGGCGACGCCTTCCGGCCCTTCACCGACGCCGACTACGACGAGTACGTCGACGGCCGCCCGCGCGCCGACGGCGTCCGCGTCTTCCTCGCCTCCCGCGGCATCGGACTCCCCGACGGCGACCCCGGCGACCCGCCCGACGCCCGCACCGTGCACGGCCTGGGCAACCGCAAGAACGAACTGCTGCTGGAGAGGATCCGCACCGACGGGGTGGAGGCCTACGACGGCACCCTGCGCTACCTCGCCGCGGTCCGCGCCCGCGGACTGCGCACCGCGATCGTCTCCTCCAGCGCCAACTGCCGTGACGTCCTGCGGTCGATCGGCGCCGAGGACCTCTTCGACGTCCGGATCGACGGCGTGGTCGCCGCCGAACGCGGCCTGCCGGGGAAGCCGGAGCCCGACACCTTCCTCGCCGCCGCGGCGGACCTCGGCGTCGAGCCGTCCCGGGCCGCCGTGTTCGAGGACGCGCTGGCCGGCATGGACGCGGGCCGTGCCGGGCACTTCGGATACGTCGTCGGCGTGGACCGGGTGGGCCAGGCCGACGCACTGTACGCGCACGGCGCCGACCGGGTCGTGACGGACCTCGCCGAACTCGGGGGCGACACGTGATCACACAGCGGGCGTACGCCGTCGAACCGTGCGCGAACGCGGCCTGGACCTCGACGTCCCGGCCCGGAGCGAGTCCGTGTTCGCGCTGTCCGACGGCCCCGTCGGCCGGCGCGGCGACCCTGACCGTGCGCGAGGGTGCCCCCGCCGGGTGTCCCGTCCCGCCGTCCGGGCTCCGCCCGGCGCCCGGGCAGTCCCTGCCCCGGGTCCCGTCCCCGCGCTGACCGGCGACGGGCCCGCAGGGCGGCCGTATCCCGCCCTGCGGGCCCGCCGCACGCGGGTTAGGTTGTCGGTGATCTCCGGAACGCCGGTTTCCCGGAACCCGTCCTCCAGCGCGCAGGGTCCACGGGACCCGGGACCCGACGACACGCGGGAATGAGGGACGGACGATGACCGACGGCACCGGTGCCCTTCTCACCGGCATACGCAAGCGCGAGCGGCGGCCCGGACAGGGCCCGTCACCGCGCGGCGGCACCCGTCCGCTCGCGGTGCTCGCCGTCGTCTTCACCCTCGCCCAACTCGCCCTGGTACGCCCCGTGCTGGGCCTGGGCTGGGACGAGATCGTCTACGTCAGCCAGGTCACCTCCCACCACCCGGCCGCCTTCTTCAGCGCACCCCGCTCCCGGGGCGTCTCCTTCCTGGTGGCGCCGGTCGCGTCCTGGTCCGAGTCCACCGTGCTGCTGCGCGTCTACCTCGCCCTCCTCTCCGGCCTCGCCCTCTTCCTGGCCCTGCGCTCCTGGCGCGGCCTGTTCCCCGTCCGGGTCCTGGTCACCGCCGGCGCCTTCTTCGCCTCCCTGTGGGTGACGCTCTTCTACGGTCCCCAGGCCATGCCCAACTACTGGGTCGCCGTCGGCGCGCTGACCGCCGTCGGCTGCTTCCTGCGCCACCGTGCGGACCCCTCGTCCGGCGGCCCCCTGTGGGGAGTCGTGGCGGGGGCCGCGCTCATGGCCTGGATGCGGCCCACCGACGCCGTCTGGGCGACGCTCCCGCTCCTCGTCCTCGCCCTGGCCGGCCGGCACGGGCGGTCCCTGCTCGCCCTCACCGGCGGTCTGCTGGCGGGAGGGGTGCCGTGGGTGGTCGAGGCGTACACCGCGTTCGGCGGCCTGCGGGAGCGGCTCGCCGAGGCCTCCCGCATCCAGGGCGGCCTCGGCCTGGACATCGCAGTCGACGACCAGCTGCGCAGCCTGGGCGGGCGCGCCCTGTGCCGTCCGTGCACGGGCTCGATGCCCCACCCGGTGATCACCCTGTGGTGGTTCGTCCTGCCGCTGCTCGCCGTCCTCGGACTGGTCGTCGCCGTGCGGGCCCGCCGCGCCCTGCGGACCGTGGTGCCGCTGGCCTGCGCCACGACCGTCGCCCTGCCCTACCTGTTCATGATCGAGTACGCGGCGCCCCGCTTCCTCCAGCCCGCCTACGCCCTGCTTGCGGTCCCGGTCGCCGACGCGCTGTGGTACCTGGTCACGGCACCGCGCGGAAAGTGGCGGCCGGCGGCCAGGATCCTGGTCGCGCTCGGCCTGGCCGGTCACCTCACGGTGCAGTTGACCGTCCTCGTGTACACCGCGGACCGCAACGTCGACAGCCGCCGGGACTGGGCCCGCACGGCCGGTGACCTGCACCGGCTCGGTGTCCGCCCGCCCTGTCTGATCACCGGCCACGAGGCGATCCCCATCGGCTACTACACCGGCTGCTCCTCCGGCGCGACCGCCGGGAACAACGAGAACACCACGGCCGCCGAGATCCTGCGCACCGCCGGCCGCGTCCCGGTCGCCGCCCTCACCGGGCCCGGCGGCACACCCCCCGGGTACGCCCGCTCCTGGCCCGTCCACCGGATCGGCGACCTCGAGGCCCGTATCGCCCCGGCGCCCGGCTCCGGCTGACGGCGACGGGTTTCCCGCGCGTCCGGCACAGGTAGGAGTCGACTGTCGGTGCGCGAAGAGGCGACGAGGGGGAGGCGGCATGACGCGGAGCGATCACGAAGGGCGGCTGGGGGAGGAGTTCCTCACCCCGGGCAGCTCGTCCTTCACCGAGTTCCTGGCGGCCCACCGCCCCGAACTGCTCGGCACCCGCACCCTGCCCGAGGGGGTCCGCGCCACGGAGGTCCCGCACGGCACCACGATCCTCGCCCTCACCTACGCCGACGGCGTACTGATCGCCGGTGACCGCAGGGCCACCATGGGCAACCTGATCGCCCAGCGCGACCTGGAGAAGGTACTGCCCGCCGACGACCACACCGCCGTCGCGATCGCCGGCTCGGTGGGGACCGCCCTCGACATGGTGCGGCTCTACCAGGTCGAACTCGCCCACTTCGAGAAGATCGAGGGCGTCCCGATGACCCTCGGCGCCAAGGCGACCCGGCTCGCCGCCATGCTCCGCCAGAACCTCGCCCAGGCCACGCGGGGCCTCGCCGTCGTCCCGCTGCTCGCCGGCTACGACACCACCGCGCCCGCAGGAGGGCGGGGCCGGATCTTCTCCTACGACGTCGCCGGCGGCCGCTACGAGAAGTACGGCTTCCACGCGGAGGGCTCCGGATCCCCGTACGCCAGGGGCGCCCTCAAAAAGCTCCACCGGCCCGGCATGTCCCGCGAGGAGGCCGCCCTGGCCGCCCTGGAGGCCCTCTACGACGCCGCCGAGGACGACTCGGCGACCGGCGGCCCCGATCTCTCCCGCCGCCTCTTCCCGGTCGTGTCCGTCATCACCGAGGACGGCTACGAACGGCTCGGCGAGACCGAGGTCCGACGGCTGAGCCTCGACATGGTCGACCGGCGTCGCTCCCGCCCGGACGGCCCGAACGCGCCCCTGTGATCCCTTGCGGGGCCCCTCCCCGTCATCACACGCACCGAGGTTAGAGATCGCGTCACGGGAAACGCGGATCTGACACCGAGGCGAACGCGCCGACGCGGCACGACAGGGAGGAAACCATGGGCACCGAGCCGATGGGGGACGACGCCTACCAGCCCACCGGGAGCAACGAGGAACAGGAGGACGCCGCACCGCTCGACATGCAGGACGCCCTCGACGAGCGGACCTACGACGACACCCTCGACGAGGGCTACTCCCCGCCGGAGAAACCGCTCGGCGTGACCAAGTACGGCACCACGGCCGCGGAGCAGCACGACGGGGAGAGCCTCGACCAGCGGCTGGCCCAGGAGGTGCCGGAGGCGTCCGAGCCCGTCGGGGACGCGGTGGGCGACCTCCCCGGCGGCGAGGGCGAGCCGGTCGACCCGGAGGCGGGCACCGGCCGCGCCGGACGCCTGGTCGCCCCGGACGAGGGCGCCCGCACGGACACCACGAAGGAGTCCGTCGCCGAGGACGTCGGCGTCGACGCGGGGGCGGCCGGCGCGGAGGAGGCCGCGATGCACGTCGTGGAGGACGGGACGGCGCTCCCGGAGGACCGGGACAGAACCTGACCCCGGCACGCCGCCGGCCCGGTGCGCTCGCGCACCGGGCCGGCGGCGCCGTGCTGTCCGCGCACGGGTGTGCGCGGGCTCAGGGCAGCATCTTGTCCAGGGCGGCGGGCCCCTCCTGGTCCAGCTTCCGCCTGGCCCACTCGAGGTTGTGCGGGGTGAGGTCCTTGCCCGAGGCGAGGACGATGTCCTCCGCCGACACATCGGTGCCGGTGCGGGCATGGAGCAGGCTGTCCGGGGTGGCGCGGTCCGCGGACCGCCGGGACGCTTCGGGCTGGGACGCGTCGGGCTGGGACGTCGACATCTTCTGGCTCCTCGGGTCCGGATCGCTGGAGCGGCCCCGGTGCTGTCATCGGGTCCGATGTCCACCATTCAACGCGGGAGCCCGCCGTGCATCCGGAACGCTCGCGGCACCGCGGTGAAGGGCCGCTCCTCCTGGCTGCCGGGGTACCTTCCCCGGCCCGCGGGAAACCTGCTCCGCGAGCCGCCTAGAAGGGCGAGAGCGTCAGCCGCAGGCCCGTGGGCGCCGTGTCCTGGATGTACGAGGCGAAGTCGGCCACGTCGTCGAAGGCGAAGCCGTACGCCTTGCCGTCCTCGGTGGCCGTGTGGATCGCCTTGGAGTAGTGGTTGGTGAGCTCGGTCCGGTAGAAGACCGAGGCGTCGGCCGTCGGCTGGTCGGGGTGGCTGAGCAGCGTCGAGCGGTTGAAGCCGGCGCCCAGCACGGCGGCGACCGGGCCGGTCGTGCCGTCGTTGGGGGCGGCGAGGGCGCCGTCGCAGAAGAGGACGTCCCGCGTGGAGGGCTTGCCGAAGGAGACCTGGGCGGGCCCGTCGAAGGTGAACCGCTCGCCGCGCACCCGGCCGGTGAAGGTGCCGGCGTTGGTGGTGACCTTGAGGTCCCGGCCGGTGTAGGTGCTCCACACCTCGTCGATGTACGGGGCGAAGTAGTCCTTGGCGAACAGCCCGGCGTCCAGACCGTGGCCGGGGGCGATGATCCGGGTGTCGTCCACGACGAGCCGGGAGAACGCCTCCACCCGCTTGACGGCGGCGAACGCCGCCGCGCGCCCGCCCTCGCGGACGGTGCCCGTCGTCTGGTCCTTGGCGCCGGTGAGCCGGATGCCCATCGGCACACTGAACATGTCGACCATGGTCGTGTTGCAGAACATGCCCGAGGAGTTGTACGTGAACTCGGCGCAGTCGTGCAGCACGCCGTAGTTGGGGTCGGAGGTGACCCAGCCGGCCGGGTACTGCAGCGCCGCGTTGCCGTTGCCGTCCGTGACGACCTTGAACTTGAGCTTCGCGCCGAGGGAGACGTAGATCCGGCCGGACATGTACGGCAGGGACAGTTTGGTCTCGCCGCTGCCGGCCAGGTCGATCGCGTAGTCGGTGAAGCCGTCGGGGCCGTTGTCGGAGGCGGCGACCGGGGCGACGGTGCCCTCCGGGGTGACCCGGACCTGACGGCCGTCCACGTTGCCCACGATGTAGAGGTGCACGCTCGCGTTGTCGAAGGAACCGCTGTTGTTGACGATCGTCAGCGGCAGGGCCCCCGCCGCCGTCGTACCGGCCTTCTGCCCGCCGGACTGGTCCGCGAGGGCGTACGGGGCGATCGCCGCCGCCGCGGGGATGGCCACGGCGGCTCCGCCGAGGGCGAAGAGGACCTTGCGGCGGCCGAGGTTGCGCTGGTGACGGGGGCTCATGTGGGGGATCTCCAGGGTGCTCGTGCGGGTTCCTGACCGCGCCGGCCCGCCGACGTGGGGGAGGAGACCTGGAGAGAGCGCTCTCAGGCGGTACGTCGGGAGCGGCGCGCGCCACCGATGGTAGGGACGGCCGAGGCCCCCGCCAATGGTCCGACTTGTCCATGGAATCGCTCTGACCTGCGGTTACACAGGGAACCGGCGAGGACCCCACGATCACTTAACCGGTCTTTAAGGGCCGCTTAAGCCGGCCGGGGCCGAAAGCCACGGAGCGCGTCGGGAGCGCTCCGTTGCGCAGCCGTCCGGCAGGGGGCCGCCGTCAGCGCGCCCCGCCGTCCAGCCGCGCCTCCGTCGCGGCCAGGACCTCCGTCACCCGGAGCGCGAACGCCGCGTCGCAGGGATGGGGGGTGCCGGTACCGGCCGCGGTGAGGAGGGCGTCCGCGGCCCGGGCGAGTGCCGGGACCGCGCCCTCGGAGGCCTCCGGGAGGGAGGTGACGCCCGCCGTGCCCCGGAGCTCGACCATGGCCCCGGCCGCGGCCGGGGGAGCGGTCAGGCTCAGGGTGAGGCTGCTCGACGCGCCGCCCGCGTGGTCGAGGACGAGGTGGACGGTGTCGCCGGGACCGTACGCCGCCGCCGTCACCCGCCGCGGTGCGCCGAGCACCGGGAGCAGGACGGACAGGGCGTGCGGTCCGACGTCCCACAGGGCGCCCTTCTCCCGCCGCCACGCGGAGGCGGCGAAGGGATCGCCGTCGGAGGTGAACACCGCCCCGAGCCACTGCGCGCGCCCGGTGAACCAGCCGCCCACGCGCTCCTGTTCGGCGATCCACGCCTCCGGTTCCGGCTGGAAGCGGGTGGTGAAGAAGACCACGGACGCGACCCCCGCCGCCTCGGCCGCCTCGACCACCGCGCGGCCCTGCGCGACGGTCGGCGCGAGCGGCTTGTCGAGCAGCAGGTGGCACCCGGCCCGCGCCGCGCGCACCGCCAGCTCCGCCTGCACCGCAGGCGGCAGCGCGACGGCGACGGCGTCCACGTCGGCGAGGAGCGCGTCGACGTCGCCGTACGCCCGGGTGCCGTGCAGCGCGGCCAGCTCCTCGGCGGCCTCGGGCCGGCGGCCCCACACCCCGGCGAGGTCGAGGTCCGGGTGGCCGCTCAGCGCGGGGGCGTGGGCCGCCCGCGCCCAGGGTCCGGTGCCGAGCAGTCCGATCCGCATGCCGCCGCCTCTCCCGGTGCGGCGACCGCCGCCCGGCCGGTGTCCTGTCGCGCTCCGCCGGCGCGCTCCGGTCAGTACGGTGATCCCCGCCGGAACGCCCTGTCAACGGCCGCTCACCGGGAGGCCGTCCGGGTTCAGTCCCCGGGCTGGTTGATGTTGACCATCCAGGGGACGCCGAAGCGGTCCGTGCACATCCCGAACACGTCCCCCCACATCTGCTTCTCCAGGGGTACGGCCACCGAGCCGCCGTCGGACAGCTTCTCCCAGTAGCCGCGCAGCGCGGTCTCGTCCTCTCCGCTGACGCTCACGGCGAAGTTGTTCCCGGGGACGTGTTCCATGCCCGGCGGTATGTCGGCGCCCATGAGGACGAAGCCGGCCGTGCTCGCCAGCATGCCGTGCATGATCTTGTCGGCGTTGTCGGATCCGGGCCGGCCGAAGTCGCCGTACGTGTTGAGCCGCAGCTCGCCGCCGAAGACCTCCTTGTAGAACTCCAGCGCCTGCCGCGCGTTCCCGTCGAAGCTGAGGTACGGGTTGAGGAGCGAGGCCATGATCACCTCCCGGAACGTCCGCACAGGGGCAGCCGCCCGCAGCGTAACGCCGGAGGCCGGCGTCCGCGCGGCGGCGGTGCCACGGGCGGGGCCCTGATTCAGTGCCCCGTCCGCTGAATGCGTTCGCTTTCTTCTATTGGATTTCGGGCCGTGCGGGGACCAGGCTGGTACGCGCTTTCCGAGACCGTGAGACGACAGCCGGAAGAGGTCACATGCACACCCGCCGTATCGGTGATGTCGAGGTCGGCGCCATCGGCCTGGGCGCCATGCCCATGTCGATCGAGGGGCGCCCGGACGAGGCCCGCTCCCTGGCCACCCTGCACGCCGCGCTGGACGCCGGTGTCACCCTGATCGACACCGCGGACTCCTACCACCTGCGCGCCGGCGAGGCCGGCCACAACGAGACCCTGATCGCCAAGGCCCTCGCCTCCCACGACCGGGGCGGTGACGTCCTGGTCGCCACCAAGGGCGGTCATCTGCGCCCCGGCGACGGCAGCTGGACCCAGGACGGCAGCCCCGGACACCTGAAGCGGGCGTGCGAGGCGTCCCTGCGCCGGCTCGGCGTGGAGGCCATCGGGCTCTACCAGTTCCACCGGCCCGACCCCCGCGTCCCCTACGCCGAGTCCGTCGGCGCGCTGCGCGAGCTGCTGGACGAGGGGAAGATCCGCATGGCCGGCATCTCCAACACCGACCCGGAGCAGATCCGGCAGGCCCGCGAGATCCTCGGCGGCCGGCTGGTCTCCGTACAGAACAAGTTCTCCCCGGAGTTCCGCTCCAGCGAGCCGGAGCTGCGCCTGTGCGACGAGCTCGGCATCGCGTTCCTCCCCTACAGCCCCTTCGGCGGCATCGCCCGGGCCGGTGAACTCGCCTCTGCCCACGCCCCGTTCGCACGGGTCGCCCGGGCGCGCGGGGTGAGCGCGTACCAGGTGTGCCTGGCGTGGATGCTCGCCAGGTCGCCGGTCGTCGTCCCCATTCCGGGGGCGAGCCGGCCCGAGTCGGTCCGTGACTCGGCGGGCGCCGCCGACCTCGTCCTGACGGCCGAGGAGATCGCGGAGCTGGACGCCGTCTGAGTCCGCACCCGCCCGTCCCAGGCGCCGGACGCCGCGGGCGGGCATCCGCGTGCCCTGGTGTACTCCTGGCACGCGGGTGTAGAAAGCGCTTGCTGAAGAAAGTCACAGGGGAGGACCACCACCCATGGCGTCGTCGCTGGAAAGACCGCTCGACCACCGCTACCGCGGCGAGCATCCGGTCCGCACCCTCGCCTATCTGTTCCGCGCCGACCGCGGCCGGCTCGCCGCCGCCGTCGGCGTCTTCACGGTCAAGCACAGCCCGGTCTGGCTGCTGCCGCTGATCACCGCGTCCATCATCGACACCGTCGTGCAGCACCAGCCGATATCCCGGCTGTGGACCAGCACCGGCGTCATCATGTTCATCCTGCTGGTCAACTACCCGCTGCACGTGCTGTACGTCCGCCTGCTGTACGGCAGCGTCCGCCGCATGGGCACCGCCCTGCGCTCCGCGCTGTGCACCCGCATGCAGCAGCTCTCCATCGGCTACCACTCCCGCGTCAGCGCCGGCGTGCTCCAGGCCAAGGTCGTCCGGGACGTGGAGACCGTCGAGCAGATGGTGCAGCAGACCGCGGAGAACGGGCTCGGCGCGCTCACCGTCCTCACCGGCGGACTCGTCATCATCGCGATCCGCACCCCCGAGTTCCTCTCCGTCTTCCTGATCGTCGTGCCCGCCGCCGCCCTGCTCGTCGCCCGGCTGCGGGCCAGACTGCGCACGCACAACGAGCACTTCCGCCACGAGGTGGAGACGCTGTCCTCCCGGGTCACGGAGATGACCCGGCTCATCCCCGTCACCCGCGCCCACGGCCTGGAGGGCAAGGCGCTGCGCCGGATGAACGGCACCCTGAACCGGCTGCTCACCTCCGGGAACCGGCTGGACCTGGTCAACGGCCGGTTCGGCTCGCTGGCCTGGGTCGTCCTCAACGTCGTCGGCGTGCTGGTACTGGCCGGCGCGGCCCTCATCTCGTACTACGACGTCTGGGGCGTCACCGCCGGCGACGTCGTGATGCTCAGCGCCTTCCTGACCACGCTCACCAACTCCACGACCACGCTGGCGGGTCTGGCCCCGGTCATCACCAAGGGGCTGGAGTCCGTCCGCTCGGTCGGCGAGGTCCTCCAGGCCCCCGAACTGGAGGACAACGAGGGCAAGGCGGAGGTCGACGGGCTGCGCGGCGCGATCACCTTCGAGGGCGTCGGTCACGCCTACGAGAGCGACGGGCGCCCCGCCGTGCGCGACTTCACCCTCGACGTCGCCCCGGGCGAGACCATCGCGCTCGTCGGCGCCTCCGGGGCGGGCAAGTCCACGGTGCTCAACCTGGTCATCGGTTTCATCCGTCCGACCTCCGGCCGGCTGCTGCTCGACGGCACCGACATGAACGGCCTCGACCTGCGCACCTACCGGCGCTTCCTGTCCGTGGTGCCCCAGGAGTCGATCCTGTTCGACGGCACCGTCCGGGAGAACGTCGCCTACGGCATGGACGACGCCGACGAGGAGACGGTCCGGGCAGCGCTGCGCGACGCCAACGCGCTGGAGTTCGTCGACCGGCTGCCCCAGGGCCTCGACACCCTCGTCGGGGAGCGCGGCGCCCGGCTCTCCGGCGGGCAGCGCCAGCGGCTCGCCATCGCCCGCGCGCTGATCCGGGACCCCAAGGTGCTGGTCCTGGACGAGGCGACCTCGGCCCTCGACACCCGCTCGGAGGCGCTGGTGCAGGAGGCCCTCGCCCGGCTGCTGCGCGGACGCACCACCTTCGTCGTGGCGCACCGCCTCTCCACCGTGCGCGGCGCCGACCGGATCGTGGTGATGGCGGACGGCCGGATCCAGGAGATCGGCACCCACGAGGAACTGCTGCGCAGGGGAGGGGCGTACACGGCGCTGCACAGCGGTCAGGTGGCGTGACCACTGGTCGGGATACGACGGTTTTCGGTCAATCGCGGTCAGTCGAGCATGTGGGGTGAGTGCTTCCGTCTGGTGTGGGCATACGCAGCGAAAACCAGAAAGGGGTGCTTCGTGCTCGTACCGGACCCGAAGGCCGTCAGACGGCTGCTGACGCGGTATGCGACGCTGCGGATAGCTCAGGCGGAACGGCATTCGCCGGCGGCGGCGCGTGAACTGGAGGACATCAGCCACACGCTCTGCGCGATGATGGGGACGTCCGGCGTCCAGGACGCCATCGCCCTGGCGGACGCCCTCCTCGACCGGGCGCGGCCCGCGGCCGGCCGGACCCGGGAGGCGGGCGGGGAGCGCGGTCTGCCTCTGGCCGTCTGAGCCGGCGGGCCGCTCACCCGGTCACCCGCCGCCGGCGATGGCGGCGCGCCGTCCGTTGAACGTGGAGCGGTAGGCGTACGGGGTGGTGCCCACCACCTTGCGGAACCGCTCGCGGAACGCCGTGGGGGAACCGAACCCGGCCTGCCGGGCGATCCGTTCGACCGTCTGGTCGCTGTTCTCGAGCAGGTACTGGGCCCGCCGCACCCGCGCCCGCAGCAGCCACTGCAACGGAGTGGTGCCCGTCTGCTCGCGGAACCGGCGGCTGAAGGTGCGTTCGCTCATGCCGGCGCGCGCCGCCATCGCCTTGAGGGTGACCTCGTGCGCCAGGTTGTCCTCGACCCATTCCAGCAGCGGTTCCAGATCCGACCCGCGAGGCACGGGCGGGTGCTCGTGCACGATGAACTGGGCCTGGCCGCCCTCCCGTTCCAGCGGCATCACCGACATCCGGGCGGCGTTCGCGGCCACGGCCGAGCCCAGGTCCCGGCGGATCATGTGCAGGCACATGTCCAGCGCGGCGGCGGCGCCGGCCGAGGTGAGGATCTGCCCGTTGTCGACGTAGAGCACGTCCGGCTGCACGTCGACGTCCGGGAAGGCCCGGGCGAGCCGTCCGGCGGCCACCCAGTGCGTGGTGGCGCGCAGACCGTCCAGCAGCCCGGCCTCCGCCAGCACGAACGCGCCCACGCACACCGAGGCGATCCGGGTGCCCGCCGCGGCCGCCTCGCGCAGCGCCGCGAGCACGGCGGGCGAGGGCGGGGGCGCGCCCTCGGCGCGGCCCGGGACGATGACGGTGTCGGCGTCCGCCAGCGCCCGGAGCCCGCGCTCGACGCGCAGGGTGAAACCGCCGTCCGCGAGCACCTCCGGCCGCTCGGCGCA
The DNA here is from genome assembly GCF_044390325.1 of Streptomyces sp. NPDC018964. Taxonomy (NCBI): domain Bacteria; kingdom Bacillati; phylum Actinomycetota; class Actinomycetes; order Kitasatosporales; family Streptomycetaceae; genus Streptomyces; species Streptomyces sp. NPDC018964. The sequence goes on from NZ_JBIRYZ010000009.1 coordinate 210,971, forward strand.
CAGCCGGACCCGGTAGGGACGGCGACCGTCGGGCAGCCGCGTCCAGTCGAAGACCTGCAGGGGCGCCGCCATGTCGAACGGCACCACCCCATCGAGAACCAGAACCACCACGGAGTGCATGACCGCCACGATAGGCGGATTCCCGCCACCCGCCGGAACCGGGGCGTCGAGGCGGTGACGCGCATGTGCCGTGGTGGAAGGTGTTGGCGGGAATCCGTTGGAACCTGTCGTTCCAGCCCCTGGGTGATCACCCGCCGGGCTCCTAACGTGAGCCCGGCACCGCCGATCACACATGGAAAGAGTCCCGGTGACCAAGCTCCTGCTGTCCCTCCACGTCCTGGCCGCCATCGTCGCCGTCGGTCCCGTCACCGTCGCGGCCAGCATGTTTCCGCCGGCCGCGCGCCGCGCCGTCCCGGCGGGGTCCGACGGACCCGTCGCGGCGGACGTGACCACCGTCACGCTGCTGCACCGCATCTGCCGGGTCTACGCCCGCCTGGGGATCGCGGTGCCCGTCCTCGGCCTCGCCACCGGCCTGGCGATGGGCGTCCTGGACGACGGCTGGCTCGTCACCTCGATCGGCCTCACCGCGGCCGCCGCCGGAGTCCTGCTCGCCTTCGTCCTGCCCCGACAGGACGACATCGTCGAACACTTGAGCGATAATCGGCCCGTCGACCGACGGAGCACGGTGCAACTCGCCATGTTCACCGGGGTGTTCAACCTGCTGTGGGCGACCGTCACCGTCCTGATGATCGTCCGCCCCGGCTCGACGACGGGCGCCTGACCATCAGGGCCGTCCTATATGCCCTACCTGTGCCTTACTTTAGAAATGTCCGTTCCGTATTCCGTTGTGCCGGGGAATTCCCCCGTCGGGGTGGTCGGCCGCCTAGACTCTGCACTCGCGTCCCGCATCGGGGCCGACGAGCAGAAAGGCACGTTGACGGGTGTTCCAGGATTCCCCCATCTACGACCGACTCATCGCGGAGTGCGGCGACGTGCCCGCACAGGTACGCCGCGAGGCCGAACGCGTGAGCAGGGAGCTGGAGCTGGTCATGCGGCCCCTGCGGTCCCCCGGTCACGCCCCCGGCCTCGATCGGCCGCACGCCCCGGGCAACGGATGGCAGCGCACCGCCCTGCTGCCGGGGCCGCGGTCGCACTGAGCCCCGCGCGGTGACGGTCCCCTCACCGCACCGTGCTGCCCGCCTCGTCGAACTCGACGGGTTCGTCGGGGGCGGGACGGGACAGCCACTCGGCGATGGTCCGGGCGATCGGCTGCCCCGTCTCCACCTCCACGAACCCGAACTGCCCCGACTGGTTGCACTCCAGGAACCACCAGGTCCCGTCGGCGTCCTCGGCGAAGTCGAAAGCGCCGTACGCCAGTTCGGACCGGCGCAGATACGCGCGTACGGCGTCGGCGGTGCGCGCCGGGACCTCGACCGGCTCCCAGGGTGACCCGGGAGCGGCGAAACGCACGTCCACCTCCTGCGGATCCGCGTCCGGCCGCGTGGCCTTGCGGGCCGCCAGCAACCGCCCGCCCACCGCGGTGAGCCGGATGTCGGCGCGCTTGGCGATCCGCCGCTGCAGCAGCGTCGGCCCGAACGCGACCGCGGAGAAGTCCGTGTCCGGCGCCACCCTGCTGGTCGGCACCGCCCGCGGCGGGTCCTGCGGATGCGCCCCCGACACCGGCTTGACCACCAGGTCCGGGAAGCGCTCCGCGAACTCCCGCGCGGCGCGCGGGAACGTGGTGATCAGCGTGGCCGGCACGGGCAGGCCGCAGCGCTGGGCCAGCCGCAGCTGCCACGGCTTGTGGCGGGCCCGCCGGGCCGCGTCCGGATGGTTCATCCAGCGTGCGTCGCAGCCGCGCAGCATGCCGTAGAGCGCCTGCGAGGCCTCCTCGGTCAGCCACGCGGACGGCTGCGGCGCGCGCCCGGCCGGCGTGCCGGGCCGGCGCACCCACACGGACCGCAGCCCGCCGACGCTCACCAGCCTCCCGCCGGCGGACAGATGACCGCGGAAGCGGCCGTGGACGTACTCGCCGGACAGCGAGACGCCGTCCGTGAGGTCGGCGGGATCGAGGCGCACCACCGGCACACCGGAGCCGTTCAGATGGACGACCACCATGTCGGCGGTCACATCCTCCTCACAGGTGAGGATCAGCACGGTCATGGTTCACGGTCCGCGTTCAGTCGTCGAAGTGGGTCTTGGAACCCGCGGTGGACGTCGTCGTCCCCGCCTCGCGCAGCAGCGCGTGGTCACAGGCCGCGATCCTCCCGTCGCCGAGTACGTTCAACTGCATTCCGGGGTCGTACGCGTACGGAGTGGCAACGGCCAACTCCACCGCCGGACGTGCGTAGTTGAGCGCGAACGGTTGCATCGTCTCTCCCTCGTCGGTGCCGCGTCGAGCAGGCGACGGCCCACGGTGCGCCGCCACTTGGTCCGCCGACTTCTCATGGCTTCCAGAGACTTATACGAATCGAACGGATGGTTGGTTTCCTTACGGAGCGTAATCATCGGCGGGTTGCCGGGCGTCCCGCCGGAGGGGCGCTCCGGGAGCCCGCGCGCCGGAGTAACCACGCATGATGCGCAGAGTGATCAGGAGCACGCCGATGTCGTCCAAATAGAACGGATCGGGCAGCAGATCGACCGGCAGCACCAGGTAGAGGACCGCGCCCCAGAACACCCGGCGGGGCCCCGTGGGCAGACCCGCGTGACGCAACTCACGCCGCGTACGCACCAGTCGGGCCAGAACGGCGACGGCGCCGGCCAGCGCCGCGGCCGCGAGGACCGCGACGACGAGGGCCACGGTGGTCGTCTCCAACGGGCCGTCCTCCTCCCGTGACATGCCGCGGCCTAGCCGCGACACGGCCTGCACTGAGCGGATTCCCGCTCGCGGTGCCGGTATGACGGCCGGGACCGGCCATGCGCGCACGCGTCCTATGCCCCGCGAAATCCGCGCGAAACGCCGGCTCGTCGCAGGTCGTCCCGATGGCTCGACCGAGTGCCGGGGGCGCCGGAAACGGTCAGGGGCCTCCTTCCCGCGGAACCGATCACGACCACTTTCCCTCCGGCACCTTCCTCGCGCGCACGCCGTGACCGAGGCGCCGCACGCCACCGGGGCGTCCTGCCGACCACGTGCCGGACCGGCACACGAGACTCGGGGCCGGTGAACGGCACGGCGAGAAGACCCACGCCCGGACGGCGGTACGGCCACTGGTTCCTCACGCCCCCAACGGACCTGCGCGGCCCGCATTCTGACGCTCGTTCACCCAGGACTCGCCGAGGGAGCGATGAGCCATGCGCCAGACCGTCACGTTCCGGTCCGCCGCGATGCCCGCCGTCACCGTCACCGTCGCCGCGCCGGGAGCCGCCCGCGCGGGAGCCGCCGTATGTGCTCCCTAGAGACCGGACGCGGTCGGTCCGTGTTCCGGGTCCTCGGGGGCGGGGCGGCGGGTTCGGCTGCCGGTCTTGAGGCGTTCCAGGGTGCGCGTCAGGTGCTGGAGGGGGGAGGACGCGGGGGTCCGGGGCGCGGGCGGCTGCCCGGTGCCCCGGGGCCCGGCCGACTCCTGGTACGCGGCCAGCGCCTCGTGGGCGCGTTCCGCGGCCTCACGGTAGAGGTCCCGGGACTTCGTCATCGCCTCCAGCGCCTCGGCGTACATCGCCACCAGCGCCCGCTCCCGGACGAGTTCCTCCTCCGTCGTCAGCAGGCGCCACTCCTCCCGCAGCGCCGTCAGCGCGTCCTCCGCCTCCTCCGGCAGCACGCGCGGCAGCGCGTCGTACCGGGTCACGGCCTCCACCAGGTCGACCGGTTCCGTGCCGTCCAGGAACACCGCGCGCACGGCGAAGGCGTCGGCGTCGTAGCCCTCGGGCGCCAAAGCGCCGGGCAGCACCACCGCGCCCCCGCGCGGAACCTCCACACCGAACTCCCGCAGCGCCCAGTTCGCCACCCGCGACTGCTGGGGCACGGCCCGGTGCTCCACCACCCGGTCCCGCAGCCCCGGCGGCAGCCAGCGCGCGAGCGGCACCCGGCCGCGCTCGTCCGTGGTCATCGCCTCGTGGACGACCACATGGACGTGCCACGGGTCGCGCGCGCAGGCGCGCAGCAGCCGTCGTACGTCCTTGTCGTCCTCGGGCAGCGGATTGATCACGCCCGGCCGCACGCCCGTCACCGGGTCGGCGTTCCACTTCGGGTCCGGCTCCGACGGCCAGAACATGGCGGCCGGGGACGGCCAGGAGGGGTCCCAGGGCTGCTCGGCCTCGGCGACCAGGATCCAGTCCCGGCCCGCGTCCGTGTCGGGCGCGAGGCGCAGCCGGGCGCGCACGGTGACCCCGCCCGCGACGCGCGTCCGGGCTTCGAACACCAGGTCGGGGGCGGTGTCCGGTGCGGGGAGTTCCAGGAAGTCGTCGATGTCCTGGCCGGCCTTGAGCCAGTGCAGGGTGTGCCGGATCGCCGTGTCGGGCGTGGGACCGGCGTGGCGGCCGCGGGCCAGCCAGACGGTGGGAGGGACGGTGGGGCGGGCTGAGGAGGAGGTCGGCATGGGTCCAGTCGTGAGCGGGGGCACGTGCTCCTGCCAGTATCGTCGTGGCCGGACGGAGGGGTGAGCCGGGGTTCCGCCGGTCGGCGTGTCGCGCGCGGGGTGTGCGCGGCGCGCACGTGGTGACAGCGGTTCACCCGTGGTCCCGGAGGCGGGGCCGGTACCAGCATGGGTCCCGCGGGCGGGGCCGGCCCGCCATCCGCACCGGGGCCGGCCCCGCCCGCACCCTGCCCCGGCGGTGGTCCGGCGGCAAAAGCCCGGACCCTACCAGCGGCGCACCACCTCTGTCGCATATTCCACCGGAAAAAGCCAAAGCCCTCACCACGGTCGAGCACACACCGTAGCGTCGACGTCACGTTCGCGGTACAGCCGTGCGAGAAGGGGGATCCGGCGTGCCCGGAATCGACGAGAGCCTGCTGGAAGCCATGCGACTGCCGGGGGCGCGCGGTGCCCTGGTGGTCGACTGGATCAGCGGGCTCGCCCTGGGGGCGGTGGGCGAGGCACCCGGCGAGGACGCGGAGGCCACGGCCGCGGAGACCGCCGAACTCGCCCGCCTGGCCATGGAGAGCGGCACCCTCGCGCCCGCCGGCGGCGGGGTCGGGGCGGGCGGGGGACCACCCGTCGACGACCTGATCCTGACCACCGCCGACGCGTACCACCTCCTGCGCTTCGTCGTCACGGCCTTCGACAGCACGGTGTTCCTGTACCTCTGGCTCGACCGCGCCGAGGGCAACCTCGCCCTGGCCCGGATCCGGCTGGCCGACATGGCGGACCGGCTGGTGCTCGGATGACCACGGCGTGCACCGGCACCACCGCGCCGGAACTGCTCGGCACCCTCGCGGCCGACCGCGCCACCGGCGCGCTCTCCACGGAGTCCGGGATCTTCTACCTCTCGGCCGGACGCGTCGTCCACGTGGAGTCCGCCCACAGCCCCGACCTCGGCGACCTGCTCACCCGCAGCGGCGCCGTCGCCCCGGCCGGCTGGTGGGACGCCGTCGAACGGGCGGGGGCGGTGCACCGCGTCGGCCGCCAGCTGGTGGACAGCGGGCGTCTCACCGCCGGGGCGCTGGAACTGTGCCACCTGGGCGCCCTGTTCGACGCGGCGTACTTCGCGCTCGCCCACGACGGCGCCACGCTCCGCTTCCGCCCCGGAGCCGCGCACTGGCTCGGCGAGGTCCACCCCGTTCCGGTGACGACCGTGCTCGACGAGTCACGACGCCGCCGCGACCTGCTGCACCGCATCTGGCCCGACCCGGCCGTCGACACCGCCCCGCTCACCCGCGTGCCCGACGCCCCGCCCGCCGGACTGCCGCCGCGCCGCGCCCGCGTCCTCGCACAGGTCGACGGCGCCCGCACCGCCGCACAGATCGCCGCGGACCTCGCCCACCGTGCCTTCCACACCCTCGTCGAACTGCGCCGCCTGGCCGCCGGCGGACTGGTCACCCCCGCGCCACCCCCGCCCGCCACGGTCGTCCACGCCGTCCCCGACGAGGGCGGCGCGGCGTGGGACGAGCCCGACACAGCGCTGCTGAGACGGCTCCTGGACGCCCTGGAGGCACTGTGATCCGCGCGCGCCGACAGCGTGCCGAAAGGAGACTGCTCATGGCCGTCGAGACCGACGTGCTGGACGAACTGCGTCGGCTCCGCACCCGCATACCCAAGCTGACGGGCTCCCTCGCGGCCACCGTCGACGGACTCGTCCTCGCCCACGACGCCCCCGACACCGAACCGGAAGGGCTGGCCGCGCTCACCGCCGCCGCGCTCGGCGTCGCGTACCGCATGGCGGACGCCGCCGCCCGCGGCGAGTTCCGTGAGCTCCTGGTGCGCGGCAGCCAGGGCTACATCGCCACCTACGCGGCCGGCACCACCGCCGTCCTCACCCTCCTCGCCGACGACCGGGTCAACGTGGGCCGGCTGCACCTGGAGGGACGGCGCGGCGGCGCCCGGATCGCGGAACTGGTGGACACCCGCATCGGCCCGGGGGGAGGGCGGCACGCCGACCGGCTCGCGCTCCGGGACACCCCCGCGCCGTCCCAGAACCCGGACCGGCCCATCGGCACCCTCCCGGTGCGGACCCCGCAGCGGCCCGCACACCGGCCCCGGCCCCAGCCCGGCGGCTGACTCCCGGCTTTCCCCTCCGGCCGGACGCCCCGTACGACCCGGCGCCCCGGCCCGAACCACCCGTCACGACCGAAAGGACACGTCCCATGGCCAACACCGAGACCTCGCTCAAGGAATGCCTCAGCTCCATCGACGGCGCGACGGCCGCCGCGCTCGTCGACTACACCAGCGGCATGGCCCTCGGCACGCTGGGCGGCAGCAAGGACTTCAACCTGGAGGTCGCCGCCGCCGGCAACACCGATGTCGTACGGTCCAAGCTGCGCACCATGGAGCACCTGGGCCTGAACGAGGAGATCGAGGACATCCTGATCACCCTGAGCAACCAGTACCACCTGATCCGCCTGCTCAAGGGGCGGGGCGGGAACGGCCTCTTCCTGTACCTGGTGCTCGACGCGGGCCGGGCCAACCTGGCGATGGCACGGCACCAGCTGCGGCGCATCGAGACCGAGCTCGAGGTCTGACCCGGCCCGCGGGCCCTTCGCGCCGCGGCGGCGCGAAGGGCCCGGACGGTCAGGCCGCCCCGGGCAGCCACAGATCGGGGCCGAAGACCTCGTAGCGGATGGAGCGGGCGGGCACCCCGGCGTCGAGCAGCCCGCCGCGCACGGCACGCATGAACGGCAGCGGGCCGCACAGGTACACCGTCGCGTCCGCCGGCACGCCGACCCCCGAGAGGTCCATCAGACCACTGCGGGCGCCGGGCTCCTCGGGGCCGGGACGCTCGTACCAGAAGACCGCCTCCGCGTCGGGCAGCGAGTCCACCGCCTCGCGGGTCTCGGCGCGCAGGGCGTGCTCGCCGGGCGAGCCGTCGGCGTGCAGGACGAGCACCCGCCGGGTGGAGCCGGTGGCGGCCAGCCGGGCGAGCATGCCCAGCATCGGGGTGCAGCCGATGCCGGCCGAGACCAGGACCAGCGGGGTGCCGGCCTCGTCGAGCGCCACGTCCCCGGCGGGCACGGACAGCGTCAGCTCGTCCCCGGTGCCGATCCGCTCGTGCAGCAGGCGGGAGACCTCGCCGTCCGGCGCGCCGTCCGCTCCCGCGACCCGCTTGACGGTGATGCGGCGCAGATCGTCCCCGGGGTCCGAGGACAGGCTGTACTGGCGCGGCTGGTGCACCCCGTCGGGCATGAGCACCTTCACGCTGACGTACTGGCCCGCCCGGGCCGGCGGGGCGGGCTCGCCGTCGGCGGGGCGCAGCAGGAACGACACCACGTCGTCCGTCTCCTCGTGGCGCTCCACCACCGTCCACGGACGCCAGACGTCGCCCGCCTCGACACCGGCCTCGTGGTACAGGCGCGCCTCCCGCGCGATGAGGGCGCCGGCCATCAGCCAGTACACCTCGTCCCAGGCGGCGGCGACCTCGGGCGTCACCGCGTCGCCCAGCACCTCGGCGATCGCGCCGAACAGGTACTTGTGCACGATCGTGTACTGGTCGTCGGTGATCCCGACCGCCACGTGCTTGTGGGCGATCCGGGACAGCAGGGCGTCCGGGCGGGTGTCCGGGTCCTCGAGCAGCGCCCGGGCGAAACCGGCTATGGACCCGGCGAGCGCCCGGCGCTGGGCGCCACTGGCCTGGTTGCCCCGGTTGAACAGGCCGTCCAGCAGCTCGGGTCGGTCGCGGAACATCGAGCCGTAGAAGCGCGTGGTGATCTCGTCGAGCGCCCCGGCCACGGCGGGCAGGGTGGCCCGCAGCACTGCGGCGGACTCTTCGGACAGCATGAGGTCTCCCAAAGGCGGGACGGGGGAAGCGGGTTGGACCGCGGATCCGGACCGGCGGCAGCACCTGTATAGCAATCCCCCCTGCCCGTTTCCGGGGGTAACGGGGCCGTCGGGGGCGATGCGGGACCGTCGTCCCCCCGGAAGGGGACCTCCGGCCCCGGAGGGCGGCCGCGGGACAGGGCCGGCCGGCCCGCCCGGCACGGTGGGCGGCGGCCCGCCCGCGGTCCCCGCCGCTCCGGCCGCCCGGCCCATGCCGTACCGTCGCGTTTACTGGACCGTTACCGGCGTGCCGGCCGGGTGGCCGCCGGGCGACGGCGTCGGACGAAGGGACGGGAGGCACACGGGTGGCAGGCTCCGAGCGCGACGGGGACGCCCGCGTACGGCTACCGCAGCTGAGGCTCGACGAGCTGCTGGAGGAGCTCCAGGCGCGGATCGACGCGGCCCGCGGCACCCGCGACCGGGTGCACAGCCTGCTGGAGGCCGTCCTCTCGGTCGGCCGGGAACTCGACCTGGAGCAGGTGCTGCACAGCATCGTCGAGGCCGCGGCGGCGCTGGTGGACGCGGAGTACGCCGCACTGGGCGTGATCGGCTCGGACGGCAAGCGGCTGTCCGCCTTCCACACCGTCGGGGTCAGCGAGGAGGAGATCGCCCGCATCGGCCACTACCCCGAGGGCCACGGCATCCTCGGCGAACTGATCCGCCACCCCGAGCCGCTGCGGGTGCCGAAACTCTCCGACCACCCCGCCTCGTACGGGTTCCCGCCCCACCACCCGCCGATGAACACCTTCCTCGGAGTCCCCATCCGGGTCCGCGACCAGGTCTTCGGCAACCTGTACCTGACCGAGAAGCGGGGCGGGGCGCACTTCGACGAGGAGGACGAGTCGGTCCTGTCCACCCTCGCGGTCGCCGCCGGCGTCGCCATCGACAACGCCCGCCTGTACGAGGAGTCCCGGCTGCGCGAACGCTGGCTGCGGGCCAACGCCGAGATCACCCACGGACTGATGTCCGGCAGCGAACGCGGCGCGGCGCTCGCGCTCATCGCCGAACGCGCCCGGGAGATCACCGGGGCCGCCCTCGCGGCGGTCGCGGTGCCCATGGCCGACACCGACTCACTGACCGTGGAACTGGCCATCGGACAAGGCGCGGACACCCACCGCGGGCTCGTCGTGCCCGTCGACGACAGCCTGCTGGGCCGCGCCTTCACCAGTGCCGCTCCCGTCGTCAGCGCGGACATCGCACGCGACGACCGGACCTTCCCGGGCCCCCAGCGGTACCCGGCCCTCGGTCCGGCGGTCGCCGTGCCCATCGGGTCGGGCGAGGGCGTGCGCGGCATCGTCCTGCTGGTGCGGGCCGAGGGCCGCAACGCGTTCACGGAGAAGGAGATCGAACCGCTGCGGGGGTTCGCCGCCCAGGCGGCCGTGGCGATGGAGCTGGCGGAACACCGCCAGGACGCCGAGCAGATCGCCGTGCTCGAGGACCGCGACCGGATCGCCCGCGACCTGCACGACCTGGCGATCCAGCGGCTGTTCGCCACCGGCATGACGCTGCAGAGCGCCGGCCGGTTCATCGAGCACAAGGAGGCCTCGGAGCGGGTGCTGCGAGCCGTGGACGACCTGGACGAGACCATCAAGATCATCCGGTCGACCATCTTCGGCCTGCGCTCGCCCGCCGACGAGGGCGCGGGCGGAACCGGTCTGCGGGCCCGCGTCGTACGGGTGGTCGGTGAGGCCGCGTCCGTACTGGGCTTCCCCCCGAGCGTGCGGATGGAGGGCCTGATCGACACCCACGTCCCCAAGGAGGCCGCCGACCACCTGGTGGCCGTGCTCTCCGAGGCGCTGACCAACATCGCCCGGCACGCCCGCGCCGACCGCGCCGAGGTGGTGCTCGAGACCGACGGGCGCGAGGTGCGGCTGACGGTCGCGGACGACGGCGTGGGCGTCCCGGACGGGGGCCGCCGCAGCGGGCTGCGCAACATGGCCGAACGCGCGGAACGGCTGGGCGGCACCTTCGACGTCACCAGCTCCGCCGGCCGGGGCACCACCCTGCTGTGGCGCGTGCCGGTGGGGGAGCGGTAGGCGGCTCCCGCCGGTCCGTGTGTGCCGGGCACCCGCCACGGGTACTCCGGTGGTCGGCCGCGGCGGCCGTCCGTGCGGTACCGGCGGGGTCTCACCGCCGGTGACGCCCGCGGGACGGACCGCGGCGGCGCGGAGCCGCACGGCGGCCGTCGGCGGGAGGAGCGTCGCAGTGACGGGCTGGACCTGGGAGCACGAGGGCTACGATCCCGCCGACGCGCGCCTGCGGGAGTCGCTGTGCACCCTCGGCAACGGATACTTCGCCACCCGGGGCGCGCTGCCGGAGTGTTCCGCGGACGAGGTGCACTACCCGGGCACGTACGCGGCCGGCGTCTACAACCGGCTCGTCTCCGAGGTCGCCGGACGGCACGTCGAGAACGAGGACATGGTCAACCTGCCCAACTGGCTGCCGCTGCGCTTCCGGCTCCCCGGCGAGCCCTGGCTCACCCCCGACACCGCGCCCGTGCTCGACCACGGCGAGACCCTGCACCTGTCCTCCGGACTCCTGGAGCGCAGGACGCGGTACGGCCTCGGTGCCGGACGGACGCTCCTGGTGCGCCAGCACCGCTTCGTGCACATGGCCGACCCCCACCTGGCGGGCCTGCGCACGGAGTTCACCGCCGAGGGCTTCTCCGGCGCCCTGGAGACCGAGGCGGCGCTCGACGGCGACGTCACCAACGCCGGGGTGCCGCGCTACCGGCAGCTGGACGGCCGTCATCTGACCCACGTGCTCACCGGCACGGCCGCCGCGGACACGGTGTGGCTGCGCTGCCGCACCCGCACCTCGGACATCCGGATCGCGCTCGCCGCCCGGCTGACGGCACCCGCGCCCGTCACGAACCGGCACGACCGCCCGCGCGCCCTGCAGAGCACCCGGCTGGACCTGGCCGCCGGGGACACCGTCACCGTCGACAAGATCGTCGCCCTGCACACCTCCCACGATCCCGCGATCAGCGACCCGCTGCACGCGGCCGTCGACCGGGTGGCCCGGGCGGGCGGCTTCGACGAACTGCTCCCGCCGCACCTGACGGCCTGGGCCCAGCTGTGGCGCCGGGCCGAACTGGACGTACCCGGCGAGGCGGGCCGCATCCTGCGGCTGCACCTCTTCCACGTCCTGCAGACCCTCTCCCCGCACACCGCGGAACTGGACGTGGGGGTCCCCGCGCGGGGACTGCACGGCGAGGCCTACCGGGGGCACGTCTTCTGGGACGAGCTGTTCGTCCTGCCGTACCTCAACCTGCACTTCCCCGAGATCTCCCGCGCGCTGCTGCACCACCGTCACCGGCGCCTGGAGCGCGCCCGCACCGCCGCCCGGGACGCCGGGCGGCACGGCGCGATGTACCCCTGGCAGAGCGGCAGCGACGGCCGGGAGGAGACCCAGCAGCTGCACCTCAACCCCCGCTCCGGCCGCTGGCTGCCCGACCACTCCCGCCTCCAGCACCACGTGGGGTCGGCGATCGCGTACAACGTCTGGCAGTACTGCGAGGCCAGCGGCGACCAGGAGTTCCTGCACACCAAGGGCGCCGAGATGCTGCTGAACATCTCCCGCTTCTGGGCGGACTCCGCCACCTTCGACGACCGGCTGGGCCGCTACCGCATCAAGGGAGTGGTCGGTCCCGACGAGTACCACGACGCCTACCCGGACGCCGCCGAACCGGGCCTCGACGACAACGCGTACACGAATGTCACGGCCGCCTGGGTGCTCGCCCGCACCCTGGACGTGCTGCGCGGCCTGCCCGAGCCGCGCCGCCGTGAACTCGCCGAGCGGACCGGACTGGACGCGAGGGAACTGGAGAAGTGGGAGGAGGTCTCCCGCACCCTCCACGTCCCCCTCCACCACGGCGTCATCAGCCAGTTCGAGGGCTACGGGGAACTCGCCGAGCTCGACTGGCGGGGCTACCGGCGCCGCTACGGCGACATCCGGCGCCTGGACCGGCTGCTGGAGGCCGAGGGCGACACCGTCAACCGGTACCAGGCGTCCAAGCAGGCGGACGTCCTGATGCTGGGCTACCTCTTCTCGCCCGCCGAACTCCGGGGGATCTTCCGCAGGCTGGGGACGATCCTGGACGAACGGACCTGGCGGCGCACGGTCGACCACTACCTGCACCGCACCAGCCACGGCTCCACCCTCAGCGGCCTGGTCCACGGCTGGGTGCTGGCCCGCGCCAGACGCGCGGACGCCTGGAAGTTCTGCCAGGAGGCCCTCCAGGCGGACATCGCCGACATCCAGGGCGGCACCACCGGGGAGGGCATCCACCTCGGTGCCATGGCCGGCACCCTCGACCTGGTCCAGCGCGGACTGACCGGTCTGGAGACCCGGGGCGGGGCCCTGTGGCTCGACCCGGTGCCCCTGCCCGAACTCTCCTCCTACGGCTTCACCCTGCGCTACCACGGCCACTGGGGCGTCCGGCTGCGGCTGGAACACGGCCTGCTGGAGATCGCCGTGCCCTCCTCCGGCCGCTCCCCGATCGAGGTCCACCTCCCGGACCGCACGGTCCGCCTCCACCCCGGGGAGACGGACCGTCTGGCCCTCCCGGACTGACCGCCGGGCGCCGGATCACTTGTGGAACGACACGTACCCGTTGCCGTCCCGGTCGGAGCCGCGCGCGGTGTACGCGTGGGCGTCGGCCCGGCTGCCCGTCGGCTTGACGAGGTAGACGGTGTCCTTGTCGTTGTTCCACATGAAGTTGCAGTTGTCGCGGTAGACGACGTTGTACTTGTCGGAGTCGGTGCCGTTGCCGCCGCGCAGCTTCACGTGGTCGCCGGGCTGGAGGCGGTGATGGGCGGTGAAGACGAACCTGTTCCCGGCGGTGTCCTTGACGAGGTAACCCTTGAGGTCGACCGTCTTCGACGACGAGTAGTTCCTGATCGTCAGGTACTCCTGGTGGGTGTTGCCCCCGGAGCACCGGTTGGAGTCGCGGCCGGGCGCGTCGTACTGGATGCCGCGCACCTTCAGCGCGGAGGTGTACTCGGCGGCCTGGGCCGGAACGGCCGTCAGAGCGGCCAGCGCGCCCGCGACGGCGGTGGTCGCGACGGCGGCGGTGCGTATGCGCATGAAATCGTTCCCCCCTGCATGACTCTTCCGTGAAGGTCATGTGGTGTTCCGGTGAAGGATCGGATCGTACACAACGCTCCGCCGTCTTCACCCTCCGGGGTGAGCACGCCGGCGGCCGTGGACGCGCCGAGCGCCCGTCGGGTCCGGGGAACGGACTCGACGGGCGCTCGGCGGTGGGCCCTTGGGGGCGGGAGGTCAGGCGCCGCTCTCGCGCAGCATGTCCTCGCGCTCCACGAGCTTCACGCGCTCACGGCCCTGCGGCTCGCCCAGCGCCTTCTCGGCGGCGTCCAGGCGGTACCAGCCCTCCCAGGTGGTGAAGCGGATGCCGCGTTCGGCGAGGAACGCGTCCACGGCCTCCGGGTCCGGCGACGCGGGGGTCTGGAGCCGGCCGCCCGCGTAGTCCGCCAGCAGGTTCCCCACCGTCTCGTTGGCGTCGCCCTTGGTGTGGCCGATCAGGCCCACCGGACCGCGCCGGATCCAGCCGGTGACGTACGTGGAGTCCAGGTGCTCGCCGTTCTCCTGGATGACGCGCCCGCCCTCGTCCGGGACCGTGCCGGAGCCGATGTCCCAGGGCAGCTTGGGGAGTTTGTCGGAGAGGTAGCCCACGGCCCGGTAGACCGCGCTGACGTCCCAGTCCTTGAACTCGCCGGTCCCCTTGACGTTGCCGGTCCCGTCGAGTTCGGTGCGCTCGGTGCGCAGGCCGACGACCTTGCCGTCCTCACCGAGGATCTCGGTGGGCGACTCGAAGAAGTGCAGGAACAGCTTGTGCGGACGGTCGCCGACGTCGCGGATCGCCCAGTTCTCCAGGGTCTTGGCGACCATGTCGGCCTGCTTGTTGCCGCGCCGGGTCGCGATCGAGCCCTCGTCGTAGTCGATGTCCTCGGGGTCGACGATGACCTCGATGGTGGGGGAGTGGTCCAGTTCCCGCAGCTCCATCGGGCTGAACTTCGCCTGCGCCGGGCCGCGGCGGCCGAAGACGTGGATCTCCACCGCCTTGTTGGCCTTCAGGCCCTCGTAGACGTTCGGCGGGATCTCGGTGGGCAGCAGTTCGTCGGCCGTCTTGGCCAGGATGCGGGCCACGTCGAGGGCGACGTTGCCGACGCCGAGCACGGCGACCTTCTCGGCCTGGAGGGGCCAGGTGCGCGGCACGTCCGGGTGGCCGTCGTACCAGGAGACGAAGTCCGCGGCGCCGTAGGAGCCGTCGAGGTCGATGCCGGGCACGTCCAGCGCGCGGTCGGCCGTGGCGCCGGTGGCGAAGATCACGCCGTCGTAGAACGTGCGCAGATCGTCGAGGTGGACGTCGGTGCCGTAGTCCACGTTGCCGAACAGGCGTATCTGCGGCTTGTCGAGCACTTGGTGCAGGGCCGTGATGATGCCCTTGATCCGCGGGTGGTCGGGGGCGACGCCGTAACGGATCAGTCCGAACGGCGCCGGCATGCGCTCGAAGATGTCGATGGACACGCCCGGTTCGGCGGCCACGTCGGACTTGAGCAGGGCGTCGGCGGCGTAGATCCCGGCGGGGCCGGATCCGACGATGGCTACCCGCAGGGGGCGGGGCATGGTCAGGTTCCCTTCGAGTGAGGACAGGCGACTCGATGGGAAGCCTAAACTGAGGCATGCCTTACCTGGTACGCGGGTCCGGTCTATGGACTCATAAGCCTCTCTTATGAGCTCTCCCCACCTCCCCTTATGTCTCGCGGAATGGGCTGTTCCGCCCGGATGACCTTGCCGGCGGGCGGATGGCGGGTGCCCCGGCGTTCGGCGAGCCGGGCCATCGGGAACAGGCCGCGTCCGCCCTCGTCCGTCATGGTCGCGTACCGCGGACGGGGCGAGGTGCTGCTGCTGTCGTAGACCTCGCAGATCAGGGTGCGGTCGTACAGCGTCCGCACCCGGACGGGGGCGCCGCCGTGGCGGAGCGCGTCGGTGACCAGCTCGCTCGGGATCAGCTCCGTGCCGACCGCCGGCCCCTCCAGCCCCCACTCGGCCGGCTTCCGGGCGACCGGCGGGCCGTGACCGTTCAGTGGTTCCCCGGGGGGGGGGGGGGGGGGGGGGGGGGGGCGGGCGCGCCCGCCGCCCCCCCCCCCCCCCCCCCCCCCGACCCTCCCCCCGGCGCGCGACTCGTCCCCCGAGGTCGCGCGCGTTCCTCGACCGGGCCACCCCGGAAACCGTGCTCCGCGGCCTCAGTCGGCCAGGACGCGGGCCAGTTCCGTGGTGGCGCGGGCGATCTCGGTGTCCGGCTCGGCCAGCAGCCGGTTCAGGTCACCGCGCCGGGCGCGCACCGCCTGCCGGGCGGCCCGTTCCCACACCACCGGGTTCTCCCTGCGGTTGAGCAGCTTGGGGTACGCGGCGGCGGTGCTCTCCCACTGCCGGGCGTCGGCGATGGCCTTGAGCAGCTGGATGATCCCGGCCCGGCAGGTGACGTGCGGCAGCTGGGCCAGCTCCCAGAGGAAGGGGACCGTGGCGGCGGTCGCCTGTTCCGTGACGAAGCCGTACTGGCAGATCCGTTTCCGCAGGTCCTCCAGGGCGGCGCGGGCGGTGTCGGCGTCTCCCCAGGCGATGCCGTTCAGCAGCAGGGGGATGGCCGCCGCCGAGCCGGTGGAGTCCCGCATGTCGGCCCACGGCACGTGGGACAGTGCCGTGAGGGGCGTGGTCCGTGCCACTTTGGTGGGAGACGCGTGGCGCACAGGGCGCTCGCTGCCCGGCTGTTCCGTAGAAGCGCTGCGCATGGCGTTGGGTGCCTTTCCGCGGCAGTCGTGTCAGATGGGGGGTCGGGTCGACAACCGGGCCCACACCGTCTTGCCCGCCGGAGGGGTGGGGGTCCAGCCCCACCCCTCGGACAGGGCGGCGACGATGCACAGCCCCCGGCCGTCCTCCTCCAGGCCGAAACCGGCACCGGGCGGGCGGACGGGTGGGCGGTCGTCGGGGTCGGAGACGGTGGGCAGCAGGTGCGCGGGCTCCAGGCGGAACCCGAGCCGGATGTCCGGCGCACCCGCGCACCGCGGTGCCGCGTGCGTCACGGCGTTGGCGGCGAGCTCGGTGATCACGAGGGTGGCGTCGTCGCAGTGGCGGCCGAGCGACCAGCCGCGCAGGGTGTCCCGGGTGAAGGACCGCGCCCGCGCGAGCCCCTCCCGGCCGCGTGCGAGGCGCAGTGTGACCGAGGCGGACGCGGGGCGTGCCGTCTCCGGCACCGGGAGCGGCCGGCGAGGATCCGCCGCCGCCGGGCCGCGGCCGCTCGCCCGTACCGCGGCGGCCGGTGGCCGGAGCAGTGGATGCGCAGGTGATGACACGGCATCTCCCCGATGCGACGTCAGGACGTGGCGCCAGCACGGGGGTTGACGCCACGGCTATTATCCACGCTGTCAGCGCTCGCGTGCAATTGCACGAGAAATTGCGCGAGATTTTTCCCGGTGCGCGGCCGGACGTCCGGCCGCGCACCGGGAGACACGGGAACAGCGAGGAGACAGCGGTGCCAGGAGTGCGCAACGGAGTGCGGGCCAGCCAGTTGGACGCCCGCTGGATCAAGAGCCGGCACAGCAACGCCGAGGGCAACTGCGTCGAGGTGGCCCCGCTGGCCGACGGGGGGATCGCGATGCGCAACTCCCGTGACCCCGACGGTCCCGCCCTCGTCTACACGGCCGCGGAGCTGGCGGCGTTCCTGGCCGGCGCGAAGGACGGGGAGTTCGACCACCTGGTCTGAACGCCCGCGACGGACCGGCGCCGGCTGTCCGGGCCCGCACCGGCCCGGACAACCGGCGCCGATGAAGCGGAACTCAACGCGTCATTTCCTCGGGGCTTTTCGTACGCGGATGCGGTGAGGGTCAGTCAGGTGCGATAGTGTGAACCGCCCTTGTGCCTGTCTGCTGGGAGTCAGGATGTCCGCCGCGTCGCCTCGAATCTCCCGTCTGGAACCCTATCTGGACAGGTCCGAGCCCGCTCCGACCCTGCTGAAGATGCTGGTCGGCGTGCAGTTGGCGGGCTTTCGTGACGATGCCGGACTGTCCCAGGACCAGGCGGCGCGCTCCGTCGGCTTCAGCCCGGCGAAGCTGTCCCGCATCGAGTCGGGCAAGGGCCGCCGCCCGCCGACCGAGGGCGACGTCCGGGCCCTGCTGACGCTGTACGGCACCGACGAGTACGAGGCGTCGGTACTGCTCAAACTGCTCCGGCGAGCCGGGGAGCCAGGCTGGTGGCAGCGGTACGACAAGCGGCTGATGCCCGAGTGGTTCGACCGTCTGGTCGGACTCCAGGAGGCCGCCGCCACCATCCGCACCTTCGAGATCCAGTACGTCCCCGGACTGCTGCAGACCGCCGCCTACACCCGCGCGGTGGTCGAGCGGGGGCTGCCGAACGCCACGGCGAGCGAGGTGCAGCGCCGGGTCGAACTGCGCATGCGCCGCGCCGAACTGCTGCTGCGCGAGGCCGCGCCGCAGCTCTGGGCCGTCATCGACGAATCGGTGCTGCTGCGCGTCCTGGGCAGCCCCGCGGTGATGCGCGAACAGCTCGAACACCTGGTGACGATGGCCGAGCGGCCCAACGTGACGGTACAGATCGTGCCGCTGGACGTGACGAACGCGTCGGCGCCCGCCATACCCGTGACCTACCTGCGCTTCGGCGGGCTCGACCTGCCCGACGTGGTCTACCTGGAGCACATCAGGAGCGCCAACTTCCTCGAGGACCTCGACGAGACGGAGGAGTACCGGATCGCGCTGGACCGCCTCGCCGACGAGGCCCTCAAACCGCGCGATTCGGTGGAACTGCTCCACAGGACGATCAAGGAGCGCTACGCCACGGCGTAGCGGCGGGCGCGAACGCGCCGACGCCCCCGTGGGACCCGAGCGGTCCGGCGGGGGCGTCGTGGCGTCGGGGGATCACAGCGGGAGCCGGCCCACACCGCCGAACTCGATCCACTCCTTGGTGAGCTGACGGGGCGCCACCTCGGTGTCCGGGCGCCAGGTGGACACCTCCACCAGGCCCGGCTCCAGGACCTCCAGGCCCTCGAAGTACGACTCGACGTCCTTCTCCTCGCGCACCCGGCCCCAGTTCCCGTGGGTCGTCCGGTCCATGAAGTCGGTGACGGACGCGCGGACCTCCGGGTCCTCGCTGACGAGCTGGCACATCACCATGAAGCTGCCCGGCGCCAGCCGCTCGCGCACCCGGCGGGCCAGGGCGAGCGGACCGTCGGTGTCACTGTCCGGGATGCAGTGGAAGACCGAGTTGAACAGCACGCACACCGGCTCCGAGAAGTCGATCAGCCGCCGGGTCTCCGGGTGACCGAATATCCCGTCGGTGTCGCGCATGTCGGCCTGGATGACCACGGTGCGCTCGTCCTGCTCCAGCAGGGCACGGCCGTGCACCAGGACCATCGGGTCGTTGTCGGTGTACACCACATGGGTGGTCGGGTCGACGCGCTGCGCGACCTGGTGGACGTTGTCCTGGGTGGGCAGGCCGGAACCGTGGTCGATGTACTGCCGTATCCCGTACTCCTGAGTGAGGGTGCGGACCACCCGCTGGAGGAAGCGCCGGTTGTTCAGCGCCAGGCGGCGGGTGCTGGGCACCACCTTGTCGAGTTCCTCGACCGCGGCGCGGTCCGCCGCGTAGTTGTCCTTGCCGCCCAGGTAGTAGTCGTACATGCGCGCTGCCGTCGGCACGGTCGCGTCGATCTCGGTGGACAGCTGCTTACCGGTGTGCATCGTTCCCCCTGCGGGCGCGCCAACTGGACTGGCCGGACAGGGAGTACATCCTAGGGAGCCGCGAAGGGGCCGTGCCAGTCCGGTGGCGGACGGCCGCCCGGAGAAAGAGCACGCCGACCGCTCGAAAAGGCACAAAGCGCCACATCGGATGCCCCGTGTGAGCGCTTGCCCTCCGGAAAGGGGGTACTCGCGGAGCGACACCGTTCCCCGTGGGAGGCCGGACCTTGGACAGCTCGACGGACCGGATCGCGGACCCCTGGGGCACGCGCACCCCCTACGCGCCCGGCACCCCCTGGCCGGCCCGCACCGACACGCACCTGGCGGAGGGGCTCACGGAGGAGGACGTGGAACGGTGGGTGCGGTCCGCCTCCATCCTGCACTCCAACGGCGACGCGCTGGACATCGCGGTGCGCGAGGGGCGCATCGTGGGCGTGCGGGGCCGCGCGGTCGACCGGGTGAACCGCGGCCGGCTCGGCCCCAAGGACCTCTACGGCTGGCAGGCCAACCACTCGCCGAACCGGCTGACCAGGCCCCTCGTACGGGAGAACGGACGGCTGGTGGAGTCGGACTGGGACACCGCCATGGACCGGATCACCGCCCGCACGAAGCACCTGCTGGACGAACGCGGTCCGGGCGCCGTCGGCTTCTACACCACCGGACAGCTCTTCCTGGAGGAGTACTACACCCTCGCCCTCATCGCCCACGCCGGCATCCGCACCAACCACCTCGACGGCAACACCCGCCTGTGCACGGCGACGGCCGCCGAGGCCCTCAAGGAGACCTTCGGCTCCGACGGCCAGCCCGGCTCGTACGAGGACGTCGACCACGCCGACACCATCGCCCTGTTCGGGCACAACGTGGCGGAGACCCAGAGCGTGCTGTGGATGCGGATGCTGGACCGGCTGGAGGGCTCCGACCCGCCCCGGCTGCTGTGCGTCGACCCCCGGTACACCCCCGTCGCCCGCCGCGCCGACATCCACCTGGCGCCGCGCCCCGGCACCAACGTCGCGCTGCTCAACGCCCTGCTGCACGAGATCATCCGCACCGGCCGGACCGACCGCGCCTACATCGACGCGCACACCGTCGGCTTCGACGAACTCGCCGCCCGCGTCGAGGCGTGCACCCCGAAGTGGGCGGCGGGGATCTGCGACGTCCCCGCCGCGCAGATCGAACGGGCGGCGGAGCTCCTCGGCGACGCGCGGCGGCTGCTGTCCACCGTCCTGCAGGGCGTCTACCAGTCCCACCAGGCCTCCGCCGCCGTCCAGGTCAACAACCTGCACCTGATCCGGGGCATGCTGGGCCGCCCCGGCTGCGGCCTGCTGCAGATGAACTGCCAGCCCACCGCCGAGAACACCCGCGAATGCGGCGCCGACGGCGACCTGCCGGGCTTCCGCAACTGGCAGAACGACCGGCACGTGGCGGAGCTCGCCGAGATCTGGAACGTTGAGCCGGACGCCATCCCGCACTACGGCCCGCCCACCCACGCCATGCAGATCTTCCGCTACGCCGAGCAGGGCTCGCTGGGCATGCTGTGGATCACCGGCACCAACCCGGCCGTCTCCCTGCCCGAACTCGCCAGGATCCGCTCGATCCTCGCCCAGGAGCGGCTGTTCGTGGTGGTGCAGGACCTGTTCCTCACCGAGACCGCCCAGCTCGCCGACGTCGTCCTGCCGGCCGCGACCTGGGGCGAGAAGACCGGCACCTTCACCAACACCGACCGCACCGTGCACCTGTCGGAGAAGGCCGTCGAACCGCCCGGCGAGGCCCGGGCCGACCTCGACATCTTCCTCGACTTCGCCGCCCGCATGGACTTCCGCGACAAGGACGGCGGCCCGCTGATCGGCTGGCGGGACCCGCAGGGCGCGTTCGCCGCCTGGCAGCGGTGCAGCGCCGGGCGCCCCTGCGACTACACCGGACTCAGCTACGACAGGCTGCGGCACGGCAGCGGCATCCAGTGGCCCTGCACGAAGGACGCCCCCGACGGCACCGCCCGCCTCTACACCGACGGCTTCGACCACGCCCACCCCGACCGGTGCGAGAGCTACGGCAAGGACATGGTGACCGGCGCGCCCGTCACCCCGGTCGAGTACCGCTCCCTCAACCCGGACGGCAAGGCGGTGATCAAGGCCGCGGAGTACCTCCCGCCGCACGAGGACGCCTCACCCGAGTACCCCCTCCAGCTGATCACCGGCCGCACCGTGTACCACTTCCACACCCGCACCAAGACCGGCCGCGCGCCCGAGCTGAACGCCGCCGCGCCGGACGTGTGGGCGGAGATCTCCCCCTCGGAGGCCGCCGCACAGGGCCTGTCCGACGGCGACCTGGTCCAGGTCGCCACCCCGCGCGGGGCGATCCGGGCCCGGCTGCGGACCACCGCGATCCGCGACGGCGTGGTGTTCGTGCCCTTCCACTACGGCTACTGGGACACCCCCCAGGGCCACCGGCCGCCCGACGACACCCCCGGCCGCGCCGCCAACGAGACCACCGTCACCGACTGGGACCCGCTCTCCAAGCAGCCCCTGTTCAAGACGTCCGCGGCCCGCGTGACACTGGTCGCCCGGCGCGGCGCGGGGCCGGGCACGGACACCGACGGCACCGGGACGACGAGGAGCGGATCATGAACGGCGTCGACAACACCCTGCGCACCCTGCACGACGACGAGCGGGACCTGGAACAGGACCTGCTGGCCGCCGCCGAGCGCCATCGCGCCGAGCACGAGTTCCACCACGTCGCCACCGACGTCGCCCGCTGGTCCCGGGAGCACGCCGCGCGGCTCGCCGCCCTCGGCCACGGCCGTGGCGTCCGTCTGTCCGGCCCCCGCGACCACCCCTCGCCCGGACCGCTCACCGCCCTGCGGGAGAAGGCCTCCCAGGCCCTCGGACGACGCCCGGAGACGGGCCTGCCGCTCCTGCACGACCTGCGCGACCTGCATCTGGCCGCCTCGCGCAATTCGCTCCACTGGGAGATGCTCGCCCAGGCGGCACAGGCCACCCGGGACCGGGAGCTGCTGGAGCTGGTCTCCTCCTGCCATCCGCAGACCCTCCGCCAGATGCGCTGGACCAACACGATGATCAAGGTGCTGTCGCCGCAGCTCCTCGTCAGCGCGTAACCGGTACGGGTGGCGGCCCCCGGGGAGGCCTGCGCCGACGTGTGTGCCCCGCTATCGTCGGTTTCGTCCCTACCGGACGCCCGCTGCCCCGGGAGGCACACATGGACGACTACTACGACCTCGGCGACCACCACCGGCCCGTGACGACCTCCTCCGCCGACGCCCAACTCTGGTTCGACCGGGGTCTGACGTGGACGTACGCGTTCAACCACGAGGAGGCGGTCGCCTGTTTCGAGAAGGCGGCCGAGGCCGACCCGGACTGCGCCATGGCCCACTGGGGCATCGCCTACGCCCTCGGCCCCAACTACAACAAGCCCTGGGAGGCCTTCGACGGCACCGAACTCGTCGACACCGTCGCCCGCACCCACCACGCGGTCGAGCGGGCGCACGAGAAGGCCGCGCACGCCACCCCCGTCGAGCGGGCCCTCATCGAGGCCCTGCGCGCCCGCTACCCGCAGGCGGAGGCCGCCGAGGACTGCTCGGTGTGGAACGAGCCCTACGCGGACCGGATGCTCGCCGTGTACGAGGACGCCCCCGGCGACCCGGACGTGGCCACGCTCTGCGCCGACGCCCTGATGAACCTCACCCCCTGGCAGCTGTGGGACCTGAAAACCGGCCGTCCGGCCGACGGCGCCCGCACCCTGGAGGCCAAGGCCGTCCTCGACGGCGCGCTCGCCACCGACGCGGGCGCCCGGCACCCCGGAGTCCTCCACCTGTACGTCCACCTGATGGAGATGTCCCCCACGCCGGAAGCCGCCCTCACCGTCGCCGACCGGCTGCGCGGCGCCGTACCCGACGCCGGGCACCTGCACCACATGCCCTCACACCTGGAGGTGCTGTGCGGCGACTACCGCCGGGTCGTCTCCGACAACACCGTCGCCGTCGCCGCCGACGAGAAGTACCTCGAGCGGGCCGGCGCCATGAACTTCTACACGCTCTACCGCGTCCACAACCACCACTTCAGGATTTACGGCGCCATGTTCGCCGGCCAGTCGCAGGTCGCCCTGGACGCCGCCGCGCGGCTCGAGGCCGCCGTCCCCGAGGAACTCCTCAGGGTGCAGAGCCCGCCCATGGCCGACTGGCTCGAGGGATTCCTGGCGATGCGCGTCCACGTCCTGATCCGCTTCGGCCGCTGGGACGACGTCCTGGCGCTGCCGTTCCCCGCCGACCCGGAGCTGTACTGCGTGACCACCGCCATGCTCCACTACGCGCGGGGCGTCGCCCTCTCCGCGACCGGCGCCACCGACGGGGCCGAGGCGGAGCGGGCCGCCTTCCGCGCGGCCGTGGCCCGCGTCCCGGGGACCCGGATGCTGTTCAACAACACCTGCCACGACATCCTCGCCATCGCGTCGGCGATGCTGGACGGCGAACTCGCCTACCGCAAGGGCGAGTACGACACCGCCTTCGCCGCGCTGGAGCGGTCGGTCGAGCTGGACGACAACCTGCCCTACGACGAGCCCTGGGGCTGGATGCAGCCCACCCGGCACGCCTACGGGGCGCTGCTGCTGGAGCAGGGCCGCGTCGAAGAGGCCGAAGCCGTGTACCGGGCCGACCTCGGCCTCGACGGCGTCCTGCCCCGGCCGCTGCAGCACCCGGGCAACGTCTGGGCGCTGCACGGGTTCCACGAGTGCCTGCTGCGCACCGGGAGGACCGGGGAGGCGGCGATCATCGCCCAGCAGCTCAGGCAGGCGGCCGCGCTGGCGGACGTGCCCGTCGAGTCCTCCTGCTTCTGCCGGCTGGAGACCCACCGCCCGGAGACCTCCGGCGCGGGCCACCCCTGTCACTGAACCGGCCAGCCCGGGCCGGTCCGGCGGAGCCGGACGGCGGCCGGTCTCAGCTCGCCTCGACGACGGCCTGGAACGTCTTCATGCAGGAGAAGCAGTGCCGGTCCGTCACATGCCGGTGAGTCGGCTCGTCCTGCTTCTCCACTCCGCAGAGCGTGGATGACTTGTCCGACGTGAGGACATGCCACACCAGCTCTCCCGAAGTGTCTGCACCGCACCACATCTCGTGCATTTCCAGCTCCCTCCGGGTAGGCATGGGGGCTGCTCCCATTCGAGCACGGACCGGGCCCGGGGGGCTCGTCCGGCGGGCCAGTCGGGTGACGCGCGGCGCCGGAACGCATGGCGGCGGTGCCGGCCGGATCCCGGAAGGACGACGAAGACGCCGGTCACGGTGCGCCCGCCTACCGGGCCGGCCCGGCCCGGTAGGCGGGCGGGTGACCGCGCGGTGGGACCGCCGGCCGTGCGGACTCCGGCCGGGACGCGGTGGAGTTCTCGCGGCGAGGGGCCGTCGGCGGGCGGACGACTGCCGGCCTGTCCCGCGTCCGTGGCGCGGGGCAAGGCTTCTGCCGGCCGGCTGGGGGCCGGTGAGGAGCCGGGAGCGGCGCGGGACGGTCAATGGGCGGACGACTGCCGGTCGGCCCCGCGTGGGCCGGGCCCGTGTCCGTGGTGCGGGGCAAGGCTTCTGCCGGCCGGTTGCGGGCTGGTGAGGAGCCGGGAGCGGCGCGGGACGGTCAATGGGCGGACGACTGCCGGTCGGCCCCGCGTGGGCCGGGCCCGTGTCCGTGGTGCGGGGCAAGGCTTCTGCCGGCCGGCTGGGGGCTGGTGAGGAGCCGGGAGTGGCGCGGGACGCGGTCACCGTCGGCGCCGACTCCGACGGTGACCGCGCCTGCCCGTGTACCCCCGTTCCGCACCGGCACGCCGTACGCGCGGGCACGGCCGCTTCGGGTGCCCGAGCCCGTCGCGGAGCCCCGCCACCCGGCACCCGGGACGCCCGGCGCGGTGCACGAGACCGGTGAGATTGCCGGTCCGCACCGGCCCCCTTCTCTCCGACAGTGGCACCCCCCAGTCAATCGGCGGCGCCCCCGGCCGGGGCACGGCCCCCACCACGCCGTGATCCCCGCGCACCGGCCGGGCGGGCCGCCCGCCGCGACAGAGAGGACCACTCGTCGTGCAGCAGCACCCCCACACCAGCAGGCGCCGGACCGGCCGGCTCGCCGCACTGGCCGCGGCCGTCACCGCCGTCGTCGGCCTCACCACGCTCAGCGGCCCCGGCGCCCAGGCGGCCGACAACCCCTACGAGCGCGGCCCGGCACCGACCGAATCGAGCATCGAGGCGCTGCGCGGCCCGTACGCCGTGTCGGACATCTCCGTCTCCTCACTGTCCGTCACCGGCTTCGGCGGAGGCACCATCTACTACCCGACCAGCACCGCCGACGGCACCTTCGGGGCGATCGCGATCTCGCCCGGCTTCACCGCCTACCAGTCCTCCATCGCCTGGCTGGGCCCGCGCCTGGCCTCCCAGGGGTTCGTGGTGTTCACCATCGACACCAACACCACCCTCGACCAGCCCGCCTCCCGCGGCGACCAGCTGCTCGCCGCGCTGGACTACCTCACCCAGCGCAGCGTGGTCCGCGGCCGCGTCGACAGCAGCCGGCTGGGCGTCATGGGCCACTCGATGGGCGGCGGCGGAACCCTCGAAGCCGCCAAGGACCGGCCCTCGCTCCAGGCGGCGATCCCGCTGACGCCCTGGAACCTCGACAAGACCTGGTCCGAGGTCAGGACCCCCACCCTCCTCTTCGGCGCCGACGGCGACACCATCGCCCCCGTCTCCAGCCACGCCCAGCCCCTCTACAGCGGCCTGCCGTCCTCCCTGGACCGGGCCTACATCGAACTGAACGGTGCCACCCACTTCACGCCCAACTCGTCGAACACGACGATCGCGAAGTACAGCATCTCCTGGCTGAAGCGGTTCATCGACAACGACACCCGCTACGAGCAGTTCCTGTGCCCGCTGCCCCGGCCGAGCCTGACCATCGAGGAGTCCAGGGGCAACTGCCCGCACACCTCCTGAGACACCCGGCTCCCCCCGAACGACCACCCGGTGGCGGTCCGCGCACGACGCGGGCCGCCACCGGCGTTGTGCGCGCGCACCGCCGGGCACCGGGCGCCCTGGGCCACGGCACACTCGTGGACGCGCCCCCTCCACATCACCTTACGCATGAGTAACATCGGGTGGATGACCGGACAGACGATCCCCCGGCGGCAGGCGCTCCACCGGCTGCCGGACGGGCTGCGCACCGACGGCGGCGTCCACGTCGTGACCGGTGAACCCGGCTGCGGACGTACGAGGTTCCTGGAGTACGCCGCCGGCTCCTTCCGAGCCGGACCGGTGTGGCACGTACGCGCCGAACCCGGCCGTGACGCACCGCCGCTGAGCGGCCTGCGCACCCTGCTGCGCGCCGCCGGCCGTACCGCGCGGGTCGCCGGGGACGGCACGGCGGGGGAGGCGCTGTTCGACGTCCTGCGCGCGGCGGCCGACGCGTCGCCGCTCCTGGTGTGCGTGGACGACGCCCACCTGTGGGACCCCGCGTCGCGCGCCGCGCTGGGACACGCCGCCGCGCGGGTGCGTGCGACGGGGGTCCGGGCGGGAGTGCTCCTCACGGTTCCCGGACACCGGCCCGTCGACCGGGAGCTGGCGGCACTGCCCGTGCTGCGGCTGGGCCCGCTGGCCCCCGGGGACGCGGCCCGGATGGTCGACGACGTGACCGGCGGTGCCGTCGACCCCGGCGTGCGTGAGGAACTGGTGACGGCGGCCGAGGGCAACCCCGCGCTGCTGCTGGCGCTGGTCCACCGGCTGTCGCCCGCCCAGCTCGCCGGAGGCCGGGCGCTGCCCCGGCCGCTGGCCGACGGGGAGGTCCTCACCGGAGTGGCCGGCGGGTGCCTGACCGGCGTACCGCCGGACCGGACCGGCCTGCTGCTGACGACGGCGGCCGCCGTGCGCGCGACGGGCGAACCGGACGCCGACGCGGACCTCGTACGGCGGGCGGCCGGGGCCGACGCGGCGCGGCCGTTGCCCGAGGTGCTGGTCCTGGCCGAGGGCCGCCTGCGGTTCCGCAGCGCGCTGCTGGGGCGGGCGGTGTACGCCGGCGCGCCGCCCGAGCGGCGCCGTGCCGCGCACCACGCACTGGCCGCGTGCCTGACGGGCACCGGCACGGACGGCGTCCTCGCGCTGCTGCACCGCTCCCGGACCGTCACGGGTCCCGCCCCCGCCCTCGCGGCCGAACTCGCGGCGGCGGCGGCCTCCGCGCCGCCGGGCCTGCGCCGGGAGGCGCTCACCCGCGCCGCCGAACTGACGGCGGACGGGGCGGAGCGGGCACACCGCTACACCGCCGCCGCGTCGCAGGCCCTGCTCACCGGGCACTCCTCCGAGGCCCTGCGCCTGCTCGACGCCGCCCGGAGCGGTCCGGTCCCCGCCTCCGCACGCGGCGGCGCGGAACTCCTGCGCGGCACGGTGCTCCTCGCCGACGGGCCGGTGGACGACGCCCGCGAGTCCTTCCTGCTGGCCGCGGGCCTGCTCGCCGGGGCCGGCCACGAGGCCGCCGGCACGGCGACGCTGGGAGCGGTGGACGCGGCATGGGCGGCGGGCGACCCGGACTCCTGCCTCCACGCCCTCACCCCCACCGGGGCGTCCTCCTCCGGGGCCTTGGCCGCCGGCCCGTCCTCCGTACCGCTGCGGGAGCACCGGGACGGGATGCGGGCCGTGCTCCTGGGACGGTTCGACCGTGCCGCCGGCCCGCTGCGGCGGGTGGTCGAGCGCGGGCTGTCCGGCGACGAGCCCGAGCCGCTCCTGCGGTCCGCCTCCGCCGCGCTCGTGCTCGGCGACCTGACCGCCGCCCGCCGCGCCGGCGCGCGGGCACTCGCCACGGCCCGCACCCTCGGCAGTGCCGCCCTCGAACCGAGGGCGCTGGAGTACCTGGCCTACGCCGAACTGCGGGCCGGACGCCACCAGCTCGCCCGGACCCACGCCGAGGAGGGGCTGCGCGCCGCGGCGCGGACCGGACAGCGGAACACGGCCGCCCACCACCACGCGGTCCTGGCGCTCGCCGCGTCCATCGAGGGGGAACGGGAGATCGTCGCCGAGCACGTCGCCGCGGCCCTGCGCACCGCCCGCCGGCACGGGCTCGCGCAGGCCGCGACGCTCGCCCAGTGGGCCGCGGCCCGCGCCGACCTCGGCGCCGGACGCCCCCGCGAGGCAGCGGACCGGCTGGGCCCCCTGGTCCGCCCCGGTGCCCGCCGCGGCCACTTCGCGGTGTGGATGCTCGCCGTCCCCTGTTTCGTGGAGGCCACCGTGCTCGCCGGGCGCCCCGAGCACGCGGCCGCGGCCGTCGAGGACTTCGCCCTGTGGGCCGCCTGCGGGGCCGACCCGCAGGCCCCCGCCCAACTTCTGCGCTGCCGCGCCCTGCTGGCCGCCCCGGACGCGGCCGACGCCCTGTACCTGCGCGCCCTGGACCGCCACGAGGAGACGGCCGGGGACTTCGAGCGGGCCCGCACGGAACTGCTCTACGGCAAGTGGCTGCGGCGCAGACGCCGGCTGCGCGAGGCGCGCGGCCGTCTAGGGGAGGCGCTGATGGGCTTCGAGCGCTGCGGCGCGCACCTGTGGGCGCAGCAGGCCGCCGCGGAGTCGCGGGCGGGCGGCGCGGCCCCCGGGCGGCCGGGGACCGGGGAGCTGTCCCGGCTGACCCCGCAGCAACTGCGCATCGCGCGGCGCGTCGCCGAGGGCGCCACCAACCGGGAGGTGGCCCTGAGCCTGTCCGTCAGCACCCGCACCGTCGATTACCACCTGCGGAACATCTTCGCCACCCTGGGGGTCCGTTCCCGCGTCGAGCTGGTCCGCCTCGTCGGTCAGGCGGAAAAGACCGGTGCACAACCCTAGGGACCGACCGGACGGTATGTCATCCTTCGGGCAGGACGAGTCCGACGGCGGCCGGCCCACGGCTCTCCCGTACCGGCCGGGCGCCGGTACGGGGACCGCCGCCGTACGGGCACCGCCGGGAAGCCGACCCTGGGGGAGATGCGCGATGCGACACGCCGTACGGCCACGTACCCTGCCGCGCCCTGGGCCCGCGCCCGCCGCGCGGCCCCGGACACCGCGCGTGCGGTCGCTGATCGACGCCGACGCGCTGCGCGTGCTGCACCGGGCCGCCCGCGTCCTGCTGGACGACCTGCCCCAGCTCACCGACGGGCTGGTCGCCGTCCTGCAGGAGCAGGAGCCCGCCTACCGGGCCGCGGTGGAGGGCGACGCCGCCACGATCTGGCAGGAGGTGCACCGCTCGCTGCGGCACAGCATCTCCTCCCTGCTCGATCCGCGGGGCGCCCGCGACGCGGCGCGGCGCTGCACCTGGAAGATCGGCGCCGCGCGCGCCGAACAGGGGCTGCCGCTGGACGCCCTGCTGCACGCCTTCCGGCTGGGCGGCTCGCTGGTGTGGCAGGGCCTGGTCGACGAGACGTCCCGGACGGCGCCCGAGGACGTACGGCTGCTGGTGCACGTGGCGTCCGACGTGTGGAACTTCGTCGACGAGCACTGCACCCTCGCCGCGGACGCCTACCGGCAGACCGAGCGACAGCTCGCGTGGCGGAGGGAGAACAGGGTGCGTCTGCTGGCCGCGGCCCTGCTGGACGGCACGAGCAGGATCGCCGACCTGCCCGAGGCCGCGCGGGCGCTGGACCTGCCCGAGCACGGGCGGTACGTGGTCGTCGCGGTCGCCGGCGACCGGTCCACCGGTTGTGCCGGTGCCCGGGCGGCCCTCGCTCCGGGTGTGCGCGCGCACTGGCACACGGGCGTGGACGCCGACCACGGCATCGTCCTGGTCGAGGACGGCACGGAGCCCGTCGTGACGGAGGAACAGGCGGCCGGTGCGCGGGTGGGCGTCAGCAGCGTGGTCGAGGGGCTGGCCGCGGTGGGGGAGGCGCGGCGGCTCGCGGACACCGCGCTGAGCCTGTGCCCCGGACAGGGCGGCACGGTCCACCTGACCGAGCACCTGCCGGCGGCGCTCGTGGTGTCGGCTCCCGAACTCGGCGCCGCGCTGGCCGAACGGCTGCTCGGCCCGCTGGCCCACCTCGAACCCGCCGACGCGGAGGTCCTGCTGGACACCCTGGCCACCTGGCTGGCCTGCGACGGCTCGGCCCAGCGGGCGAGCCGCCGCCTCTACTGCCACCGCAACACGGTCCTCAACCGCCTCCGCCGCTACGAACAGCTCACCGGCCGCTCCCTCTCCCGCCCCACCGACCTGATCGAGGTCAGCCTGGCCCTGACGGCCCGCACCCTCCTCACCTGACAACAACCAGCCACACCGCCCCCGCCGACGCCCAACCACGCCCCCCACCCACACCACACCGCCCCCTAGCTGCGGGCAGTCGTGCCTCCCCCAGTGCCTCAAGGGCCTGGGAGGTACCCCCAGGGCGGCACGGGTGGGCGCGGCGGCACCTACGTCGGAGCCGGCGAGCGACACCCCGCCCCTGTGCTCCGGCCCCGGTGCCGCCGCGACGGGCCCGCATGGGCACCCGCACAACCCCCACCCGCCCCCATTGGTACGCCGCAGCGTACGGGCGCCGGAACCTGTACCGCCCGCCCGCCCCCGTGCTGTCGTGAGCACCCCTTCCCCCGAAGCCGCCGCCGCGCCCCCGCGGCCCGGCCCCGAGGAGCCGTGATGCCCGAAGCACCACCGGACAGCCCGCCCGCGCTCCACGTCGAGAACGTCGACGTGACCTACGGCCGCGCCCTGTCCGCCCTCCGCTCCGTGTCCCTGACCGTGCCGCCCGGCACCGTCGTCGCCCTGCTCGGCGCCAACGGCGCCGGCAAGACGACCCTGCTGCGCGCCGTCTCCGGCACGCTGCGCCTGCACCGCGGCGCGATCACGGCCGGCCGCGTCCGCTACGGCGACACGGTGCTCGACGGCAAGGACCCCGTCGCGGCGGTACGCGCCGGAGTCGTCCAGGTCCCCGAGGGGCGACGGGTCTTCGCCGGACTCTCCGTCGACGAGAACCTGCGCTCCGGCGGTCTCGGCCTCGGCCGGCGCGGCCGCGCCCAGGTCCAGGAGGCCCGCGACCGGGTCTTCACCCTCTTCCCCCGCCTCGCCGAGCGCACCCACCAGGCCGCCGGCCTGCTCTCCGGCGGCGAGCAGCAGATGCTCGCCATCGGCCGCGCCCTGATGGCCGCCCCGCGCCTGCTGCTCCTCGACGAGCCCTCCCTCGGTCTCGCCCCGCGGATGGTGTACCGCATCGCCGAGGTGATCCGCGAGATCAACACCCAGGGCACCGCCGTCCTCCTCGTCGAGCAGAACGCCGGCATGGCGCTCTCCCTCGCCGACCACGCGCACGTCCTGGAGGTCGGCGAGACCCGCCTGTCAGGACCCGCCGACGAACTCGCCCGCACCGACGCCGTACGCCGCCTCTACCTGGGCGAGCCGGCCGAGGACCAGGGGGCGGCGTGACCGACCGCACCACCACCGCGCCGCCGCCCGTGCTCGACGTACGGGACGTCACCGTGCGCTTCGCCGGACTCACCGCCCTCGACGGCGTCTCCTTCACCGTCACCCCCGGCTCGGTGCACGCGCTCATCGGACCCAACGGCGCCGGCAAGTCGACCTGCTTCAACGTGCTGTCCGGCCTGTGCCGCCCGGCCGCCGGCACGGTGACGCTCGGCGACACCGAGCTGACCCGCCTCGCCCCGCACCGCATCGCCGCGCTCGGCGTGGCCCGCACCTTCCAGAACATCGTCACCACCCACGGCACCGTCGCCGACAACCTGATGCTCGGCCGCCACGCCCTGTCCCGCGCCGGGTTCGCCGCGAGCGCGCTGCGCCTGCCGGGCGCCGTACGGGAACAGCGCGAACACCTCGCCAGAGCGCGCGAGATCGCCGAACTCACCGGCCTCGGCGACCACTTCGACAGCCCCGTCGCCCTGCTGTCGTACGGCGACCGCAAGCGCGTCGAACTCGCCCGCGCCCTCTGCCTGGAGCCCCGTGTGCTGCTCCTCGACGAACCCGTGGCCGGCATGAACGCCGCAGAACGCGCCCGCACCGCCGAGGTGGTGGGCGAACTCCGCGCCGAACTCGGCCTGTCCGTCGTCCTCGTCGAGCACGACATGGGCCTCGTCATGCGCCTCGCCGACGACGTCACCGTGCTCGACTTCGGCCGGCCCATCGCCCACGGCACCCCCGACGAGGTCCGCCGGGACCCCGAGGTGCTGCGCGCCTACCTCGGCACCGACGCGACCGGGGAGGACGCGGCATGACGGCATTCCTCGACAACATCCTCGGCGGACTGGCGCTCGGCGCGGTCTACGCGCTGGTCGCCCTCGGCTTCGTCGTCATCTTCAGGGCCTCCGGCGTCCTCAACTTCGCCCACGGCTCCCTGCTCCTGCTCGGCGGCTACCTCACCGCCGTCCTCCACGATGACCTCGGCTTCGCCGGAGCGCTCGCCCTGGCGGTCCTCACCACGGCCGCCCTCGCCGGCGCGCTCGACCGGTTCCTGCTGCAACGCGGCGGCCAGGACGCCCACTCCGCCCACGTCCAGACCATCGTCACCATCGGCATCGACATCGTCCTGCTCACCGACCTCTCCCGGCGCATCGGCGGCGACCTGCTGTCCCTGGGCGACCCGTGGGGAGACGCGGTGACCGAACTGGGCCCGGTGACCGTCGCCGACAGCCGGCTCGCCGCGATCGTGGTGTCGGCCGTGGTCATCGGCGGGGTGTTCGCGCTCTTCCGGTTCACCTCCTGGGGACTGTCCCTGCGGGCGGCGGCCGAGGACCTGGAGGCCGCCGCGCTCATGGGCGTACGGCTCGGCCGGGTCCGCGCGGGCGCCTGGTGCCTGGCGGGCGCGCTCGCCGCGCTGGCCGCCGTGTTCCTCGCCGCGTTCCCCGCGCCCGGACTGGAGCGCACCACCGGCCAGATCGCCCTCAACGCCTTCCCGGCCGCGATCCTCGGCGGCCTCGCCTCCCCGGCCGGCGCCCTCGCGGGCAGCCTGATCATCGGCCTGACCGAGGCGCTCGTCGTCGGCTACCAGTCCGACCTGCACGTCCTCGGCGAGGGCTTCGGCGACGTCGCCCCGTACGCGGTGATGCTGCTCGTCCTTCTGGTACGGCCCACCGGGCTGTTCGGCGCGAAGGGGACGGCCCGTGTCTGACCGACTCCTCGCCGCCCTCACCCGCCGCCGGGCCATGCTCCCGCTGCTCGCCGTCCTCCTGTGCCTGCCGCCGTTCTACCTGGACGCCTTCTGGCTGCGCATCGGCCTGTTCTCCCTGGCGGCCGCCATCGGCGCCACCGGTCTCGCCCTGCTCAGCGGCACCGCCGGGCAGCTCTCCCTCGGTCACGCCTTCTTCCTCGCCGTCGGCGCCTACGGCTACACCTGGCTGGCCGGCGAACCCGGACCCGGACTGCCCCCGGTCCTCGCCGCGCTCCTCGCGGTCCTGCTCGCGGGAGCGGCCGGCGGGCTGTTCAGCCCCGTGGCCGCCCGGGTCAAGGGCATCTACCTGGGCATCGCCACCCTCGCGCTGGTCTTCCTCGGCCACCACGTCCTGCTGACCGCCGATTCCGTCACCGGCGGCTTCAACGGCCGCTCCGTGCCCCCGCTCACCCTCGGCGGGTTCACCTTCGCCGAGAGCGACCCCGAACTGACCGTCCTCGGCGTGCCGTTCGGCGCGGAGGAACGCCTGTGGTTCCTGGGCCTGGCCCTGTTCGCGTTCACCTGGTTCACCGCCCGCGGCCTGCTGCGCGGGCGCCCCGGCAGGGCGCTGGCCGCCCTGCGCGACAGCGAGACCGCGGCCGCCGTGATGGGCGTCGACGTCGCCCGGCACCGCTCGGCGGCCTTCGTGGTGTCGTCGATGTACGCGGGCCTCGCGGGAGTGCTCCTGGCACTCGCCTTCCGCCGTGTCGTCCCGGACTACTTCTCCCTCGCGCTCTCCGTCGACTACCTCGCCATGATCGTCATCGGCGGCCTCGGGTCCGTCGCCGGAGCCACCGCCGGCGCCGTCTTCGTCACCGCCCTGCCGCTGCTGATGACCCGCTACGCCGACCAGCTCCCGCTGGTGACCGCCCCCGGCACCACCGAGGGCGCCGTGGGCCCCACCGAGGCGGCCCGCTACCTCTACGGCGCGGCGATCGTCCTGGTCCTGCTGTACGCCCCCGACGGGCTGCACGGCCTGGCACGCCGGGTCCGGGACCGGGTACGGCGCCGCCGGTCCCGTACCCCCGCCCCGGACACCGTCGTCCCCTCGCCTCCGCAACCGGCCGCACGACCCAAGGAGCACACCCCGTGAACACCACGCACCGCACCCGCCGTGACCGGCACCGCACCACCGGGACCGTCCTCGCCGGCGCCCTCGCCCTGCTGCTCGCGGTCACCGGATGCAGCTCCAAGGCGGACGACGGCGACAAGGGCGGCGAGGCCGCCGACGGCGTCCGCACCGGCCCCGGCGTCGACGCCGACACCATCAGGCTGGGCGCCCTCACCGACCTGACCGGGCCCTACGCCACCCTCGGCAAGAGCATCGTGCAGGCCCAGCGGATGTGGGCCGAGGAGACCAACGCCGAGGGCGGCATCTGCGACCGCGAGGTGGAGATCGTCGTCAAGGACCACGGCTACGACGTGCAGAAGGCGGTCACCGCCTACGCCGACATCGCCCCGGACGTCGTGGCGCTGCCCCAGGTCATCGGCTCCCCGGTGGTCGCCGCGCTGCTCGACGACATCGAGCGGGACGAGATGCTCACCTTCCCGCAGGCCTGGGCGGCCTCCCTGCTCGGCAAGGACGCCGTCCAGGTCCTCGGCACCACCTACGACGTCGACATGATCGCCGCCGTCGAGTTCCTCACCCGCGCCAAGGGCCTGGAGAAGGGCGACACCATCGGCCACGTCTACTTCGAGGGCGACTACGGCGCCAACGCGCTGGAAGGGTCCACCTGGGCAGCGGAGAAGGCCGGACTGAAGGTGGCCGGGCAGAAGATCAAGGCCACGGACACCGACCTGTCCGCCCAGGTCTCGGCCCTGCGCGCGGAGGGCGTGAAGGCCGTCCTGATCAGCGCCGGACCCGCGCAGACGGCCTCCCTCGTCGGCGTCGCCGCCTCCCGCGGTCTGAAGGTCCCCGTCGTCAGCAGCGCCCCCGGCTTCGCGCCCCAGCTGATGAAGACCCCCGCCGCGCCCGCCCTGGCGGCCATGCTCAACGTGGTCAGCGCGGCGCCCGCGGTCAGCTCCGACCTGCCCGGCGTGAAGACCATGGTGGCGTCGTACCGGAAGAAGTACCCGGACTCGCCGGTCGACTCCGGCGTGCTGTCCGGGTACAACGCCGCCCGGCTCATGGGCGCCGACCTGAAGGCGGCCTGCGAGGCGGGCGGCCTCACCCGGGAGGACGTCGTCAAGGCGCACCGCGCGCAGACGAACGCCGACACCGGACTCGGCACCCCGCAGGACTTCTCCGACGTCGACCGTCCCGCGAGCGTCGAGACGTACGTGCTCAAGCCCGACGCCGAGGCGGTCGGCGGCGTGGTGAACGCGGAGGACGCGCACACGGCACCGGGAGTGGAGGACTACCTGTCCGCGCGGTGACGGACGGCCGGCCGACCCCGACTGCCCCAGGGGACGCCGGGGTCAGCCGCCGGCCGCCTCCGGATCGCGGTCGGACGACGGCCAGACGTACGGCAGGTCGTCCGGCTCCCCGGGGAAGAGCTCCGCGTAGACGGCCGGGTCCTTGCGGACCAGCGCCGAGCGGTGGCTGCGGTGCACGGCGTCGTCCCCCAGCCAGGGCGGCAGCTCACCGGCCTCGGCCAGCTCCCGCTGACCGCGCACCGGCGCCCCGGGCCGCACCTTGGCCAGGTCGGCGACGAGGGTGGCGGCGCAGCTGTCCTGGTGGCCACGGTCGCGCCAGACCCGGCAGATCTCCAGGCCGTACCGCACCAGCGCCTCCTCGTAGCCGGTCCACATGCGGACCGCGGGATGGCGGCGCCACCCGTAGCCCGGCACGGTCAGGCCACGCAGCACCTGGAGCGCCTCGACCCGCTGTTTGCCGAGCCGGCGCCGGTCGAGCACCAGCGCCGACTCGCAGAAGTCGGGGTACGGCAGGAAGGTCTGCATGGGGCCGTCCGAACGGTGGGGGCAAGCGGTTCACCGCACCGCAGTTCCCCTTCCGCGGCGGCGCACACCTCACGGCGGCCCGGCGTGCCGGGCCGGGCCCCGCGCCACGGGCCGACGCCGCCGTCGCCGGCGTATGCGTCGCTCCAGGCCGTCCCCTCGACGCCGGGAGGGACAGCGGGGAGGCCGAGTCCCGGGCGGCCGGTGCGCCGGCGGCGCACGGTGCCGTCGTGACGCTCGGGGTCGCTGACGTGGTTCACCGGGTGTCCTCGGTGGTGCGGCCGGGGGTGTCCCGTGGCATGGTGTGGACTCCTGCCCGCGGCGTCCCCGAGCGACCGGGAAGTCCGAGCGGTGCCTTCCACGGCGTGCGGCGGTACCGCTTCTCGCCCGGGGTCGGCCGGAATGAGGGATTGGCGGCCGTGCCGGTGGGGCAGGAACGCCGGGTGTGTCATGTGCACGACTACCTTTCCCCCACATGGAGGTCGACCATGCGCGTTCGCAAGGTGACCGGCGGCCTGGCCGCGGTCGTCACGATGTCCCTCGCCCTGCTGGGCGGCCAGGCCGCGGCCGCGCCGTCCGGCGAGACCGCGCGACCGGCCGCCGCCCGGGTGCTCACCTACGACGCGAGCGGTGCCGCGGAGTTCCGGTCCGCCGTCGACCGGGGCGCGGCGATCTGGAACGAGAGCGTCGACGCCGTGGAACTGCGCCCGGTCGCGTCCGGACAGCGCGCGAACATCCGGGTCCTGGCGGACAACGGCTGGCCGCGCGCCCTGCCCGGCTCCCTGGGCAACGGCACCGTCTACATCGGCCGCCAGGCCGTGAACCAGGGGTACGACACGGTCCGCATCTCGGCCCACGAGCTCGGTCACATCCTGGGCCTGCCCGACCGCAAGCCCGGCCCCTGCTCCAGTCTGATGTCCGGGTCCTCCGCGGGCGTGGCGTGCACGAACCCGTACCCGAACGCGGCGGAGAAGGCGGAGGTCGAGCGCGACTTCGCCCGGGCGGCCGCCGGGCGGCGGACACCGGCGCCGCGAGCCGTCCTGATCGGGGACTGACGGACCGCCCGACCCCCGCACGGGATGCCTCCTGCCCGGCGCTCATGTGACTGATGTGACTGCTGAGGCGAATACCGCTATGGTTGAGGCACGTCACGGCGGCGGGATCCCCC
This sequence comes from Streptomyces sp. NPDC018964, assembly GCF_044390325.1. Lineage (NCBI taxonomy): Bacteria > Bacillati > Actinomycetota > Actinomycetes > Kitasatosporales > Streptomycetaceae > Streptomyces > Streptomyces sp. NPDC018964. The sequence goes on from NZ_JBIRYZ010000009.1 coordinate 248,332, forward strand.
GCAGCCCGGCCGTGCGTTGGTGGTCCAAGGAAAGACGCCCCGCTTCCTGCGGGGAGATGCAGGTGCAAGGCCTGCCCGGCGCTCCAGCACGAGCCCCGTCCCGGAATCCCGGGACGGGGCTCGCGGCGTTCGCGGGCGCCTCGGTGCCGTGCCGGCATGCCCCGGCGGCTCGCCCTCGAGCCGGTCCGCCGGCCGGGCCGGCGCGTCGCCCCGGTCGGTCGTGGGGACGCGCTTCCGGCCGCACGTGAGAGCGGGCCCCGCCGGTCACCCGGCGGGGCCCGCTCCCGGTCGTGGCCGGTCAGGCCGTGTGCAGGGTCAGCCCGTAGCGGTTGAGGATCTCGTTGATCGGCTGGAACCAGGTCTCGCCCCCGCCGGAGCAGTTGCCCCAGCCGCCGGAGGTGACGCCCTGTGCCTGATCACCGCTGATGAACGAGCCGCCCGAATCGCCCGGTTCGGCGCAGACGCTGGTCTTCGTCATCTGACGCACCGCGCCCTGGCTGTAGTTCACCGTCTCGTTCTTGGCCAGCACGTTGCCGCAGTGCCAGTGGGTCGTGGAGCCGGAGCGGCAGATCGAGGCGCCGATCGGGGCCTCCGCCGAGCCGCGCACCAGCTGGTCCGACACCGTGCCCCAACCGAGCACCACCGGCACCGTCCACCAGCCGCTGCCCACGTTCACCCAGGCGTAGTCGTTCTCCGGGAACGAGGAGCCCTGGAAGTTGCCGATGTACGAACCGTCCCAGCCTCGGACCTGCTGCCCGGCCCCGCCGCAGTGTCCGGCGGTGACGAAGCCGCCGTGCACCGAGAAGCCTATGGAGCAGCGGACGTTGCCGGTGTAGTACGGGTCGCCGCCCACCGTTCCGGCGGCGAAGGTCTCGGCCAGGGCCTCCACGGTCCGCACGGTGACCGGGCCGGCCTCGCGGGCCTCGTCCACGAAGGCGCGGACATCGTTGTCGGCGCGCCGGCCGGCGACGACGTTCACGACGACCGTGTTGGCGGTCGGGTCGACGGCCCAGCTGCTGACGCCCGAGGGCGCGTCGAGGCGGTCGATGCGGGACTTGGCCGCGTCGAGCTGCCGTGCGCTGTGCTCGACGGTGCGGACGGCCGCGCCGGACGCGCGCAGGGACCGTACCGTCGAGGCGTCGGCGTCCGGGGTGACGGCCACGGTCAGCTTCTCGCTCTTCGCGTCGAACCAGGCGCCGCCGTAGGCGGACCCGGCGGTCCTGCGGGCCCGGGGCGCGAGATCGGTGGCCTCGCGCTCGGCGGCCAGCCGGTCCTCCGCCTCGGCGCGGGTCAGCCCGAAGTCCCGCTGCATCGCCTCCAGCAGGCCGGCGGAGGCGGGTGCGGAGTCGGCGGCGCGGGCGGTGGGGGAGTCGGGGGCGTCCTGTGCCGTGGCCGGCAGGGTACCGGCCGCGGTCCAGCTGCCGATCATGAGCAGGGCGGCCACGCCGGCATGCGTGAGTCGGGTGCGTCTCATGGAGGGTTTCCTTCGCCGTTCCAGCAAGGTGGGGGTGGAACAACCGCAGTGTGAGAGCGCTCTCAGGCTGAGTCGAGCAGAGCTTAGCGAGCCGAGCGCTGTCAGGTCTATGCCAATGCGGGAACCGGTTTCCGCGCGCCCCGGGCATCACGTCCGGATCCGGCCGAAGCCGGGGGCGCGGGACCTCCCGGAGCGCTGTCGTGGAAGGCGGCCCGAGCCGTGCGCCACTTCGGGCGGGGAGCGGTCAGAGCCGTTCGCCCGCCACCTCGTCCCCGCCCGGCTCCGGTCCCGCGCCGGACGCCCGGGCCCGGTGGGTCCGCAGCCGGTCGAGGCGCGAGATGACGGGGGTGGCGCTCATCCCGTGCAGCACGACGGACGCCAGTACCGTGAAGGTCACCACCGCCCACAGCCGCTCGGCCGGGACGCCGAAACCGGTGGAGCCGAGCGCGTGCGCCAGGTAGAACAGCGAGCCGATGCCGCGGACCCCGAAGAAGGCGATCACCACCCGCTCCCGGGGGCCGGCGGACGTACCGAGCTGGGCGGCCCACGCGGTCAGCGGCCGGACCGCCACCAGCAGCAACAGGCCCACGACCGCTCCCTGCCAGGTCAGCGACGCCAGCCCGCCCTGCGCGACGAACACACCGAGCAGGAACAGCAGGGCGGCGGTCAGCAGCCGTTCCACCTGCTCCACGAAATCGTGCAGCACCACGTGATAGCCGTGGGCGCGCTCCGCCGCCCGGATCCGGCAGGCGGTGACGAACACGGCCACGAAGCCGTAGCCGTGCAGCAGCTCCGTCACCCCGTAGGCGAGGAACGTGGCGCCGATGGCGACGAAGCCCTCCCGGTGCTCGGACAGCCGCATCGCCCGCCACCCCGCCCGGAAGAACAGCCACCCGAGCAGCGCGCCGACGGCGAGCCCCGCGGACACGCCCACCGCGCACTTGTACAGCACGTCGACCAGTGCCCAGCGGGCGATCCCGCCACCGGTGGGACGACCGCCCGCGGCGGCGAGGGCGACGGCGGCCAGGACGAAGGGGAAGGCGAGACCGTCGTTCAGCCCCGCCTCGCCGGTCAGCGTGAAGCGCACCTCGTCCTCGTCGTGCTCGGAGTCGGTGGGCGCGCCCACCCGCACCTCGGAGGCGAGCACAGGATCGGTCGGCGCCAGCACGGCCGCCAGCAGCAGCGCGGCGGCCGGCGGCCAGTCGAGCAGGCCCCAGGCCAGGAGACCCACGGCCGCGATGGTCAACGGCAGGGTGACGCCCAGCTGCCGCCAGGTGCCCTGCCAGCGCCGGCGGCCGAACGGCCGGTTCAGGGCGAGACCGGCGCCCATGAGGGAGACGATCACGCAGATCTCGGTGACGTGCTCCACCCACGTCCGGTCCGACACCGGGTCGATGACGGGCATGGGCAGGGGCAGCGCCTGGAGGGCGACTCCGCAGACGAGGAACACCAGTGGCAACGACAGCGGTCTGCGGGCCACCACCCGGGGCAGCACGGCCGCGCCGAGGGCACCGGCTCCGAGCAGGACGAAGAGGTAGTCGGGAGAGGTCACCGATCACAGGTGCCCGGAGTGGGCCGCGGCCACGCCACGGCCCCGGCCGAAACATCATCCCGGTACGGGGAGCCCGCCCGAACGGACGGACGGGTGCGGCCCTGACCGCCCGCCGGGGCGCGCACTCCGGTGTGAAGGGCGGGACCCGCGGGAAGCACCGAGACCGGTGCGCACCGAGTGCGCCGCCTCGTTGCACGGAGGACTTGACGGAGCGGGGCGTGCTCGGCGCTACTGGAAGACGCGCCGGGCGCACATGTGTGGGGGGCCTGCCCGGCGCCGAACCGGTGTACCCACCCCCGCCGGACGCATGCCGAAGGGGTGACCGGTGCGGTCTCGATGGGCGGCGGCGGTCGTACTGCTGGCCTCGGTACTCCTCCTGACCCTGTGCGCCCCGGCGCCGGCAGCGGACCGGCCCGCCCCGGCGCCCCCCGTGGCACAGCAGGACCAGCCGGCGCAGGACCGGCACGACGAGGCGGCCGAGGCCGTGCCGGAGACCGCCGGAACACCTTCCCCCGGAGAGGGCGACGCCTCGTTCCACCGGCCCGTCGCCCGCCCGCCGAGGGCCTCGGGAGCGGCCGGGACGGCCGGCACCGCCCACCCGGCGGCCGGGACCGCGTCGACGGCCACCGCGCAGCGGCGATCCGTTCCCGGACCGTACCCGGTGGGACCGCCACGGGGCCGGGGCCCGGCCGATCCGGCCCCCGTCACCGCCTGCCTGCAGACGTTCCGCTGCTGAGCGACCGCGGTACCGCCCGAGGCCTGCGCCGTGCGGCCGGGTACTGCCCGCAGCGTGCTCCCCGAGCCGGTCCACGGCGACGAGCAGGCCTTCTCGTGTCCCGGAAACCATGACGACACAGGAGGCACACATGCAGGGAAAGCGCGTTCTCGTGGTGCGGCCCGACGAACTCGGGCCGAGCGAGCACAAGACGTGGAGGCAGTTGCGCGCGGAGTCCGGCGCGCCGGAGAACCCGTTCCTCGATCCGGTGTTCACCACGGCCGTCGGACAGGTCAGGCCCGGCGCCAGGGTGGCCGTCCTGCAGGACGACGGGACCCCGGTCGGCTTCCTCCCGTACGAGAAGGGGCCGCTGGGCCAGGGCCGGGCCATCGGCCTGGGAGTGTCGGACAGCCAGGGCGCCGTCCTGCGCCCGGGCCTCCGGCTCGACCCGCGCACCCTGCTCGCGGCCTGCGCGCTCTCCTCCTGGGAGTTCGACAACCTGGAGGCCGGCCAGCACCTCTTCGTGCCGCACGCCGTCGAGGAACTGGCGAGCCCGGTCGTCGACCTCGACCGGGGGTACGAGCACTACACCGACGGACTGCGCGCCCGTTCCCCCGGTTTCCTCAAGCAGACCCTGGCCAAGGAACGCAGGCTCGCCCGGCAGGTCGGCGAGGTGCGGTTCGTGTACGACAGCCGGGACCCGGAGGCCTTGCGGGCGCTGATGCGCTGGAAATCCGCCCAGTACCGGCGGACGGGCCGCCGGGACCGGTTCGCCCAGCAGTGGATCACCCGGCTGGTGGACCTGCTGGCGCACGGCGACGATCCCGAGTGCCGCGGACTGCTCTCCGTGCTGTACGCCGGCGGCCGCCCCGTCGCCGCGCACTTCGGCCTGCGCTCGGCCACGGTGCTGTCCTGGTGGTTCCCCGCCTACGACCGTGACCACGGCCGGTACTCACCCGGACTGGTGCTGCACCTGAGGATGCTCCGGGCGGCCGCCGCCGACGGTATCCGCATGGTCGACCTGGGCAGTGGTCCCGCCCGCTACAAGGACTCCCTCAAGACCCGCGAACTCACCGTCTACGAGGGCGCCGTGGTGCGTCCGGGACCGGGCGGCGCCGCGTACCGGCTGGGCCGGGAGCCGGCGCGGGCCGCCCGCCGCCTCGTGCGCGGCCACCCCCGGCTGGCCGACGCGGCCCGGCGCACCCTGACGGGGCTGGGCCGGCTGCGCGAGCGCTGACCGCGTCCGGCGTACGCCGACGTCCGTACGCGGGATTACTCCCGCCGTCAGATGTCCGCGCCGCCCGGGCCCGGCACCGTGGGCCGTGTGAAACTCAGCCGACCCGCACGCCGGGCCCACCTCGTCCTCCACGTCCTCGCCTCCGCCGGCTGGCTCGGGCTCACCGCCGGGCTGCTCGCGCTCGGCGTCACCGCGAACACCACCGGGTCCGCGGCCGCGGTGGAGGCGTCCGTCCGGGCCATGAAGCTCTTCGCGGACTGGCTCCTGCTGCCGGTCGCCCTCCTGACGCTCACCAGCGGCCTCGTCCTGTCCCTGGGCACGCCTTGGGGACTGGCGAGGCACCGCTGGGTGTGGACGAAGTTCTGGCTGACCCTGGCCACGACCACCGCCACGGCCTTCGCGCTGCGGCCGGGTGTGAACGCCGCCGCGGCGGCCGTGTCCGCCGGGCATCCCCTGCCCGACGGGGGCGACGTCCTGACGGGGCCGGTCGTCTCCCTGGCCGCCTACGTCTTCATGACGGTGATCCCGGTCCTCAAACCGTGGGGCCCGACCCGCCGCGGCCGGCGCCTCCGGGCGGCCGCCCGGAGGCCGGGGACGGCCGAACCGGCACGCTCGTGACCCGCGGTCACGTCACAGGGTGCGCTCCAGCCGGTCCGCCATCAGCCGCACGAAGCGCGCCGGGTCCTTCGGCCGGCCGCCCTCCGCCAACTCGGCCAGGAAGTACAGGAGTTCGGCCGTCTCGGTGAGGTCCGAGCGGTCCTCGCGCTCCCCGTACGCCTCGTTCAGGCCCTTCACCAGCGCGTGGTCCGGGTTGAGTTCGAGGATGCGCTTGGTGCGCGGCACCTCCTGTCCCATGGCCCGGTACATGTTCTCCAGCGCCGGCGTGAGGTCGTTCGCGTCGGCGACGAGACAGGCCGGGGACACCGTCAGACGTGTGGACAGCCGCACCTCCTTGACGTCCTCCTCCAGCCGCTCCCGCAGCCAGCCGAGCAGACCCGCGTACTCCTCGGCCTGCTGCTCCCGCTCGCCCTCGCCCTTGTCGTCCTCCCGCGCGCCGAGGTCGACCTCGCCCTTGGCGATCGACCGCAGCCGCTTGCCCTCGTACTCGCCCACGGCGTCGACCCACATCTCGTCGACGGGATCGGTGAGCAGCAGCACCTCGATGCCGCGCTCCCGGAACGCCTCCATGTGCGGCGAGCTGTCGATGCTCTCCCGGGACTCGCCGGTGATGAACCAGATGGTGTCCTGCCCGTCCGGCATCCGCTCCACGTACTGCTTCAGCGTGGTCGTGCCGTCGTCCTCGCGCGTGGTCGCGAACGAGGCCACCGCGAGGAGGGCGTCACGGTTGTCGGGGTCGGTGACCAGGCCCTCCTTCAGCACGGCGCCGAACTCCCGCCAGAACGTGGCGTACCGCTCGGCGTCCTCGGTCATCATGCTCTTGACCGTCGTCAGCACCTTCTTGGTGAGCCGGCGCTGCATCATCCGGATGTGCCGGTCCTGCTGGAGGATCTCGCGGGACACGTTCAGCGAGAGGTCCTGCGCGTCGACCACACCCTTGACGAAGCGCAGGTACGGCGGCAGCAGCTCCTCGCAGTCGTCCATGATGAAGACGCGCTTCACGTACAGCTGCAGACCGTGCCGGAAGTTCTGGGTGAACAGGTCGTGCGGGGCGTGCGACGGGACGAACAGCAGGGCCTGGTACTCGAAGGTGCCCTCGGCCCGCAGCTGGATGGTCTCCAGCGGTTCGCGCCAGTCGTGGCCGATGTGCTTGTACAGCTCGTGGTACTCCTCCTCGGACACCTCCTCGCGCGAGCGCGCCCACAGCGCCTTCATCGAGTTCAGCGTCTCGGGCCCGGCCGCCTCGCCGTCCTCGCCCGTCTCCCCGACGAGCCTGATCGGCCAGGTGATGAAGTCCGAGTAACGCTTGACGATCTCCTTGACCTTCCACACCGAGGTGTAGTCGTGCAGTTGGTTGTCGGGGTCGGCCGGCTTGAGGTGCAGCGTGACCGAGGTGCCCTGCGGCGCGTCGTCGACCCGCTCCAGGGTGTACGTTCCCTCGCCGCGCGACGTCCACCGGGTGCCCTGCCCCTCGCCCGCGCGCCGGGTGAGCAGGGTGACCTCGTCCGCGACCATGAAACCCGAGTAGAAGCCGACGCCGAACTGGCCGATCAGCCCTTCCGCCCCGGCATCCTCCTGCGCCTGGCGCAGCTCCCGCAGGAACTGGGCGGTCCCCGAGTTGGCGATCGTGCCGATGAGCTGCCCGACCTCGTCGTACGACATGCCCACGCCGTTGTCCCGCACGGTGAGGGTGCGGGCGTCCTTGTCGATCTCGAGCTCGATGTGCAGGTCGGAGACGTCGGCGTCGAGGGAGTCGTCCCGCAGCTTGGCCAGACGCAGCTTGTCGAGCGCGTCGGAGGCGTTGGAGACGAGTTCACGGAGGAAGACGTCCTTGTTCGAGTAGACCGAGTGGATCATCAGCTGGAGCAGCTGACGGGCCTCTACCTGGAACTCAAACGTTTCGGTCGGCATGATGCGCGATTACCTCACTGATCCAAGGATCACCGGACACTGGCACGATCACTTTAGTAAAAGACGGCGTCGGCCGGTCGCGTTCGCCGCCGCTTCCCGGCGTCCCGGACGCGGGCCCGACGGCCGGCGCCGTACCCCGGGCGCTCCCCCCGAGGCGCGCGGACGGCTCTTCCGCCCGACGTGCGAGCATGGACGGATGAGCATCCACCGCAGGAACAACATCCGTGTGACCGGGCGCACCTCCGGCCGCACCGTGGTCCTGGTGCACGGGTTCGGCTGCGACCAGAACATGTGGCGGCTGGTCGAGCCCGCACTGGCCCGGGACTTCCGGGTGGTGCTCTTCGACTACGTGGGCGCGGGCCGCTCCGACCTGTCGGCCTGGCAGGAGGAGCGCTACTCCTCCCTCGACGGTTACGCCCGTGACGTGGTGGAGGTCTGCGAGGAGCTCGATCTCCGGGACGCGGTCGTGGTCGGCCACTCCGTGAGCGCGATGACCGGAGTGCTGGCCCGGGCCGCGGCCCCGGACCGGATCGGCTCCCTGGTCATGGTGTGTCCGTCGCCGTGCTACATCGACGGGGACGGCTACCGCGGCGGCTTCAGCGCGCAGGACATCGACGAACTCCTGGAGTCCCTGGACTCCAACTACCTGGGCTGGTCGGCGACGATGGCTCCCGTGATCATGGGCAACCCGGACCGGCCCGAGCTGGGCGAGGAGCTCACCAACAGCTTCTGCGCCACCGACCCGGACATCGCCCGGGTCTTCGCGCGCACGACGTTCCTGTCCGACAGCCGCGAGGACCTCGCGGGCGTGACCGTGCCCACGCTGATCCTGGAGTGCGAACAGGACGTCATCGCGCCCCCGGAGGTCGGCGCGTACGTCCACGCCGCGATACCCGGCAGCGAGCTGGTCACCCTGCCCGCCACCGGCCACTGCCCCCAGCTGAGCGCCCCGGAGGCCACCACCGCGGCGATCCGCGCGTTCGTGTCGTCCCTCGGCCGATGAGCAGGGCGGCAGGCGGCCCGGGGGAGCCCGGCACGCGCGCGGCGTTCAGCGCGCTGCTGGAGGACTCGGCGGAGGACCTGTACGAGTCGGCGCCGTGCGGCTACCTGTCCACCCTGATGGACGGCACCATCGCCAAGATCAACGCGACCCTGCTGGGCTGGCTCGGTCTCTCCCGCGACGAGGTGGTGGGCCGGATGCGCTTCAGCGACCTGCTCACCGTCGGCGGCAAGCTCTACCACGAGACGCACTTCGCCCCCCTGCTGCGCATGCAGGGACACCTCGGCGGCATCGCGCTGGAGATGAGGACCGCGTCCGGCTCCCGGCTGCCGGTGCTGGTCACCTCGACGGTCAGGAGCAGCGACGGCGGCGAGCCGATGCTGATCCGGACCACCGTCTTCGACGCCACGGACCGGCGCGCCTACGAGAAGGAGCTGCTGCGCGCCCGCCGCGCGGCCGACGAGGCCCGCAGACAGGCCGAGACCGACCGCGAGGCGCTGCGTGAGGCGCTGGCCGTACTCCAGCAGAGCCTGCTGCCCGCGACCCTGCCCGACCTCCCCGGGGTGGAGACCGCCTGCCACTACCACACGGCCTCCCCGATCCAGCTGGGCGGCGACTTCTACGACCTGTTCGCGCTCGACGACGACCGCTCCGCCTTCTTCCTCGGCGACGTGTGCGGCAAGGGGCCGCAGGCCGCCGCGCTGACCTCACTGACCCGCTACACCCTGCGCGCCGCGGCGCTCCACGACACCGACCCCGTCGCCAACCTGCGTGTCCTCAACACGGTCCTGCTGGACCGGTACACCGGCGACGATCCGCGCTACTGCACCGTCGTGGCCGGTGTGCTGGAACGCGCGGGGGACACGGTGGAGGTCCGCCTGGCCTCCGGCGGCCACCCTCCCGCGCTGGTCCTGCGCGCGGACGGCCGGGCGGAGTACCTCCCGACCCGGGGCGGCATGCTCGTCGGAGTCCTGCCGGGGGCACAGTTCGTCCAGGTCCGCACCGCCCTGCACCCGGGCGACACCCTGCTGATGTACACCGACGGCCTCACCGAGGCCCGTACCGGCCCCGGCCGGGAGCTGTACGGTTATGAGGCCCTGGAGTCCTTCGCCGCCGGCCTCGCCCCCTCGGGCCCCCGCCGCGTGGTCGACGCCCTGAAGGACCTGCTGAAGGGCTTCGGCGAAGGGCTGGACGACGACACCGCCCTGCTCGCCATCGGCCTCCCCGCCCGCACCGACACCGAATGCAGAACCCCGCGATGAAACCTCTGACGATCACCGAGTCGCCCACGCCCGCCGGTCTCGCCCTCGAGGTCGCCGGTGACCTCGACCACAGCAACGCGCGGCGGCTGCGCGAGGCCGCGCACGGAGCGGCCCTGCCGGCCGGGCGGCTCCTGGCCGTGGACCTGGGCAAGCTGGAGTTCTGCGACTCGAGCGGCATCACCGCGTTGATCGCCGTCCGCAACCACGTCCTCTCGGCCGGTGCCGACGTCGTTCTCGTGGCTGTGCCGGCCAACCTGCTGCGCCTGCTGCGCCTGACCGGCCTCGACGAGTGGTTCGACATCCGCGACAGCGTGTAGCCCGGCGGGGAACGGCCCTCCCGCGCACCCCCGGAGGACCCGGCCGCTCATTCGAGCACCGCGCCCCGATTGCGGTCACCGCATCCGGGGCACCCGGACCGTGCCGCATCCACCGCCGGCGACCCCGGGAACCGCGTGGGGCGGCTCAGGACTACCGGCAAGGGGACAGCGGTGACGGTGCGTATCGGAGCAGAGGAAGAGTTCCATGTCCTGGACGTGGAGAGCGGCCGGCTCGCACCACGGGCCGACACGCTGCTCGGCCGGCTCGGCGGATCCGGGTTCGGCCGTGAGCTGCAGCAGTCGGCCGTGGAACGCAACAGCCGGGTGCACGACACCCTCGACGGTCTCCACGCGGACCTGTCCGGCGCCCGGCGCCGGCTGGACGCCGCCGCGTCCTCCTGCGGCCTGGCCGTCGTCGCCGCGGGCACCGTTCCGCTGGCCCGCGTCACCTCCCGCGACGTCACCGCGGACCCCCGCTACCGGCGCATGGCCGACGACTACCGCCGGGTCGCCGACGAACAGCTCATCTGCAGCGCCCAGGTGCACGTCGACGTACCGGACCGGGACACCGCGGTACGCGCCATGTGCCTGGTGTCGCCCTGGCTGCCGCCGCTGCTGGCCCTGTCGGCCAGCTCACCGTTCTGGCTCGGCTCCGACACCGGATACGCCAGCTGGCGCACCATGGTGTGGCAGCGGTGGCCGACCGCGGGCCCCGCGGGATGCTACGAGGACGCCGCCGACTACGACGCCGCCGTGACCGAGCTCATCGGTTCGGGCGTCATCGGCGACACCGGAATGCTCTACCACGACGTACGGCCGTCGGCGCACCAGCGCACGCTGGAACTGCGCGTCTGCGACGCCTGCCCGCGCGCCGAGACCGTGGTGCTGGTCGCCGGACTGTTCCGCGCGCTGGTGCGCGACGCCTGCGACCGCCTGGAGCGCGAGGCGGACCGCGGGTGCGACGGACACCACGAGTGGCTGCGCGCCGCCACCTGGCGTGCCGCGCGCTCGGGCCTGGAGGACCGGCTCGTCGACCCGGGGACCCGCCGCGCGACTCCGGCCCCCATGGTGCTGCGCGGGATGCTCCACCGGCTGCGCCCGGCACTGGAGGCCTCCGGTGACTTCGCCACCGTGCGCACGCTGCTCGAGGAGGCCCTCGCGACGGGCAGCGCGGCGCACCGGCTGCGGCGGGCGGCCCGGGACGAGGACCTCCTCGCCGGCATCGACACGCTGGTCGCCGAGACCCGCGGCGACCGCCTCGCGGCCGGCGCCTCCGGCCGCCGTCACCGGCGTACGGACCCCCCGCGCGGCGCCGGCCGGACCCGGGCCCGCGTCCACTCGGCGACGACACCGGGCACACCCGGCTGATCCGGACGGACCGCGGGCCCTCCGGCCACCCTCACGCGCGTCCGCCACCCCCTGACCAAGGAGAGTGTCACACCGTCATGTCCAGCAGCACGCACGCCTCCACACCCCTGCCCCAGGACCGGTACCCGAGGGAAAGGAGGGCCCGCTGATGTGCGGCCTCTGCGGGGAGATCCGGTTCGACGGCGGGCAGCCGGACATCGCGGCGCTGGAACGCACGACCGACCGGCTGGCGCCGCGCGGCCCCGACGGACGCGGCCTGTGGTCCCAGGGGCCCGTGGCCCTCGGACACCGCCGGCTGAAGATCATCGACCTGTCGGACAGCGGCGCCCAGCCCATGACCGACCCGCGCGCCCGTCTCGCCGGCGTCTTCAACGGCTGCGTGTACAACTACCGCGAGCTGCGGGACGAACTGCGCGCCCTCGGCCATCACTTCTTCTCGCGGTCCGACACCGAGGTGGTGCTCAAGGCCTACCAGCAGTGGGGCACCGGCTGCGTCGAGCGCTTCCACGGCATGTTCGCCCTCGTGATCGTCGAACAGGACACCGGGCGCGTCGTCCTGGCCCGCGACCGGCTGGGCGTCAAGCCGCTCTATCTGTCCGCCACGACCGAACGCCTGAGGTTCGCCTCCTCCCTGCCCGCCCTGCTCGCGGCCGGCGGCGTCGACACCTCGCTGGATCCCGTCGCACTGCACCACTACCTCAGCTGGCACGCCACCGTCCCCGCACCCCGCACCGTCCTGAAGGGCGTCCGCAAGCTGCCCCCGGCCACGGTGCGGGTCGTCGAACCCGACGGGAGCCATCGCGATCACCGCTACTGGCATCCCGCCCACACCCGACGCCCCGAGTACGCCGGCCTGGACGCCGACGACTGGAGCGACGCCGTGCTCGACGCCCTGCGCACCGCCGTACGCCGCCGCATGGTCGCCGACGTGCCGGTCGGCGTACTGCTCTCCGGCGGCCTGGACTCCAGCCTGATCGTGGCCCTGCTGGCCGACGAGGGCCAGGAGGACCTCGCGACCTTCAGCGTCGGCTTCGAGTCCGAGGGCGACGAGGAGGGCGACGAGTTCTCCTACTCCGACCTCGTGGCCCGGCACTTCGACACCCGCCACCACCAGCTGATGGTTCCCTCCGACCGGGTCGCCGGCGCCCTCGACGGGGCGGTCCGCGCCATGAGCGAGCCCATGATGAGCCATGACGCGGTCGCCTTCCACCTGCTGTCCGAGCAGGTGGCCAAGGAGGTCAAGGTCGTGCAGAGCGGCCAGGGCGCCGACGAGGTGTTCGCCGGTTACGACTGGTACGCGCGGATGGCGCGGGTGCCGCGCCCGCGTGCCGCCGAGGCGTACATCGACACCTACTCCGACCGCTCGCACGCCGATCTCGCGGCCATGGTCCACCCCGACCTGCTGCCCGGCCACGACGTCTCCGCCGAGTTCGTCCGCGCGCACATGGCGACCGAGGGCGCCGAGACGGCGCTCGACGCCGATCTCCGCCTCGACACGCTCGTGATGATGGCCGACGACCCGGTCAAACGGGTCGACAACATGACGATGGACTGGGGCCTGGAGGCCAGGGTGCCGTTCCTCGACCACGAACTGGTCGAACTGGCCGCCGCCTGCCCGCCCGGGCTGAAGCTCGCGGACGGCGGCAAGGGCGTCCTGAAGGCCGCCGGCCGCAAGGTCCTGCCGCGCCGGGTCGTCGACCGGCCCAAGGGCTACTTCCCCGTCCCGGCGATCAGGCACATGGCCGGGCCCGTCCTCCAGCGGGTCCGCGAGACCCTCGCCGCCCCCGAGGCCAGGGCCCGCGGCGTCTTCCGCGAGGAGTACGTCGCCGAACTGCTCGCCGCACCCGACGCGCACCGCACCAGGCGAGGAGCGAACACACTGTGGCAGATCGCGCTGCTGGAGACATGGCTGCAGACGCACGGGATCCGCTGACGCCCGTGGAGACGCGCACCGACGCCACCACCCGGGCGCTGCCCGCACCCGAGCCCGCCCCGCTCGCCGACGCCTCGACGCCGTACGACGTACCGCCCCCGGCCGTCCACGGCTGCTGGTACCCCTCGGCCGACCCCGGCGGCCGGCACGTCGCCTTCATCTGCGACCGGGCCGGGGTGCCGCAGCTGTGGACCGCCCCCGTGGCCGGCGAGGAGGCGCACCGGCTCGACGCCGACCCCGATCCGGTCACGGAGGTCTCCTGGTCCCCGGACGGGCGCTGGATCGCCTACACCGTGGCACCGGACGGCGGCGAGCTCACCAGCGTCCTGTGCGTACGCCCCGACGGCACCGGTCGACGCCTGCTGGCCGGCGGCGAACCGGGCACCTCCGCACGCCTGGGCTGCTGGCAGCACGACGGCTCGGCGGTCGCGGTGACCGTCACCGATTCCGCCCCGCCGGGGCGGCCCTTCGCCGCGCGCTCCGGGGCGGACGGCGTCTCCCGCCCCGTCCGGACGGGCCGGGACGGCGGCGCCGTGCTGCTGGAACCCGGCGCGCCACGGCCCGGACCCGCCACGGCCGTCGACGGTGACCGGACGGTGTCCGCCGGGGAACCGGAACCGAGGGCGCTCTCCGCCTACCTCGTCGACCCCGACGGCATGGCCGCACCCGTGCTGCTGGCGAGCGAACGCGGGGCGGCCAATCAGCGCGTGTGCGACCTCAGCCGGGACGGCCGGCTCGCCCTGGTGTACCGGGGCCCCCGCGGACGCCGCGAGGCCCTCGTGGTCCGCACCGGCGACCGGGTGGTGACCTGCGCGCTGCCGGTCGCCGACGGCGACCCGTGGATCGGGGGCTTCTCACCGGACGCCGGCACCGTGTGGCTGCGCAGCGACGGCGACCGCGAGCACGCCGCCCTCGTCGCCGCCCACCTCGACCCACGGGGACACCTGACCGGCACGACGGTGGCCGCCGGGCGCCCCGACTGCGGCCTGGAGCTGCTCGCCCTGAGCCGCGACGGGCGGAGCGCGGTGCTGGCCTGGAACGTGCGCGGGGTCAGCGAACTGGAGGTGACCGAGCTGACCGCCGCCCGGTCGCCCGACCTCCCGGCCGGAGTCCCGTCCTCCCGGCCCGCCTCCGCCGGTGCCGCACGGACCGTCGGCCTGCCCCACGAGGTGGTCACGCGCATCGCGCCCACCGCCGACCCCGACGCCCCCGTCGTCGCGCTGTCCGGGTCCCGGCGCCACCCCGGAGTGTGGTGGTTGCCGCGCGGACTGCCCCTGCGCACCCCGTGGTCCTCGCGCGACGAGGACGCGTTCCCCGAAGGCCGCACGCCGGTGCGGCCGGTGCCCATGAGCCCCGTGGCCCGCGACGGCCTCGTCCTGGGCGGCTGGTACTACCGTGCCCCGGGCCGCTCGCCCGGCGAACCGGCACCGTGCGTGCTGCACCTGCACGGCGGGCCGGAGGAACAGGAACGCCCGGTGCTCGAACCGCTCTACCTCGAACTGCTCGGCAGGGGACTGGACGTCTTCGCGCCCGACGTCCGCGGCTCCTCCGGCCACGGCCGCTCCTTCGTCGACGCGGACCTGGGCACCGGGCGCTTCGACGCGATCAACGATGTCGCGGACTGCGCGGCGCACGTGATGGTGCGGGGCCTCGCGGACCCCCGGCGGATGGCCGTGATGGGCCGGTCGTACGGCGGCTACCTGGTGATGGCGTCCCTGGTGTGGCACCCGGACCTGTTCCGCACCGGCGTGGCGGTCTGCGGCATGTCCGACCTCACCACCTTCTTCGCCGGGACCGAACCCTGGATCGCGCAGTCCGCCGCCCACAAGTACGGACACCCGGAACATGACCGGGAACTGCTGCGCGCGCTGTCGCCGATGAGCCGGATCGACGCCCTGCGGGTCCCGGTCCTCGCCGTGCACGGCGAGCACGACACCAACGTGCCTCCGGGGGAGTCCGAGCAGTTCGTCCGGGCCGCCAGGGAGCGGGGACTGGAAGCGGAACGCCTCCTGCTGCGCCACGAGGGCCACGACTTCCGCCGCTTCGACAACCGCCGCCTGTTCCGCCGGACCGCCGCCGACTGGCTGGAACGGCACCTGGCGGACTGAGATGTCGGAGGCACCTGTCACACTTCGGTGGCGTGCGGGGGAGCGACGCGGGTAGTCGCGCGGTGTGATCGGTGAGTGAAGGCGGACCGGATGGAACCAGTTCCAGTCGACGAAGGGGACACGGTGCCGGTGGCACCGCGACTGCGGGCTTCGTACGCCCTGGACGAGGACGGCACCTGGATAGCCCAGGCGCGTCATCTCGCCGCCGCGTTCCTGGCCCGGGCGCGGGCCGAGGACGGCCTGCC
This sequence comes from Streptomyces sp. NPDC018964, assembly GCF_044390325.1. NCBI lineage: Bacteria > Bacillati > Actinomycetota > Actinomycetes > Kitasatosporales > Streptomycetaceae > Streptomyces > Streptomyces sp. NPDC018964. Next base: position 264,072 of record NZ_JBIRYZ010000009.1, read on the forward strand.
GGTGTCGGCCCGCGCGGTGGAGATCACCCAGCTCGTGGTCAGCGAACTGGTCACCAACGCCCGCAAGTACGCTCCGGGGCCCGTCGGCCTCGACCTGCGGGTCGCCGGCGACACCGTCGAGGTGATCGTCCGGGACGGCAACCCCGCGCCGCCGGTGGCCCGGAACGCGGACCCCGGCCGGGTGGGCCAGCACGGGCTGGAGATCGTGATGGCCGTCGCCCAGGCCCTCCACGTACGGCAGGAGCCGGCCGGCAAGAGCATCACGGCCCGCATCTCGCTCCTCGCCTGAGCCCGCCTCTCGCCCGAGCCCGCCGGGCCCGTGGCCCGCCCGCCGTCCCCGGCCGGCGGCGGCTGCTCCGCCCGGACGGTCCCGGCGCCGGCCGTGTACCGCGTGCCCCGGCCTTCGGCGGACCGCTCGACGGGGGACAGCCCCGCGCACGCCACCGCCCGCCCCGCCGTCCGGAGGCGGCGGCGCGGACGGAACAATGGGGCCGTCACTGCGGTTCTCACCGGTGAACGCCGCAGGACACGTGGGAGAAGGGCGAGACGAAGATGACGACGCACGAGGAGAGGGCGCTGCTCGCGGGCGGCTGCTTCTGGGGCATGCAGGAGCTGATCCGCACGCTCCCGGGTGTGCTGACCACGCGGGTGGGCTACAGCGGCGGTGACGTGCCGAACGCGACGTACCGCGACCACGGCACCCACGCCGAGTCGATCGAGATCACCTACGACCCCGCCGCCACCGACTACCGCACGATCCTGGAGTACTTCTTCCAGATCCACGACCCGAGCACGAAGAACCGGCAGGGCAACGACATCGGGACGAGCTACCGCTCCGCCATCTTCTACTTCGACGACGAGCAGAAGCGCGTCGCCGAGGAGACGATCGCCGATGTGAACGCCTCGGGACTGTGGCCGGGCCCCGTGGTGACCGAGGTCGTGCCGGCCGGCCCGTTCTGGGAGGCCGAGCCGGAGCACCAGGACTACCTCCAGCGCTACCCGGACGGCTACACCTGCCACTTCCCGCGGCCCGGCTGGCGTCTGCCGAAGCGCGCGGAAGCCTGACCGGACGCCCGCCCCGGCCCGTCGTGCGGGCCGGGGCGGGCGCGGTCGGGTCAGCCGGACCGGCCGGACCGGCCGGTCCGGTGGTCGCCGACGGCCGCGGCGGCCTCTTCGGTGTGCACGTCGGTGCGGGAGCCGCAGCCGTTGATCCGGCCGGCGAAGAGGCCGAGGCGCGCTTCCATGACGATCTCCTGTTCGGTCCTTGCGGTGACGCGGTACCGACGGGCGGGTTCGGCCCTGTGCGACCGGAACGGGAGTGTGACCTACGTCTCTCCGCCGGGCGGCGTCGCGCAGCGTGCCGTTCTCGGGGCACCGGACGACCGATAACCTGGCCGGATGGACGGGGAGCGGAGCGTAGGTGAGTGAGCGTCGGGAACGCGACTGGACGGACATGACGCCCGGGGACTTCGACCTCGACGCTCCGCTGTGCCTCAACGTGGGGACCGGCCCCGTCGTGGTGCCGGCCGAGCCGGACGAGTACGGCACGGCGCCGCTGTTCGGGGAGGAGACCCCGGTACGGCGCCCCGGCCCGCGCCGTACCCCGCGCCGGACCGCCCCCGACGAGCAGGGGCAGTTGTTCTGAGCCCGGCGCGGGGCACTGTCGTGCTCAGGGGAACTGGACGACCTTGGACGGGATGGTGTCCGTCCCCGATGTCGGGGCGCCCGTGTCGTTGATGACGTGGCGGTACTGCCCCTTGCCGCCGAGCGAGATCACCTGCAGGTGCCGCATCCTGATGCCGGGCTTCACCGGCACCTGGAACCCGTGGTGCTGCACGATGGTGTCGTCGGACGTGTAGTTGCAGTAGCTGCCGAGCGCCCAGGCCTCGTGTTCGTTCACCGAGTCGGCGACCTTGTAGGCCGCGTAGCCGACGATGCCGTCATGGGTGATGGCGGCCTCGTCGGGGGCGTCGTACGCCTTCTCGTTCTGGAAGAAGATCGTGCGGCCGCGTTCGCCGCTCCAGACCACGTCGTACTTGTTGAAGTGTTCGACGAACAGGCCCGTGGTGAGGACGTCGTCGCCGTTGACGCGCAGTCCGTAGTCGGCGCGGTTGGTCTCCCAGCCGACGCCCTCGCCGTGGTCGGCACGCCAGATCCAGGTGTGGTCGATGATCACGTCGTCGCTGTTGACGACCACGGAGTCGGTGGCCCGGCCGGGACCGGCGCCGCCGACGCGGATGAACACGTCCTGCATGGTGGTCGGGTTGGCGGCGTGGTCCGCGGAGGAGTCCTCCTCGCCGATCCGCAGCAGGGTGTCCGAGTTGACCGGGCCCGCGTCGATCAGGAAGCCGGCCAGCCGGACGCCGTCGACGTCCGCGACGTGCATGGCGTCGACCCCGTTGTCCGGGATGATCGTCGCCAGGCCGAGACCGAGCACGACGGTGTCGGCACGGTCGACCTCGATCGTCCGGTCGAGGTGGTAGACGCCGGGCGTGAACAGCAGGTGGAGGCCCTGGTCGAGCGCGGCGTTGATGGTCGCGGCCGTCGCGCCGGGCTTCACCACGTAGAACCGGTCGAGCGGAAGGGACGTGCCGCCGGCGTTGGCCGGCCAGGAGACGCCGCGCGCGTTGGTGCGCTTGGCGGGCACGAACACCTTGTACTGGTTGCCGTCCAGGTAGAGGAACGGCTTCTCGCGGGAGATCGGCGTGGTGTCGAACGTGGTGTACGGGCCGGTCTCGAAGTTGCTCGCCGGAGCGCCCTGGACACCGGTGAACGTCATGTTCCACACGCCGTTGGTCCAGCCGCCGACGGAGCTGTCGCGCGTGTACCACTGCTGCTGGGAGTACGGGCCGACGGTGCCGTCGATCTTCGAGTCGGCGATGTAGCCGCCGGAGGCCCAGCCGTAGCCGTTCGGGGCGAGGTTGAGGCCGCCCTTGACGTGGATCCGGCGGAACGGAGCGGCCTGCGCGACCGCCCAGCGGTCGGTGCCGTTGACGGGGCTGAGGGCGAGGTTCTCCGCCGAACGCCAGAAGTTCTGCGTGGCGTTGCCGTTGAACCAGCCGGCGTCCACGGTGATGTCGCCGTTGATCTGGACGTCGTCGGGGTTGAGGCCGAGCCCGGAGACCGAGGTGTAGAAGCCGAGTTGGGCGTTGATGTTGTTGTACGTGCCCGGCTTCAGCAGGAACTGGTAGCGGCCGCTGCCGAACTGGTTGCTCTCCTGCTGGGCGAAGACCTGGTCGAACTTCTGCTGGAGGTTCGGCGTGGACGGGTCCACGACGATGACGTTCGGGCCGAGGTCGCCGCCGCCCTCGATCGGACCGCCGCCGCCGTCGTCCGAGGCGGTGTGCACGGCGACCTCCCACAGGGAGTAGCCGTAGCCGGTGCCGCGGGCCGTGCCGAGGACGCGTACGTAGCGGCCGGAGCCGCTCACCTCGTAGGAGGCCCGGCCCCCGGTGGCGCCGGTGACGGACTTGAGCGTGGTCCAGTTCTGACCGTCGGCGGAGGCCTCGATCCGGAAGTCCTTGGCGTAGGCGGCCTCCCAGTTCAGGTCCACCCCGCACAGGTCGCGTACGGCGCCCAGGTCGACCCGTACCCACTGCGGGTCGGAGGCCTGGCTGGACCAGCGGGTGCCGGCGTCACCGTCGAAGGCGGCGGAGGCGGGGGTGCCCGCGTTCTCCGTGGAGGAGGCGGAGGCGGGTCTGCCCTGGGCGGCGTTGGCCGTGCCGCAGGAGGCGGGCGGGTTGCCGCCGCCGGTGGTGCCGAAGACCTGGAACTCCCACAGCGAGTAGCCGTAAGGGGTGGCCCGGTCCAGGCCCTGCATGCGGACGTAGCGGGCCTGCCCCGACACGTCCACGGTGTCGACGCCGCCGTCGCTCCCGGTGACCGTCCGGGCGTCGGTCCAGCCGCCGCCGTCCCGTGAGAGCTGGATCTTGTAGTCCTTGCCGTAGGCGGCCTCCCAGTTCAGGACGACCCGGGAGACCGACGCCGTGGCGCCGAGGTCGACCTGCAGCCACTGGTCGTCGCTCGCGGCCGACGACCACCGGGTGCCCGTGTCGCCGTCCACGGCGCCGCTCGCGGGCGTGCCGGCGTTCTCGGTCGAGGAGGCGGTGGCCGCCTTGCCCTGGGACAACGGGGTCTCGGCCGCGGCGGCCGGGGTCTGGGCGGCGGGCAGGGTGACGAGTGCCGCCGTGGCGGCGAGCGCCGTACCCAGGGCTCCGCGTCTCAGGCGGCTCGAGTGCTTCGTGTGTCTCATGCGTCAGCCTTCTGCTGGTGCGGTGTGGGGATGCGGGCGGGCCCGCGTGCGGGTGGGCCGGGCCGTCCGGGCGGCGGGTGGTGCGGTGAGGCGGCTCTCCGCGTGTTCTGCGCGTGCTGTGCGTTTCTGTACGTGAGGGCATGCCGGAGGACCGAACACGGCTCCGTACCCGCTTAGTTCAGGATTTGATTTAAGTGATGAGACATCGCGCGGGCAAGTCCTCGGACACGAATTGGTGAGCGAGCGCCCGTCGGTGGAGCGGTGTACCGGAGCGAATCCGCATGCCTTGACCGCCGGGCCGGGGGTACGCGGGCGGAGCGGTCGGATCCGGTGGGGGAGCGCGGAGAGGGGAGCGCGGGTGTGCCGAGGTGCGGGGCGCGGTGTCCCGGGGCGGAGAGTTCACCCCAACGGCGGGTGTCCGCTGCGAGGGTGTGCCCGCCGTGGGACGTTGGTGGCACCCGATGCCCTTTTCCGAGCAGTTCGTCCCCTCGGGTCGCCCGCAGTCGGCAATGGAACGCACGGCCACCCGTCCGTGGCCGGTCTGAAGCGGAGGAGTGTCACCCCATGAGCGAGGCCAACCCCGTCAAGCGGGCGGCGAAGAAGATCGCCGAGAAGCTGCAGGACGACGGATCGGCCCCGGCCGACGGCATTCCCGGACGGCCGGGCTCCCAGCCGCCGTCCGTGGCCGAGCCGACCGAGCCCCGCGAGCCGCTGCCGCCGAAGCCGGACCAGAGCGGCCCGGCCACCGTGTCGCCCACCGGTCAGCCCACCGGCGCCGACCAGGCCAGGATGGCGCAGTCGGGAAGCTACCTGACCAACGCGCAGGGCACCCGGCTGTACGACACCGACCACTCGCTCAAGGCGGGCCCGCGCGGCCCCGTCCTGCTCCAGGACCACCACCTGCGCGAGAAGATCATGCACTTCGACCACGAGCGCATCCCCGAGCGCGTGGTCCACGCCCGCGGCGCGGGCGCGCACGGGGTCTTCCAGAGCTACGGCACGGCCGCCTCCGTGACCAAGGCGGGGTTCCTCGCCCCGGACGTCGAGACGCCGGTGTTCGTACGGTTCTCCACCGTGGTCGGCTCCCGCGGGTCCGCCGACACCGTGCGCGACACCCGCGGCTTCGCCACGAAGTTCTACACCAGCGAGGGCGTCTTCGACCTGGTCGGCAACAACATCCCGGTCTTCTTCATCCAGGACGCCATCAAGTTCCCCGACGTCGTCCACGCCGCGAAGCCGCACCCCGACAGGGAGATCCCGCAGGCGCAGAGCGCTCACGACACCTTCTGGGACTTCGTCTCCCTGCACACCGAGGCGACCCACCACACCCTCTTCTTCATGGGCGACCGCGGCATCCCGCGCTCCTACCGCATGATGGAGGGCTTCGGCGTCCACACCTTCCGGCTGGTGAACGCGGAGGGCGCCACGACGCTGGTGAAGTTCCACTGGAAGCCCAAGCTGGGCGTGCACTCCCTGGTGTGGGACGAGGCGCTGACGATCAACGGCGTCGACCCGGACTTCCACCGCCGGGACCTCGCCGACGCCATCGAGGCGGGCGCCTACCCGCAGTGGGAACTGGGCATCCAGACCTTCCCCGACACACCGGAGCAGACCTTCGAGGGCATCGACCTGCTGGACCCGACGAACATCGTGCCCGAGGAGCTCGCCCCGGTGCAGCCGGTCGGGCTGATGACCCTCAACCGGAACCCGTCCAACTTCTTCGCCGAGACGGAGCAGGTCGCCTTCCACGTCGGTCACCTCGTGCCCGGCATCGACGTCACCGACGACCCGCTGCTCGCGGGACGGCTGTTCTCGTACCTGGACACGCAGATCACGCGCCTGGGCGGCCCCAACTTCCCGCAGCTGCCGATCAACCGGCCGCAGGCACCGGTCAACGACATGCTGCGCGACGGCATGCACCAGACGGCCGTGCACCGGGGCGTGGCCCCCTACCGGCCCAACTCCCTCGACGGCGGCTGCCCGTTCACCGCGGGCGCGGACACGAGCGCGTTCATCGAGACGCCGGTGACCGTCCCGGAGGGGCGGAAGGTGCGCGAGGCGCCGGAGTCGTTCGCGGACCACTTCAGCCAGCCCCGCCGGTTCTGGCTGAGCATGAGCCCGGTGGAGCGCGAGCACATCATCGGCGCCTACACCTTCGAGCTGGGCAAGTGCTACGAGCAGGCCATCAAGGAACGAACCCTCCAGGTCCTGGCCAACATCGACCCCGAACTGTGCGCCGGTGTCGCCGAAGGGCTCGGCCTGCCCGCGCCGGAGCCCACCGTGCCGCTCGCCGACGTCGAGCCGAGCCCGGCCCTCTCGCAGATCGGGGGGACCTGGCCGGTGGACGGGCGCGTCATCGGCATCGTCGCCGGCCCGGACGGCGACCTCGACGGCGTCCACGCGGTACGCGACGCGGTGCTCGAGGCGGGCATGGTCCCGCTGGTCGTGGCACCGACCGGCGGCACGCTCGGCTCGGGCGACCCGGCCCTGACGGTCCAGCGCACCTACGTCACCGCGCGGTCCGTCGAGTTCGACGCCGTACTGCTGGCCGGGGCGCCGGCCATGGGAGGCGACCTGCCCGGCGCGCGCGACGGCAAGGGCGCGCCGTCCGCCGCGCGGCGGACGGCGACCGACCCGCGGATCGGGCTGCTGCTGACCGAGGCGTTCCGGCACGGCAAGGCGATCGGCGCGTGGGCGGGCGGCGAAGCCGCCCTCGAAGCGGCCGGCGTCCCCACCGACGCCCCCGGCATCGTGGTCGGTGACTCCGGGGCCACCGTCCTCGGCCAGGTCCGCGAGCTGCTCGGCTCGCACCGCGTCTGGGAGCGCTTCACGACCCGGGCCTGACACCCCGCGGCCCCGGCGGCCGGCTCACCCCCGGCCGCCGGGCGACGCGACGGCGGCGCCCGTGCGGTGACGCGTGGGAGCGGCCGGGCGCACGGGGCGTCCCCGGCGGCCGGTCCGGCCGGGTTGTGGTGGGATCTGCGTCACCGCCGTTCGCACGGGTGGGAGGGCCGGGTGGGTGCTGGTGAATCTCCGGCGGCCGGTCCGGCCGCGGTTGTGGGGGAGCGGGTGTCGCCCACCGCTTGCGGGGGAGGGTGGGACGGGTTTTTGGTGTGGGTCCGGCCGGGTCGTGGTGGGATCTGCGTCACCGTTGTCCGCACGGGTGGGAGGGCTGGGTGGGTGCCGGTGAATCCCCGGCGGACGGTCCGGCCCGGTCGCGGCGGGGCACGTGCCGCCCACCGTTCCTACCGCCGGGCGGGGGCCGGTCGGCCGCGGTGCGGTGTCCCGTCGCCGTACAGTGGGAGGACTGCCGGATCCCGACGGAACCGGTCGGCGGACACTCGTACCGCCTCCCCGCCCGAGAAGCCGGTTCAGCACATGCGCCACCACCCTTCCCCGTCCCACGGCCCGCAGGAGCCGCTCTTCGGCCTGGGCGACCTGCCGGTGGCACCGCCGACCGAGCCGGCGCCGTCCACCCCCGCCTTCCGGGACTCCGCGCAGGCGCGCCGGCTTCTCGCGATCCGGGAGATCCACGCCGAACCGGCCGCCGCCGCCTCGCCCCGCGGGCGGCAGATCCTCGCACGCTTCCCCGGGGCCCGGCTGATCGAGACGGACTCCCACTGGCGCGTCCCCGAGCTGCACGGCAACGAGGGCAGCGCCGACCGCTGGATGCGGATCAAGCGCGAGACCCTCGTCCTGGGCGTGAAGAAGACGCTCACCACCCGCCCCAACGGCCGCTCCGCCGACTGGATCGCCCCCGGCACGTCCAACGGCTGCGCCCTGTCCTGCGTGTACTGCTACGTCCCCCGCCGCAAGGGCTTCGCCAACCCGATCACCCTCTTCACCAACATCGACCGGATCGTCGCCCACCTCGGCCGCCACGTCGCCGCCCAGGGGCCCAAGACGGAGCCCAACCAGTGCGACCCCGAGGCCTGGGTGTACGACATCGGGGAGAACGGCGACTGCTCCGTGGACGCCCTCGTCTGCGACAACACCGCCGACCTGGTGCGCGCCTTCCGCGACTGGCCCACCGCGAAGGCGTCCTTCGCGACCAAGTTCGTCAACCCCGACCTGCTGGAACTCGACCCGCGCGGCCGCACCCGTATCCGCTTCTCGGTGATGCCGGCCGACGACTCGCGCCTGCTGGACCTGCGCACCAGTCCGGTCGACCGGCGGATCGCCGCCGCCGCGGACTTCCTCGACGCCGGGTACGAGGTGCACTTCAACCTCTCGCCCGTCGTCGTCCGCCCCGGCTGGCAGGACGCCTGGGCCGGGCTGCTGCGGCACATGGACGACGTACTGCCCGAGCGCGTGAAGCGGCAGGCCCGCGCCGAAGTCATCATGCTCACCCACAACGCGGACCTGCACGACGTCAACCTCCGCTGGCATCCGCGCGGCGAGGACGTGCTGTGGCAGCCTGCCGCGCAGGAGACCAAACGCTCCCAGAACGGCGCCCTCAACCTCCGCTACCGCGCCGGCATCAAGCGCCGGGCCCTCACGGAGCTGCGGGAACTGGTCGCCCGCCACACGCCGTGGCTGGATATCCGCTACGCCTTCTGACGGTCCGACGAAATCCGGTCCGGCCTTCCCGCAGGTCACCCCTCGACAACGGGAGTTAAGGGTAGGCTAACCTTGCCCTGTGATTCCTGCTGAAGAGGCGGCCCTGGGCCCCCGTGGCCACCGACTGTCGGCCACCGACGTGACCGTGGCGTACGACGGCACCGACGTCGTGCACGACGCGGCGCTGACCCTGCGGCCCGGCGAAGTGACCGTCCTGGTGGGCCCGAACGGCAGCGGCAAGTCGACCCTGCTGCGCACCGTCGCCCGGCTGCAACAGCCCCGGCACGCCACGCTCACGATCGACGACGGCACCGACGCGCTGGCCCTCGGCCCCCGGGAGTTCTCCCGCCGTGTCGCCCTGCTGCTCCAGGGACGCCCCACCCCCAGCGGCCTGAGCGTGCGGGACGTCGTCGAGTTCGGACGCTACCCGCACCGCGGCCGATGGGGCGGGAACGACCCCGGCGGCCGGGCCGCCGTGGACCGCGCGCTCGCCCTCACCGGCGTCGCCGAACTCGCCGACCGCGGGGCCGAACACCTCTCCGGAGGACAGCTCCAGCGCGTGTGGCTGGCCGGCTGCCTGGCCCAGGAGACCGGCGTCCTCCTCCTCGACGAACCGACCACCTACCTCGACCTCCGCTACCAGGTCGAACTCCTCGACCTCATGCGCGACCTGGCCGACGAGCACGGCATCGCGGTCGGTGCCGTCCTGCACGACCTCGACCAGGCGGCGGCCGTCGCCGACCGGATCGTGCTCCTCGCGTCCGGACGCGTCGCCGCCGAGGGCCCGCCCGAGGACGTCCTCACCCCGGAGCGCCTGACCGAGGTCTACGGCATCCGGATCGAGGTCGACACCGACCCCCTCACCGGCCGGCTGCGCACCCGCGCCATCGGCCGTCACCACACCCGAAGCGAAAGGCTCGGCACCACCTCATGAGACGCCTCCTGCTCACCGCGCCCCTGGCCACCGCCGCCACCCTCCTGCTGGCCGCCTGCGGCACCACCGAACCCGCCGCCGACGACGACACGGCCGTCAAGGAGTCCGCGCAGGCCATCACCCTCACCGACGCCACCGGCGCGAAGGTGGAACTCGACGGCCCCGCCAAGAAGGTCGTCGGCACCGAGTGGAACGTCGTCGAGCACCTGGTCTCCCTCGGCGTCGACCCGGTGGGCGTCTCCGACGTCAAGGGCTACAAGACCTGGGACGCCGCCGTCCCGCTCGAGAACGAGCCCACGGACATCGGCACCCGCGGCGAGCCCAGCATGGACACCATCGCCTCGCTCAAGCCCGACCTCATCGTCGCCACCACCGACCTGCAGCCCGACGCGGTCAAGCAGCTGCGCGAGGTCGCCCCGGTCCTGGAGGTGAAGTCCGCCGACGCCGCCGACCCGATCGGGCAGATGCTGAAGAACCTCGACCTCATAGCCGAGGCCACCGGCACCACCGACCGCGCCGCGACCCTGAAGAAGGACTTCGACACCAAGCTCGCCGAGGGACAGAAGGCCCTCGCCGACGCCGGCCTGGACGGCGCGGAGATCGCCTTCGCCGACGGCTACGTCGCCTCCAACCAGGTCTCCCTGCGCCCCTACACCTCCGGTTCGCTCATCGGCGCCGTCAACGAGCGGCTCGGCCTGAAGAACGCCTGGAAGCAGAAGGGCGACGAGGCCTACGGCCTGGCCTCCACCGACGTCGAGGGGCTGACGGACCTGGGCAAGGTCCAGTTCGCCTACATCGGCAACAAGGACGACGCGAGCAGCAACCCCTTCGGCAAGGAACTCGCCGACAACTCCGTGTGGAAGTCGCTGCCGTTCGTGAAGTCCGGTGACGTCCACCGGCTGGACGACGGCATCTGGATGTTCGGCGGCACCGGCTCGATGGAGGCGTACACCGACGCCCTCGTCGCCTCGCTGACGAAGTAGCGCGATGGCCGTCACCGCCACCACTCCCACCGCCCGTCCGGCGACGGCCAGGTCCCGGACGGGCGCGGCCGCGGTGACGACCGCGCTCGTGCTCCTGGTCGCGGCCCTCGCCGTCGTCGACATCACCCAGGGCACCGCCGCGGTCGGCCCGGCCGAGGTCCTCAAGGCCCTCACCGGACGGGCCGACCCCGCCGACGCGTCCGTCGTCATCGCCTCACGGCTGCCCCGGATGACCGCCGGGCTCCTCGTGGGCGCGGCCCTCGGCATGGCCGGCGTCGCCCTGCAGGCCGTCAGCCGCAACGTCCTGGCCTCCCCGGACACCCTCGCCGTCAACGCGGGCTCCTACTTCGCCCTCGGCGTCGCCGCCGTCACCGGCGTCTCCCTGCCGCTGCTCGCCTCGTCGGGCATCGCCTTCGCCGGCGGACTCGCGGCGGCGGCCGTCGTCCTCGGACTGTCGGGGCTCGGCGCCGGCACCGTACGGCTGGTGCTCGCCGGCACCGCGCTCGCGCTCGGGCTCACCGCCGTCACCGAGGGGCTGCTCCTGCTGTTCCCGCAGCAGACCGAGGGCCTCTACCAGTGGAACCAGGGCAACATCGGCCAGAACGGCTTCGACGGTGTCCTCCAGATGCTGCCCGTCGCCGTCGTCGGACTCGCCGGCCTGCTGCTCATCGCCCGCCGGGTCGACGCCCTCGCCCTCGGCGACGACGCGGCGCGCGGACTCGGCGTCCCGGTGCGGGCCACCCGCGTCACCGCCGTCGTCCTGGCGACGCTGCTGTCCGCCGCGGCCGTCACCCTGGCCGGACCGATCGGCTTCGTCGGCCTGTGCGCCCCGGCCCTGGTCCGTCCGCTCGCCCGGTGGTTCCGGGGAGTGCTGCGGCTGCGCGCGGGCGTGCCGGTCGCGGGTCTCGTCGGCGCCGCGCTGGTGCTCGGGGCGGACGTGCTGCTGCGCACGTTCGTCGACGCGGACACCGCGGTCGCCGTCCCCACCGGCGTGGTCACCAGCCTGGTCGGCGCGGTGTTCCTGGTGGTGATGGCGGCCCGGCTCCGCGACACCGCCGGCGCCGCCGCGCCGGACGCACTGCGCATCCGCAGCCGCGCCGTCTTCCTCACCACGCTCACCGTGCTGTCGGTCGTCCTGGTCGGCGTCACGATCGCCGCCGTCCTGCTGGGCGACAGCAAGCTGCTGCTGGGCGACGTGGTCAACTGGGCGCAGGGCAGGGCGGGCAGGACCGTCTCCTTCGTGCTGGACACCCGTGTGCCCCGGGTGTTCGCCGCGCTCCTCGCCGGGGCGGCGCTCGCGCTGGCCGGCACCCTGGTGCAGGCCGTCACCCGCAACCCGCTGGCGGAACCCGCCGTCCTGGGCGTCTCCGGCGGCGGCGCGCTCGGCGCGGTGATCCTCGTGACGACGGCCCCCGTCGCCGGGGGGTGGGGCGTCGCCGGGGCGGCCTTCGCGGGATCCGCGGTCACCGCGGTCGTCGTGTTCGGCCTCGCCGCGCGCGGGGGCTACCGGCAGAACCGGCTGGTGCTCGTCGGCATCGGTACCGCGACCGCGACGACGGCCCTGATCAGCCTGCTGATCGTGCTCACCGACCCGTTCAACGCGACCAAGGCCCTCACCTGGCTGTCGGGCTCCACGTACGGCCGGAGCATGCCCGACGTCCTCCCCCTCGCGGCCGTCCTCGCCGTCGGCGCCGCGGTGGCCGGCGTACGGCACCGGGAACTCGACCTGGTCTCCCTCGACGAGGACACCCCCCGGCTCCTCGGACTCGACCTGGCGCGCGGCAGGCTGGGCTTCCTCGTCCTGAGCGTGCTGCTCACCGCCACCGCCGTGGCCGCCGCGGGCACCATCGGCTTCGTCGGCCTGGTCGCCCCGCACGCGGCACGCGCCCTCGTCGGGCGGCGGCACACCCGTGTCCTGCCGGTCGCGCTGCTGCTCGGCGCCGTACTGGTGTGCACGGCCGACCTGTTGGGCCGCACCGTGATCGCCCCCGCCCAGCTGGGCGCCGGCCTGATGACGGCCGTGATCGGAACGCCGTACTTCCTGTACGTGCTGGTGCGCGGCCGCCGGTAGTCCGCGCGGGCCGGCGGCGCACCGCCGCCGGCCCGTCGGGCGGCCGGCGGCGGTGGGACCGGGTGCGGTGGGACGGCGGGCTCAGCCGAAGGCCCTGACGGCCTGGTAGTACGTCCACGCGGTGCTGTCGCAGGCGGTCTTCGTGGCGCCGCCGTAGCCGTTGCAGACACGCTTGAGGTCCTCGTGGAAGGCGCTGTCGAGCCGCGTCTTGTGGGCGCTGAACGTGCCCGCGGCCTTGTAGTTGCGGTAGCCGAAGTCGTGGCGGGCGCAGGCGGTCGAGAACGGGAAGCCGAAGGGGTTGTCGGGGGAGGAGGAGCAGTAGTCGGTGGACCAGTCGAACTGGTAGGCGGACCAGGCGGATCGGTTCGCGCGGGCGGCGGTCCAGGAGTTGTAGCTCGACGCGCTGGTCTGCGTCCAGCTCGCCAGGACCTGGGACTTGTCGGCGGGTACGGCCTCGGCGCCGGTGGCGGTGCCGAGGACACCGGCCAGGGCCAGGGCCGGGGCGGCGAGTGCGGTGGCGAGCCTTCGGTTCATCCCACACCTCCGTGAGACTGCGGCCCGGCCATCGGGTCGCAGGTTCATGCCAAGACGATGCCCGTGACGTCTGTCCTGTCATGCGCGCGCCGTCCGACGCGTCATGAACAACCGGTGACAAGGCACTGCGCGCCAAGGCCGCCCTCTTCGCCGAACCGGGCGTCGAGGTGCACCTGTGCGGAGACGTGACGCTGTAACCACCCGAGCGGCACCACCGCCGCCGCGTTCCGGTGGCCCGCCCCTGCCCGTCGCCCCCGTGCGGCCGCCCGGGCGGGCCACCACCGCACGTACCGGAACCCGCCGAGGAGCACCCCCCGTGCGCACATCAGGAGCCCCGGTCACCCTGACGGCCGAGCCGGAGGCGTACCACCGCCGACGGCGAAAGGCACCTGACAGATCGCCACACGGAGAGCTATGCTCGCCGCGATGACCACTCAATCTGTTCTCGGATTGGAGGTCCCGTCCACGCAAGGTGAGTGCTGATGCACCCACCGACAGCGAACGGGAACTCCCGCCTCTCCTTCTGGCGGCGCGTACGTGAGTACGCCGTGCCGCCCTCCATGATCGAAACCGCGACCGCCCGCCGGCACGTCGGCGACTGGGCGGGGGCGTGTGCCGCCGCAGGTGTCGACGTCGATCTGGACCTGCGTCTCCTGACCCGCACCCACGGCCGGGAGCTCACGGCCCAAGTCCGGGACGACCTACGGCATTTGGCGCCCGACCTGCTGCGCTGGCACATGCCGAGAGTCGCCCCCGACGGACTGCTGCGCCCCGGCCTCACCGTCGCCCTGGCCCGTTACCGCCATCAGGACCCGGTGTACCTCGTGGTCCGCACACCGCCCGCCTGGGCGGAGGGCGGTCAACGGATCAGCCTCGCCCTGTGGGACGGCGACCGCCTCCGGGCCGGCGCCGCCCGGCACCCGCGGGCGCGCCCCAGCCCCCGGTTCCGCCTCGACCTGCACCGTCACCTGTGGGACGCGCGCAGGCCCGGCGAACTGCCACTCCGGGCCGGCGCCGGCCCGCGGACGGGGCAAGGGGACCAGCCGGTGCCGCTTGCGCCCGGGCACCACTGCGCCGTCGACCGCTGGGCCGACGAGACGCGGATCGTGCTCCGCGACGCCGAGCGCACCAGCGGCGCCGTCACCGTGCGCGTCGGGGTCCGGCAACGGCTGCGCCTGGACCTCGCCGAGGACGACCAGGGCGGCGCGGCACCCGCCCTGCGCATCGGGCGCGCCCCCACCGACGGCTCCGCCACCGCGCTGCCGGTCCTGCCCGAAGCGGCGACCTACGTCCTGCCCGACCTGGAACTGCTCCGCGCCGGGGCGATCGAACCCGGCCGGCTGCACCCGCTGGTCGCCTCCGCGCTCGTCCCCGGGCACGCGCCGGCCGGCCCGCCCCGGACACCGGCACCGGCACCGGCAGGACGGCCGCAGGTCGTGGAGTGCCGGGGAGCACAGCACCGCATCGGCCTGGTCGACGGCGTCCTGGCACCGCTGGACCACGACCCGGACGAGCTCAGGCGGGAGGAGCTGCTGGTCGCCCTGACCGGCACCCCGCTTCCCTGCCTGCGGGCCGTCGACCGGGCACACCGGCGTCCCGACTGTCTCACCGACGTCCGGGAACGCCTGGACCACGGTGACACCGCCGGTGCGCTGGCCGTCGTCGAGGGACTGCTGGGCCCCGGGGCACACCTGCGCGACGGCCCGCTGCGGGACGCACTCGAAGCGGCCGCGCGACGGCGGATCCTGCACGGGCTGTACCGGTCGGGAATGAGCGAACCCGCGCCCCGCTTCGGCCTCCCGGACCCTGCCCGCCCCGGCTACCACCGGTCCCACCCGCGCCACGCGACCTACGACTGACCCCACGGGGACTCGCGTCCCCGGCCCTCCCCACACACGCGCCCTCTCACACACCACAGGTGATCACCCATGTCCTCACACGCCCTTTCCGCCTCTCCCTCCCGACTCGACGTCGCCGGTGACCTGCTCACCCTCCTGCGCGACACCTCCACCGAACCCCGCCCCGACGTCCAGCTGGAGGCCCTCACCCTGGCCGTCGCCGCCGACCTGCCCGTCCTGCTGTGGGGCGAGCCGGGGATCGGCAAGACCGCCGCCCTGAACCAGCTCGCCGCCTCCCTCGACCTCCCCCTGACCACCGTGATCGCCAGCGTCCACGAGCCGTCCGACTTCTCCGGGCTGCCCGTCGTCGGCGACGACCCCGCCGAACAGGGCGTCCCCATGGCCCCGCCGGACTGGGCCGTGCGCCTGGTCCGGGCCGGCCGGGGCCTGCTCTTCCTCGACGAACTGTCCACCGCGCCGCCCGCCGTCCAGGCCGCCCTGCTGCGGCTGGTGCTGGAACGGCGGATCGGCACCCTCCGGCTGCCGCCCGGCGTACGGATCGTGGCCGCCGCCAACCCGCGCGCCTCGGCCGCCGACGGCTGGGAACTCAGCCCACCGCTGGCCAACCGGTTCGTGCACCTGAACTGGACCCACGACCCCGAGGTCGTCGTCCGCGGCCTCGGCGGGACCTGGCCCCGCGCCACCCTGCCCCGCCTCGACCCCGGGAAGCTCACCGAGGCGGTGGCGTTCGCCCGGCGCGCGGTGTGCGCGTTCCTCACCGCACGGCCCCCGCTCGTGCACCGGCTGCCCGACGGCGAGACCCGCCGGGGCGGCCCCTGGCCCTCCCCGCGCAGCTGGGACATGACCCTGACCCTGATCGCCTTCGCGACCGCGGCCGGCTCCTCCCGCGACGTCCTCTCCCTGCTGGTCCGCGGCACCGTCGGCGACGGACCCGGCCTGGAACTGCTGGCGAGCCTGGACCGGCTGGACCTCCCCGACCCCGAGACGCTGCTCGCCGACCCGGCCGGCGCCGAGCTGCCCGAGCGGGGCGATCTGCGCCAGGCCGTGCTCGACGCGGTGGTGGCCGCCGTGCGCGCCCACCCCGAGAAGTCCCGCTGGGACGCCGCCTGGGCGCTCCTCGCCCGCGCGGTCGACACCGGCGCGCCCGACCTGGTCGTCGTCCCCGCCACCACCCTCGCCGCCCTGCGCCGCGAGGACTGGGAGGTACCGGTGACGATCGAACGGCTCACCTCGGCCGTGGCCCTGTCCCGGCGCGCGGACCGGGTCGCGGCCCGCGTCACGGCCGGAGCGGTGGCGGGCCGATGACCACCCACCCGCCGGGGACACCGGCCCTCGCGCTCGACCTCGACAAGCTGCTCGCCGCCCGGCTGCAGGCCGCCCGCGCCCGCCCCTACCTCGCCACGGCACTGTTCGCGCTGCACCCCGTCGAGTCCCGGCGCGTCCCCACGATGGCCGTCGACCGGCACTGGCGCTGCTATGTCTCACCGGCGTTCGTGGCCGCCACACCGGAGGAGGAACTGGCCGGCGTCTGGGTGCACGAGGTGTCGCACCTGCTGCGCGACCACCACGGACGCAGCGACCGCGTCGCCCGCGAACGCGGACTGCACGGCCCGGGGGAGCGGCTGCGGATGAACATCGCCGCCGACTGCGAGATCAACGACGACATCTACGGCGACGGGCTGGCGCGCCCCGAGGACGTGGTGCTGCCGAGCACCCTGGGGCTCACCTCCGGAGAGCTGATGGAGGACTACCTGCGCCAGTTCACGCTCGGCCCGTACACCCAGGGCCTGGTCTGGCTGGACTGCGGCAGCGGCGCCGACGGACTCGCACGGGACTGGGACCTCGGCCCGGACGGCGCCCACGGGCTCAGTGAGCAGGAACGCGACGCCGTGCGCTTCCGCGTGGCGCAGGGCATCAACGCCCGGCCGGGCGACGTGCCGAAGAGTTGGCGGCGGTGGGCGGAGAAGGCGTTCCATCCGCCGCAGCCCTGGCGGGACCTGCTGGGCGCGGCGCTCCGCTCGGCGGTCTCCGGTTCGGGCGCGGGGGACGACTACAGCTACGGGCGGCCGTCCCGGCGGTCGGCCGGGGTGCCCGGTGCCGTACTGCCGAGCCTGCGGCGTACGCCGCCCCGGGTGTCGGTCGTCATCGACACCTCGGGCTCGGTCAGCGACGCCGAACTGGGCAGCGCGCTGCTGGAGGTGGCCGCGATCTCCCGGGCCGTGGGCGGCCGCCGCGACATGGTCTCCGTGGTGCCCTGCGACGCGGCGGCCGGCCGGGTGCACCGGCTGTGCGGTGCCGAGGGCATACCGCTGACGGGCGGTGGCGGTACGGATCTGCGGAGCGGCTTCATCAGGGCCCTCGGGTCCCGGCCCCGGCCGGATGTCGTCGTCGTCCTCACCGACGGACAGACACCCTGGCCGGACACCCGGCCACCGTGCCGGACGGTGGTGGGCCTGTTCTCCCGCGTGGGGGAGTCATGGGACGAGGACGACCCCGACTACGTACCGGACACCCCGCCCGACTGGGCCCGCGTGGTGACGATCGGCGCCGGACCCGGAGCCCGGTGAACGGCGCCCGGACCCGCTCGGCCCCGCGCGGTGTCCGGCCGCACCACCGGGCGGTGGTGCGGCCGGACGCGGGCGGACCGGTCAGTCCGTGACGTCCGTGACCGTCCAGCGCTGGTTGGAACCGGAGTTGGGCTGCCACGTCGTGACCGCGGCGCCCTCGTGCGTGGCCTGCCCGCCGACCTCCAGGAGGCGGCCGGTGGCCGCGTTGACCAGGGTCCAGGTGCCGTCGCCCGTCGTGGACATGATCCATTCGGCGGCCGGGTCCCGCTCGCCGGTGTGCGGTTCGGTCACCGGGACGTCGTCGCGCACGGCCAGCCGCTCGCCGTCCACCGGGCTGGTGAACTCGTAGCGCTCCCGCACGCCGTCGTCGGGGCGCACCGCGCTCAGCCGCCACCGCTGGGAGGCGGAGCCGTCGCCGGTGCCGATGACGAGGTGCGTGCCGTCGTCCGCGACGGTGACCGCCTTGCCGCTCTGCACGCCGGTCAGGGTGTACGTGTGGCCCTTGCGCAGCAGCGGGGCGTCCTTCGCGACGCCGGAGACGCCCTTGACGACGAAGGACGTCACCGACTGGGCGGGCACGGTGAAGGTGGCCGCACGGTCGGTGACCTTGATCGGCCGGTGCCGCTCCAGCTTGCCGTCGGCGCTGGTCACGACGGGCGTGACGGTCGCGTTCCGGCTGACGGTGCGGAACTTGGACAGGTCGAGGGTGACGTCGCGCGCCTCGGTGGTGCTGTTGACGTGGACGAGCGAGGCGCCCTTGCCGTTCTTCGTCACCGCCGCCGCGCTGGAGGTGTCGTCCACCTTGATCAGCCGGTCGCCCGGCTTGATGAAGTGGGTGAAGTTGCGGGCGGTGTCGAACTTGGTGTTGGTGCGGATCGGGCAGGTCTCGAGGGTGTCCTTCGAGGTGCAGCTGAAGGGAAGCTGGATCTCGCCCCAGTTGCCGCCCTTGGCGGACTCGCCGCCGGGCTTCATGTTGTCGTGGTCCTCGACGGGCTGCCAGAACACCCAGGCGCGCGGCTCCAGTTCGCGCAGGTCGTCGACGATGCGCTGGGCGAGGCCGAGACCGGGGCGCATGTCCGTGAAGCTCTGTCCGTCGCCCCAGTCGCCCTCGACCTCGCTCATCCACAGCCGTTTGTCCTCGGCCTTGGCGATGTCGCGCACGGTGGTGCGCTGACCGGTGCCGTAGGTGTGGACGTTCATCTGGCCGACGAGGTCACGCGCCTCGGGCGAGTAGGAGTTCCAGTTCTGCGCGAAGATGGACGGGTTGGTCTCGTCCATGGCGGAGATCTCCGCCTTGGTCCTCGCCTTCTTCAGCGCCGGGGCGAGCGCGTGGAGCACCTTCTCCTGGAGTCCGGGACCGATGCGGGCGCCCTCCTGGCGTCCGCCGACGGGTTCGCCGTCCGCGCCGAGGCGGGTGCTCCAGTAGTTGGTGTTGGGTTCGTTGAAGGGGTCGACGGTGTCGACCTTGATGCCGTGCGCCTTCTCCAGCCGCTTGGTGGCGCCCGCCAGGTAGGCGGCGAAGTCGTCGACCGACTCCGCCTTCAACTGGTCGGCGGTGGCGTCGAACCCGCCGGACACGTAGCCGCTGACGGTCATGAACCAGGGCGGGGAGTTGCTGAAGGTCTCCCAGTGGGTGATGTCCTTCTTGATGCGGTCCACCCACCACCGCTGGGTGGCGTCGGCGTCCTCGTTCCAGTCGGCGGGGTCCTCGGCGTCCCACCAGTCGGTGTCCTCGCGGGTGGTGCCCGCGGGCGCCTTCCACCAGCCCTCGACCGCGCCGCCGGCCCGCAGGTAGTCCTTCACATCGGGGGCGTTGCCGCCGCCGATGTTGTACCGGGCGATGTTCAGGGCGAGGCCGTCGTCGCCGAACAGGAGCCGTGCGAGCTTCTCGCGGATCTGAGGCGGGTAGTCGCCGGTGGCGTTGGCGAACCAGACGAGGCTGGTGCCCCAGCCCTCGAACTCCTCCTGCTGGTAGGAGGGGTCGGGCCGGACGGTGACGGAGGGGAGGTCCGCGGCCTGGGCGGCGGACGTCGGCCCGGGGATCAGGGCGGCCCCGGTGGCCAGGGCTGCGGTGAGCCCGGTGGCCGTGAGGAGCCGTCTGGTGCGGGTGCGGGTGCGGGTGCGGGTGCGGCGTGCCATCGGTGTGCTCCCAACATGGAGGTGTGTGGTCGCGCTTCGGTGGACCCTCCCGCCGCACCGGCTGCCGCGGCGGGAGGGGACGGCCCCCGGAACGGGTGTGTGCCGTTCCGGGGGAGTGGTGGGGGCGGGTGTCAGGCGGCCGGCTGCCGCAGTACGGCGACCGCGCGGGGCCCGAGCGTGAGGACGCCGTCGGCGCCGGTGGTGCCGACGAGGACCTCCCCGTCGAGACCGCGCACCGGGACGGTGCCGTCGGTGCGGTTCACCAGGAACAGGAACCGGACCCCGTCGCCCCGGCGTACGACCGGCTCGACCAGCCCCCGTACCTCGGCGGGCAGTTCGCTCTCCACGCCGGCCGGCTCCAGCAGCCGGGGCAGCAGCGCGGTGAGCCCCTCCACGCCGAGCCGGGTGGACACGTACGCGGCGGAACCCCCGCCCGCCGGACGCCGGGTGACGGCGGGCCTGCCCGCCTGCTCGCCGGTGCGGTAGCGGGCCAGGACCTCGGTCCCGGCATCGGTCACGGTGATCCGGTCGGTCCACAGGGTGCCGGTCGTGCCGTCGTCGAGCTCCACACGGTCACCGGCGAGCAGCGGACCGAACTCCTCGATGCGGATGCCGAGCAGGTCCCGCAGCGCGCCGGGATAGCCGCCGAGCCAGACGTGGTCGTGCTCGTCGACGACACCGGAGAAGTACGTGGTGATCAGATGGCCGCCCTGTTCGGCGTACCGGGTGAGGGTCTTCGCCAGGCCGGCGGGGACCATGTGCAGCACGGGGGCGATCAGCACCTGGTGGCGGTGAAGGTCGGCCCGGGTGGTGACGAGGTCGGCGCGGACGCCGAGGGCGAGGAGCGCCGAGTACCAGTCGAGCGCCTCCTGCCGGTAGTCGAGCAGGGAGGTGGGGTGGGAGTCCTGTTCGCTCGCCCACCACGACTCCCAGTCGTAGAGGATGCCGACCCGGGCGGGCTCCCGCTCGGACCCGGTGACCGGGGCGAGGGTCTCGAGGGTGGCGCCGAGCGCGGCCACCGCGCGGAACAGCTCGCTGTCCGCGCCGGCGTGCGGGACCATCGCCGAGTGGTACTTCTCGGCGCCCGCCGCCGACTGCCGCCACTGGAAGAAGCAGACCGCGTCGGCGCCGTGGGCGACGTGCAGCAGCGAGTCGCGGGCCAGGTCACCGGGGCGCTTGGCCACGTTGACGGGCTGCCAGTTGACGGCGCTGGTGGAGTGCTCCATCAGGAACCAGGGCCGCCCGCCGGAGATGCCGCTGGTGAGGTTGGCGGAGAAGGACAGCTCGTCGCGGTCCTGCGGGCCGGGGTGGACGTAGTGGTCGTTGGAGACGAAGTCGACCTCGCCCGCCCAGTCCGGGTAGTTCATGCCCTTGATGCCGCCCGTCAGCATGAAGTTGGTGGTGACGGGGACGTCCGGGGTGAGCTCCCGCAGGATCTCCCGCTCGGCGCGCAGGTGATCCTTGAGCACGTCCGAGGAGAAGCGCTTGAAGTCGAGCTGCTGGGTGGGGTTGGGGTGGGAGGCGGCCAGCCGCGGCGGCAGGATCTGCTCCCAGTCGGTGTACCGCTGCGACCAGAAGGCCGTGCCCCAGGCGGTGTTGAGCTCCTCCAGCGTGGTGTAGCGGGCGCGCAGCCAGTCGCGGAAGGCACGGGCCGCGTCGTCGGAGTAGTCGTAGACGTTGTGGCAGCCCAGCTCGTTGTTGACGTGCCAGGCGACGAGCGCCGGATGACCGGCGTAGTGGGTCGCCAGCTCCCGGACCAGGCGCAGCGCGTACCGGCGGAAGACGGGCGAGGTGGGCCGCCAGTGCTGGCGCGCCCCCGGCCACAGGGTCTCGCCGGTGGCCGTGACCGGGAGGATCTCCGGGTGGGCGGTGGTGAGCCAGGGCGGCGGGGAGGCGGTGGCGGTGGCGAGGTCGACGCCGACGCCGCCGGCGTGCAGCAGGTCCATCACCTCGTCGAGCCAGGCGAAGTCCCAGGTGTCCTCGGCCGGTTGCAGCCGGGCCCAGGAGAAGATCCCCACGGACACGAGGTTCACGCCGGCCTCGCGCATCAGCCGGACGTCCTCCTCCCACACGGTGCGGGGCCACTGCTCGGGGTTGTAGTCGGCGCCGTAGACGAGACGGGGGGCGGGGTCACCGTCCGCCCCGCCGGTGCGGGACAGGAGGGTGGAGATCATGGCGGTCCTTCCGGGTGGGGGCAGCGGGGGGGGGGGGCGGGGCCCCCCCCCCCCCCCGGGAGGGATAAAGGAAGTGTAAACCCCCCACCCACGGGCCAGAAAACCCAAGCCCGCACACACCGAAAGAGCCCCCCCCGCCGGGGGGGCGGGGGGGGTCGGGGGGGTGGTTTTTGGGGGGGGGGGGGGGGGGGGGGGGGGGGGGGGGGGGGGCCCGCCCCCCCCCCCCGGCGGGTGCTACTTCTCGACGGTGAAGCCCTGCTCCTCGGCGTACTTCACCGAGACGTCCTGCCAGTCCTTCAGGCCCTCCGCGAGCGTGGTGCCCGAGACGTAGGCCTGGCCGACCGTGTCGTGGAAGACCGAGTTGGCGTACTGCTGGAACGGCAGGTACGACCAGTCGCCGGCGACGTTCGCGGCGGACTCGGCGAAGATCTTGTTCGCCTCCTGGCCGCCGAGGTAGTCGAACTTGGTGCTCTGGAAGTCGGCGGACTGCAGTTCCGCCTTGGTGGCGGGGAAGGCGCCCTGCTCGACGCGGGTGTGGACACCGTCACCGGAGTTCGCGTACTCCACGAAGGCGTAGGCGAGTTCCTTGTTCTTGCCGAGCGAGGGCAGGGTCAGCGAGCTGCCGCCGTTCTCCGCGCTGGTCTTGTCGCCCTCGGTCCAGGACGGCATCGGGGCCGCGCGCCAGTCGCCGGCCGCGCTCGGCACGCCGCTGACGAAGTTGGCGGGCATCCAGGCACCGGTGGTCAGGGTGGCGATGGTGCCGTCGCCCAGGCCCTTGTACCACTCGTCGGTCCAGCCGTTGACCGGGGCGAGGAGCTTCTCGTCGATGAGCTGCTGCCAGGTGTCCGTGTACTTCTCGGCCTCCGCGCCACTGAAGTCGATCTTCACGTCGGTGCCGTCGACCTTGTAGGGACGGGCACCGGCCTGCCACAGCATGCTGGTGGTGAAGCCGGCGTCGCCCGCGTCGTTGGCGATGTAGACCTTGGGGTCGGCCTTGTGCAGCTTGCGCGCGGCGTCGACGTACTCGTCCCAGGTCGTCGGGACGGCGATCTTGTGCTTGTCGAAGACCTTCTTGTTGTAGAACATCGCCATCGGGCCGGAGTCCATCGGCAGGCCGTAGACCGCCTCGCCCTCGCTCACGGCGTTCCACGGACCGGGCGTGTACTTCGAGGCCAGCTTGTCGGCGCCGAAGGGGGCCAGGTCGGTGAGACCCTTGCCGAGGGCGTACTGGTTCACCGCGAAGTACTCGACCTGCGCGATGTCCGGGACGCCCTTCTCGGCCGATATCGCGTTCGACAGCGCGGTGTAGTGCTTGTCGCCCGACCGCTCGCTGACGAGGTTGATCTTGACCTTCGGGTACTTCTTCTCGAAGTCGGCGGCGACCGTCTTCAGCGTGGGCTCCCAGGCCCACACCGTCACCGTGCCGCCCTCCTTCAGGGCCGCCTGGACGTCCGAGGCGGAGACCGCCTCGCCGGTGGAGCCGTCGTCGGAGCCGCCGCAGGCGGTGGCGCCCAGGGCCACGGCGGAGACGAGGGCGATGCCGCGCAGCAGGCGGCCGGTGTTTCTGCGCATGAGGGTGCTTCCACTTCTTCGTGGGCGGGACGGGGTGAGGGCGGTGGTGCGGGGGCGGATCCGAGGGGGCGGCCGGGGGCCGCGCGGTCACTCCTTGACGCTGCCCGCGGCGAGACCCGACTGCCAGTACTTCTGGAGCAGCAGGAACGCGGCGATGAGCGGCAGGATGGTGATCAGCGAACCGGTGATCACCAGGTTGAAGACGACCTCGCCGCCGACGGTCTCGGCCTGGGAGTTCCACGCGCTCAGACCGAGCGTCAGCGGGTACCAGTCCGGGTCCTTGAGCATGATCAGCGGCAGGAAGTAGTTGTTCCAGGTGGCGACCGTGGTGAACAGCAGCACGGTCACGATGCCGGGGGCGAGCAGCGGGAGGGCGACGGTGAAGAAGGTGCGCGCCTCGCCGGCCCCGTCGATGCGGGCGGCCTCGAGGAGTTCGGTGGGGATGGCCTCGGTGGCGAACACCCACATCAGGTACAGGCCGAACGGCGAGACCAGCGAGGGGATGATCACCGCCCACGGGGTGTCGGTCAGGCCCATCTCGCTGAACATCAGGAAGGTGGGCACCGCGAGGGCCGTGCCGGGCACCGCCACCGCGCCGATGACCGTGGCGAAGACGCCGCGCTTGCCGGGGAAGTCGAACT
The DNA here is from genome assembly GCF_044390325.1 of Streptomyces sp. NPDC018964. Lineage (NCBI taxonomy): Bacteria > Bacillati > Actinomycetota > Actinomycetes > Kitasatosporales > Streptomycetaceae > Streptomyces > Streptomyces sp. NPDC018964. The sequence continues at coordinate 288,358 of NZ_JBIRYZ010000009.1, forward strand.
TCGCCAGCGCGTAGCCGCCGAGGACCGCGAGGAGGGTGGCCCCGCCGGCGCCCAGCACCACGTACAGCAGGGTGTTCAGCAGCCAGCGCGTGAACACGCCGTCGTGGTAGGTGAACGTGGAGCGGAGGTTGTCCCACAGCGCGAAGTCGTCGGCGAACCACATCCCGGACGAGTCGGCCAGACCCGCCTGCGTCTTGGTGGCGTTGACGGCCAGCCAGACCAGCGGCACGACGGTGTAGAGGACGACCAGGGAGGTCAGCACGGTCAGCAGCACGCTGCGCTTGGGCTTGCCGGCGGAGTGCCGGCGCGTCGTGCGCAGCCGTGGCGCGGCGCGGCCGGAGGCCTTGGCGGGGGCGGCCGGGGCGGCGGTGGTGAGAGGGCTGCTCATCGGGTCACGCTCCCTTGCGCATGCCGCGCAGCTGCACGACGTAGGCGATCACCATCGTGATCAGGCCCATGATGATGGCCACCGTCGCGGAGTAGTTGTGCTGCTGGCCGTTGAAGGACAGCGAGTACGTGTAGAAGTTCGGCGTGTAGTCGGTGGTGAGGGCGTTGCGGGCGAGCGGACGCAGGATGTTCGGCTCGTTGAACAGCTGGAAGCTGCCGATGATGGAGAAGATCGTCGCGATGACCAGGGCGCCCCGGATGGCGGGCAGCTTGATCGCGGTGATCACGCGGATCTGTCCGGCGCCGTCGATCTCCGCCGCCTCGTACAGGGAGTTCGGGATGACGCGCAGCGCCGAGTAGAAGATCAGCATGTTGTAGCCGACGAACTCCCAGGTGACGATGTTGCCGATGGAGGCCAGCACCAGGTCGGGGGAGAGCGGGTCGGGCAGCGTGACGCCGAACGCCCCGTTGATGTCGCCGACCAGGCCGTACTTCGTGCCGTACATGAAGCCCCACATGAGGGTGGCGACCACGGCGGGCACCGCGTACGGCAGGAAGATCGTGATGCGGAAGAAGCTCTTGCCGTAGAGCCGGCCGCTGTCCAGGGCCAGCGCCACCAGCAGCGCGATGCCGAGCATGATCGGCACCTGGACGCACAGGAAGAGCGAGACCCGGCCGAGGGCCGCCCAGAACCGGTCGTCCTGGAGCGCCTGCCGGTAGTTGTCGAGGCCGACGAAGGTGGTCCCGCCGATGAGCCGGTCGCGGAAGAGGCTCAGATAGACCGAGTACGCGATCGGTGCCAGGAAGACCAGGGCGAACACGGCCACGAAGGGACCGATGAAGCCCCATCCCGTCCAGGAACGGCGGTCCCGTCTCGTCGGGGGAGGTGCCGGCCTCGGCTCGGCGTCCACCGGCGGTTGCAGCGTCGTCATGTCGTTCCTCGCTCGTCACCGTTCCGGACCGGCGGCCGCCCGGCGCGTGAGCCGGACGGCATGCCCCCTGCACATGATGTTTGCGTAAACATCGGCTGCCGCGAAGGGCCGGCGAGCTGTTATGTTTACGTAAACATCGGATGGCGGCATGTTTACACCGCCCTCCTGAGGACGGTCAAGGGTCCCTTGGGAAACCGTGACGCGAGCAGTGACAGGAAGGCGGCTGACGGCGAGTGGACACGGCCGAGAGAACGCCGGCGAACGCACCCGGCCCCGGCACCGGGGCGGCCACCGCGGCCGGCGGTGCGCGCCGTACCCGGGGCGGCGCCCGGACCACGGCCTCCATGGCCGACGTGGCCCGCCTGGCGGGGGTCTCCTCCCAGACCGTCTCCCGCGTCTCCAACGGCTACGCGGGGGTCACCGAGGAGACCCGCCGCCAGGTGCTGGCCGCGATGAAGGAGCTCGGCTACCGGCCCAACAGCGCGGCCCGCGCCCTCAAGCGCGGCGAGTTCCGCACCATCGGCGTCATCACCTTCACCCTCTCCACCACCGGCAACGTGCGCACCCTGGAGGCGATCGCCACCTCCGCCGCGCGCGAGGGCTACGCGGTGACGCTGCTGCCGGTCGCCGTACCCACCCAGGACGAGGTGCGCGGGGCGTTCTCCCGGCTGGAGGAGCTCGCCGTCGACGCCGTCATCGTCATCATGGAGGTCCACCTCCTGGACGCGGCGACGGTCACCCTGCCCCCGCACGTCCAGGTCGTGGTGGTCGACTCCGACGCCGGCGACCACTACACGGTCGTCGACACCGACCAGGCGGGCGGCACCCGTACCGCCGTCCAGCACCTGCTCGGCCTCGGCCACCGCACGGTGTGGCACCTGGGCGGCCCCGAGGACTCGTTCGCCGCGCAGCGCCGCACGGACGCCTGGCGCGCCGCCCTCACCGAGGCCGGGCGGGTGCCGCCACCCCTCGTCCGGGGCGACTGGTCGGCGGACTCGGGCTACCGGGCCGGCCTCGAACTCGCGGCCCGGGACGAGTGCACGGCCGTCTTCGCCGCCAACGACCAGATGGCGCTCGGCCTGCTGCGCGCCCTGCACGAACGCGGCCGGCGCGTGCCCGAGGACGTCAGCGTCATCGGCTTCGACGACATCCCCGAGGCGTCCTCCTTCCTGCCCCCGCTGACCACCGTCCACCAGGACTTCGCCGAGGTGGGCCGGCTCTGCGTCCAGGCGGTGCTGAGCAAGATGCGGCAGGGCGGTCCCGAGCGGGGCACCACCCTCGTCCCGACCCGGCTGGTGCCGCGCGCCAGCACGGCACCGCCGCCGGACCCCGCCCGACGATCGAACTCCTGACCCCCGTACACCGGTTGTGCGTGCGAGACTTGATGATCGTCAGGCACTCCCGAGCCACTCCAGGAACGGACTCCGCCATGTCGACGGGCACACCCCCCACCCCTCCGCGGATCGACACCAGCAGGGCGCACCCCGCGCGGGTCTACGACTGGCTCCTCGGCGGCAAGGACAACTACCCGGTCGACGAGGCCGTGGGGGAGAAGCTGCCGCCCCAGGCGCGCGACGCCGCCCGCCAGAACCGCCGGTTCATGCACCGGGCGGCCGCCTGGCTCGCCGAACAGGGCGTCGACCAGTTCCTCGACATAGGCACCGGCATCCCCACGGAGCCGAACCTGCACCAGATCGTGCAGGGCGTGGTCCCGGCCGCGAAGGTCGTCTACACCGACAACGACCCGATCGTGCTGCGGCACGCCGAGGCCCTGCTGATCAGCAGCCCCGAGGGCACCACGGACTACATCCAGGCCGATGTGCGCGACCCGGGCGGCATCCTCCGGCACGCCCGCGGCGTGCTCGACTTCGAGCGCCCGATCGCGCTCTCCCTGATCGCCCTCCTGCACTTCCTCCCCGACGACCAGGACCCCCTCGGCATCGTCGGCGAGCTGCGGGCCGCGCTGCCGCCGGGCAGCTACCTCGTGCTGTCGCACGCCGCCTCCGACCTCCACTCCGAGCTGGCCGAGCAGGTCACGGCCGAGTACGCCCGCGCCGGCATCCGCCTGGGCTTCCGCACCCGCGCCGAGGTCGCCCGCTTCTTCGACGGCCTGGAACTGGTCGACCCCGGCCTGGTGACCGCACCGGAGTGGTTCCGCACGACCCCGCCGCCGCCCCCCGAGGACAGCGGCATCTACGCGGGTGTGGCGAGGCTCTCCTGACCCTCCGGTGATCACCGAAGGGTCCGCGGGCTAGCGTCCTCACATGAACGTTTCCTCGGACCAGGGCCGGCACCGGGCACCCTCGGGCGGCGACGACACGACCGGAGCCACGGCGTGACGCCGCTGGAGATGGCCGGCGTCTTCGCGGCGGGCGTCGGCGCCGGCGCCATGAACGCCGTCGTCGGCTCGGGAACGCTGGTGACCTTTCCCGTGCTGCTCGCCACCGGGCTGTCCCCCGTCACCGCCACGGTCTCCAACGCGCTCGGACTGATCCCCGGCTCCGTCAGCGGCGCCATCGGCTACCGCAGGGAACTCGCGGGACAGGGCCGGCGCGTCCGCAAGTTCGGCATCGGCGCCGCGCTGGGCGGGCTCTGCGGCGCGACGCTCCTGCTGGCCCTGCCCGCCGAGGCGTTCGAGACCATCGTGCCCACCCTGGTGGGGCTCGCCCTCCTCCTCGTCGCGTTCCAGCCCCTGATCGCCAGGAAGGTGCGCGCCCGCCGCGCGGAGGGACACCCCTCCCGCCGCGACGGCGGACGGCCGCTCTCCGCCGGCCTGGCCCTGGCCAGCGTCTACGGCGGCTACTTCGCCGCCGCGCAGGGCATCATCTACATCTCCCTGATGGGCCTGCTCCTCGACGAGCCGCTGCAACGTCTCAACGCCGTCAAGAACGTGCTCGCGGCGATCGTCAACACGGTCGCGGCGGCCTTCTTCCTCTTCGTCGCCGACTTCGACTGGACGGCCGTCGCGCTCATCGCGGCCGGATCCGCCCTCGGCGGCCAGCTCGGCGCCAGGACCGGCCGCAGGTTCAGCCCCGCGGTGCTGCGCGCCGTCATCGTCGTGATCGGCACCCTCGCCCTCGTCCAGCTGCTCCTGCGCTGACCGCCGCCCGTCCTCAGGGCAGGATCGCATCCACGTAGCCGCCGTCGACGCGCAGCGCCCCGCCGGTCGTCGCGGAGGCCTGCTCCGAGCTGAGGTAGACGACCATGTGGGCGATCTCCTCCGGCTCGATCAGCCGTTGCAGCAGCGACTGCGGCCGGTGCTCGCGCATGAAGGCGCGCTGCGCCTCGTCCCACGGAAGGTCGCGGTCCACCAGCTCGTAGACGAAGTCCTCCACCCCGCCGGTGTGGGTGGGCCCGGCGATGACCGAGTTCACCGTGACGCCCGTGCCCGCCGCCTTCTTGGCGAAACCGCGGCTCACCGCGAGCAGCGCCGTCTTGGACATGCCGTAGTGGATCATCTCGGCGGGGGTGACGACCGCCGAGTCACTGGCGATGTACTGGACGCGCCCCCAGCCGCGCCCGGTCATGCCCGGCAGGAACAGCCGGGTCAGCCGCACGGCGGCCAGGACGTTCACCTCGAAGTAGCGCCGCCACTCCTCGTCGGTGATCTCCAGCGGGTCGGCGGAGCCGAAGACGCCGAGGTTGTTGACGAGGATGTCCACCCGCGGCAGCGCCTCGGCGATCCGCTCGGCGCCCGCCTCGGTGGTCACGTCCGCCGCGACCGGTACGACGTCGGCGCCGGGCACCTCCCGCTCGAGGGCGGCGGCGCTGTCCCGTACGCGCTCGGCGGAGCGCCCGTTGACCGCGACCCGGGCGCCCGCCCGCGCCAGCCCGGTGGCGATCGCCGCGCCGATGCCCTGGGTGGAGCCGGTGACCAGCGCCGTACGGCCCTTCAGATCGATCTGCACGTCGTGCGTCCCCTTCGTCCGGGTACCAGTGCCTGCATGAGATGCCTCGACATGGACGGAAGACGCCGCTCGCGCACGGGCTCCGCCCGATCCTGCTCCTTCCCGGGTCCCGCGCCCGCATCACCGCGAAACGCCCGGTGGGCATACGCTTCTTGTGACGCACTCGTACGGACGCGGGAGGCGACGTGACGGCCGAACACACGGACGCGACGGACGGCCGGACGGATGCCGGCGCCGACGGCGACGACCTGCTCCACGGGCTGGAGGTGGATGACCGGCGCCCGGAGCGGCCCGTGCTGCTCGACGCCGACGGCACCCCGATCGAGACCTGGCGGGAGAACCACCCCTACGACCGCAAGATCCGCCGGGCGGAGTACGAGCGCACCAAGCGCATCCTGCAGATCGAGCTGCTGAAGATGCAGCGGTGGGTCAAGGACACCGGCCAGCGGATCGTGGTGCTCTGCGAGGGGCGGGACGCGGCCGGCAAGGGTGGCACCATCCAGCGGTTCATGGAACGCCTCAACCCCCGCGGTGCCCGCGTGGTCGCCCTGGAGAAGCCGACCGAGCGGGAGGCGGGGCAGTGGTACTTCCAGCGCTACGTGGCCCACCTGCCGGCCCGCGGCGAGATCGTCTTCTTCGACCGCTCCTGGTACAACCGCGCGGGCGTCGAGCGGGTCATGGGATTCTGCACGGACGACGAGTACCGCCAGTTCCTCCAGCAGGCGCCCCTGTTCGAGCGGCTGCTCACCGACGACGGCATCATGCTGGTGAAGTTCTGGTTCTCGGTGTCCCGGGCCGAGCAGCGGACCCGGTTCGCGATCCGCCAGGTCGACCCGGTGCGCCGCTGGAAGCTGTCGCCGATGGACCTCGCCTCGCTCGACCGCTGGGACGACTACACCGAGGCCAAGATCGAGATGTTCCGGGCGACGGACACGCCCCACGCGCCGTGGACGGTCGTGAAGAACAACGACAAGCGCCGGGGTCGGCTGGAGGCCATGCGCAGCCTCCTCGACCGCTGCGACTACCCGGCGAAGGACCACGAGGCCCTGGGCAAGCCGGACCCGCTGATCGTGGGCGCGGCGGACACCCTGCTGGAGGCCGGTGAGGAGCCCGCGGCCCTCTCACCGACCCCCCTCGCGGGTCCCGGGGGCGGCCCGGGCAGTCACCCGGACACGTGACCCGGTCACCCCAGCGGCAGTGTCACCTCGCCCGAGCCCTGTGCCTCGGCCCCGCCGGGCACGCGCACCGTGAACGGCCGGTCGGTCCCGGACGCGGTGACCCGCAGGACGTCGCCGTCCCGCCGGACCCGGAACACCGCGGCCGGGAGCCCCGCCGTGTCCGGCACGGTGACCTCGGCCGCGTAGTCGGCCGCGGCCGGCGGGTGCACGAGCAGGACCGGGGCGTCCAGCCAGTCGCCGTCGGGCCGGGAGTCGTCGCCGGCCAGCGGCAGCACGGCGCCCTCGCGGACGTACAGCGGAAGGCTGTCGTAGCCGTGCCGTTCGGTGCGCCAGCACGGGCCGGTGACCCGCTCGCCGCTCAGCAGGTGCGTCCAGGTGCCCTCGGGCAGATAGACCTCCACCTCGCCGTCCTCGCTGAACACCGGCGCGACCAGCAGGTCGGGGCCCAGCATGTACTGGCGGTCGAGCGGGCGGCACGCCGGGTCCCGCGGGAACTCCAGCACCATGGGCCGCATCACCGGCACGCCCGTGTGGTGGGCCTCGGCGGCGGCGCCGTACAGGTACGGCATCAGGCGGTGCTTGAGCAGGGTGAACCGCCGGGCGACGTCGACCGCCTCGTCGCCGAACTCCCACGGCACCCGGTACGACGTGGAGCCGTGCAGCCGGCTGTGCGAGGAGAGCAGGCCGAAGGCGAGCCAGCGCTTGAACACCTCGGGGACGGGCGTGCCCTCGAAGCCGCCGATGTCGTGGCTCCAGAAGCCGAACCCGCTCAGCGACAGGGACAGGCCGCCCCGCAGCGACTCGGCCATCGCCTCGAAGGACGACCAGCAGTCGCCGCCCCAGTGCACCGGGTACTGCTGCCCGCCGGCGGTCGCGGACCGGGCGAAGACCACCGCCTCACCCTGCCCGCGCTCCTTCTCCAGGAGCTCGAACACGGTCCGGTTGTACAGGTGGGTGTAGTAGTTGTGCATCCGCTCCGGGTCGGAGCCGTCGTGCCAGACGACATCGGTGGGGATGCGCTCGCCGAAGTCCGTCTTGAAGCTGTCCACCCCCTGGTCGAGCAGCGGCTTGAGCTTCGACTGGAACCAGGCGCGGGCGTCGGGACTGGTGAAGTCGACCAGACCCATGCCGGCCTGCCACAGGTCCCACTGCCACACGTCGCCGTTCGGGCGGCGCACCAGGTGCCCGAGGGCCGCGGCCTCGTCGAAGAGCGGGGACTTCTGGGCGATGTACGGGTTGATCCAGGCGCTGATCCGCAGGCCCTTCTCCTTGAGCCGGGCCAGCATGCCCTCCGGGTCGGGGAAGACGTCCGGGTCCCACTGGAAGTCGCACCACTGGTACTCGCGCATCCAGAAGCAGTCGAAGTGGAACACCGACAGCGGGATGCCGCGCTCGGCCATGCCGTCGACGAACGAGGTCACCGTCGCCTCGTCGTACGACGTGGTGAAGGAGGTGCTGAGCCACAGGCCGAACGACCAGGCCGGCGGCAGAGCCGGACGTCCGGTGAGGGCCGTGTAGCGGCCGAGGACCTCCTTCGGGGTGGGTCCCGCGACGACGTAGTACTCCAGCGCCTGGTCCTCGACGCTGAACTGGACCTGCCCGACGGACTCGGAGCCGATCTCGAAGGAGACGGCGCCAGGGTGGTTGACGAAGACGCCGTAGCCGCGGGAGGACAGGTAGAACGGGACGTTCTTGTAGGCCTGCTCGCTGCTCGTGCCGCCGTCGGCCTGCCACACGTCGACGGTCTGGCCGTTCTTGACGAACGGGGTGAAGCGTTCGCCCAGGCCGTAGACCTGCTCGCCGACGCCGAGCGAGAGCCGGCTCAGCACGTGGTGGGCTCCCTCGCCGGTGGTGGCGAAGGCGGTGCTCTTGGCGCCGGCGCGGGTCAGCTCGCGCCCGTCCGCGTCGTGGAAGGTGAGCGCGAAGGGGCCGGCCCCGTCCAGGCGCAGGGTCAGGGGGCCGCTGGTCAGCTCGGTGACGGTGCTGTCCTCGCGTACCGTCCCCGCGCCGTCCGCGTCACCGGTGAGGGCGAAGTCGGGGCCCGGCCGGTACTTGCCCGCGTGATGGGTGACCCGGACGCCGATCACGCCCTCGGCGGGGGAGAAGCACTCGACCGTGATCAGTGGCGCGTTCAGGGTGTCGCCCCTGCGGGTCACTTTCTTCACGGCGGCATAGCCGGTGAAGCGCTTCGATTCCGGGCGCACATCGCGCACTTCGGTGGCGTACGAGATCTGGACGCCGTCGCGGATGCGCCAGAAGCCGTCGGTGAATTTCATGGTCTTCCTCGGAGGGGGAGGGCGGCAGAGGCTCGGAAGGAAGCTTCTGACCAGGAACTATGACAGGAGACGCAGGACCTGTCACGCCTTGGCGCAAGCAGATCGTAGCTCTGGGGGTCTAGCGCGACCGGCTTCCGCTGGCGTATTAGTAATCAGGCAAAACAAATTACACCCGGTGCAGCGCCAAGCAACACCTCGACGCGAGCCGCCTCGAGTCGAAGCGCTTCACCAGCCTCCCGAAAGAGTCACCAGCTCAACGCAGGTTGGGCCGGTCCCCACGCAAGGGCACCCACCGTGACAGCACACCCTCCGGTTGCCGCACACCGCGCGCGCGGACGTTCGCGCGGAGCCGTCACGTCGTTCGCCGCCGTCTCCGTCCTCATCGCCGGAGCGGCGCTGACGGGCTGCGCACAGCAGCGCGACAGCGACGTGTACACCGTGATGAACTCCTCGACCGACGAGACCTACCACCGCTGGGACGCCGAGGCGATGGCCCGCTGCGGCAAGCAGCTGGGCGTACGCATCGAGCAGCAGAGCGTCCCCGCCGCGCAGGTGATGACGAAGGCCCTGCGCATGGCCTCGTCGAAGTCGCTGCCGGACATCGTGCAGTTCGACGCCTCCGAGATGCCGACCTTCGCCGACGCCGGCGGCCTCGTCGACCTGCGCACCCTGGGCCTGGCCACCGACGACATCCCCGAAGGCATCGTGAACTTCGGCTCCTACAAGGGGACCTACTACGGAGCGGCCCGCTCCGTGAACACCCTCGCGCTCTTCTACAACAAGGACATCCTGGACGAGGCGGGCGTACGGGTGCCCACCACCTGGGACGAGCTGCGCCGGGCGGCGAAGAAGCTCACCGAGGGCAACCGGTACGGCGTGGCGCTCAGCGCGGGCGGCGCCGAGGACGGCGTCTTCCAGTTCACGCCGTTCATGTGGTCCAACGGCGGAGACGAGACGGACCTGGACAGCCCCCAGGTCGTCGAGGCGCTCGACTACTGGAAGGCGCTGCTCCAGGACGGGTCGCTGTCCAAGTCCACGGTCAACTGGACGCAGGCCGACGTGAACGACCAGTTCATGGCCGGCAACGCCGCCATGATGATCAACGGCCCGTGGCAGGTCGAGACCCTCAACACCAAGAAGTCGCTGCACTGGGAGATCGCGCAGATCCCCGTCCCGGAGGCGGGCGCCGACTCGGTGGGACCGCTCGGCGGCGCCGTGCTCACCGTGCCCAACACCGGCGACACCGAGCGCGAGAGGACGGCCGGCCGGATCGTCGCCTGCCTGGCGAGCGAGAAGGAACAGCTCACCTACGCCCTGAACAGCTGGATGGTCCCCGCCAACGAGAAGGCCGCCGCGAAGTGGCGCCAGGAGGTGCCCGAGCTGGACGCGCTGGCCGACCAGGTCGCCGCCGCCCGGTCCCGCACCGCCAAGCTCGGCGCCGGCTGGTCGGGCGTCTCGCTCGCCCTGCAGAGCGCCTTCCAGTCCGCCCTCACCGGCCAGTCCAGCGAAGCCGCCCTGCGGCGCGCCCAGCAGCGCGCCACGAGCGGGAACTGAGGTACGCGCCATGACCACGTCCACCGTCACCCCCCCGGTGTCCGCGCAGACCTCCGGGAAGTCCGCCGCGCCGGACCCGGCCCGGCAGCGCCTGCGCCGCAGGCTCGCCCAGTGGGGCTTCGTCGCCCCCGCCGTCGCCTTCATGCTGCTGTTCTTCGGCTACCCGCTCGTCCGCAACATCGTGATGAGCTTCCAGCACTACACGCCGAAGACGTTCTTCACCGGCGAGGCCCCCTTCAACGGCACCGACAACTGGTCGTCCGTCTTCCAGGACGTCCTGTTCGGCAAGGCCCTGTGGCACACCCTCGTCTTCACCGCCGGCTCCCTGCTCGGCCAGTTCTGCATCGGCCTCGCCCTCGCCGTCTTCTTCAACCGCAGGTTCCCCCTGAACGGCGTCCTGCGGTCGCTGATCCTGCTGCCCTGGCTGGTGCCCATGGTGGTGTCCGGCATCGTCTGGCGCCGCATCCTCGACCAGGACACCGGCGTACTGAACACCTTCCTGGACACCCTGGGCCTGGGCGGCAGCACCCCGTGGCTGACCAGCCCCGACATGGCGCTGCTCTCGGTGATCCTGGTCAACATCTGGATCGGCATCCCGTTCAACATGGTCATCCTCTACGGCGGCCTCCAGGAGATCCCCAAGGAGCTGTACGAGGCGTCCGCCCTGGACGGCGCCTCGGCCTGGCGGACCTTCCGCTCCATCACCCTGCCGATGCTCAAGCCGGTGATCACGGTCGTCCTGGTGCTCGGCTTCATGTCGACGGTCAAGATCCTCGACCTGATCCTCGCCCTCACCGACGGCGGGCCCGCCGACGCCACCCAGACCCTGGGCACGCTCACCTACCAGAACTCCTTCGTGGAGCTGGACTTCGGCGCCGGCGCGGTCGTCGGCAACGTCCTCATTCTCGTCTCCGCGGTGTTCGCGGTGTTCTACCTGCGGGCCAACCGCACCGAGGGGAAGTGACCGACATGGCCGCTCACACTCCCGCCGCGTCCCGGCGCCGCTGGGGCTCCACCGTCGCCGGTGTGCTGATCCTGGGCGTGATGCTGTTCCCGCTGTACTGGATGCTCAACACGGCGCTCCAGCCCGAGTCCGGCCTGCTCCAGGTCGACCCGGTGCCCGGCAGCCTGGACCTCTCCGGGTTCTCCAAGGCCGTCACCGACCAGGGCGGTCACCTGCTGACCTCGCTGCTGGTCTCGTTCGGCGCCGTCGCCATCTGCCTGGCCGTCTCCGCCCCGGCCGCCTACGGCCTGGCCCGGTTCGGCCTGCGCGGCTCGCGCACCATCGTCTTCGGCACCCTGATCACCCAGATGGTGCCGGGCATCGTCATCGCCAACGCCCTCTACAACTCCTACGTCGACCTGGGCCTGGTGAACTCCTACTTCGGCCTGATGCTCGCGGACGCCTCGCTCGGCATCCCGTTCTCCATCGTCCTCATGCGCTCCTTCATGGTGTCCATCCCGGGCGAGGTCATCGAGGCCGCCGAGATCGACGGCGCCGGACCGGTACGGGTCTTCCTGCGGGTGGTGCTGCCGATGAGCCGCAACTCGCTGATCACCTCCGGCCTGTTCGCGTTCCTGTTCTCGTGGAGCGACTTCATGTTCGCGCTCACCCTGAACACCACCGACGACGTCAAACCGATCACGCTGGGCATCTACCAGTACATCGGCGCCCACGTCGGCGACTGGGGCGCCGTGATGGCCGCGTCCGTGCTCTCCGCCGTCCCGGCCGCGATCCTGCTCGTCCTCGCCCAGAAGTACATCGCCGCCGGCATCACCGGGGGCTCCGTCAAGTGATCACCGCACACACCGAGATGGACGCGCACCACATGAGCGACTTCCCCCGTTTCCCGCCCGGCTTCGTCTTCGGCGCCGCGACCGCCTCGTACCAGATCGAGGGCGCGGCGCACGAGGACGGCCGCGGCCCGTCGATCTGGGACACCTACAGCCACACCCCCGGCCTGGTCGCGAACGGCGACACCGGTGACACCGCCTGCGACCACTACCACCGCTACCCCGAGGACGTGGCCCTGCTGCGCGACCTCGGCGTCGGCTCGTACCGCTTCTCGATCGCCTGGCCGCGCATCGTGCCCGACGGCACGGGGCCGGTGAACCCCAAGGGCCTGGACTTCTACTCCCGCCTGGTCGACGAACTCCTCGCCGCCGGCATCGAACCCGCCGCCACCCTCTACCACTGGGACCTCCCGCAGGCCCTGGAGGACCGGGGCGGCTGGCGGGTGCGGGAGACCGCCGAGCGGTTCGCCGAGTACACGGCCGTCGTCGCCGAGCGCTTGGGCGACCGGGTGCCCCGCTGGATCACCCTCAACGAGCCGTGGTGCAGCGCCTTCCTCGGCTACTCGGTGGGCCGCCACGCGCCGGGCGCCCGCGAGGGCCGGGGCGCCCTGGCCGCCGCCCACCACCTCCTGGTCGGCCACGGACTGGCCGTCCGGGCGCTCCGGTCCGCCGGGGTCCGTGAGGTCGGCATCACCCTCAACCTCGACCACCACCTGCCCGCCACCGGCTCCGCCGCCGACCGGGAGGCCGTCGTACGCGCCGACACCCTGCACAACCTGGTGTGGACCGAGCCGATCCTCGCCGGGCGCTACCCGGACACCGAGGAGGACACCTGGGGCGAGCTGATCACCGGACAGGACTTCCGCCGCGACGGCGACCTGGAGCTGATCTCGCAGCCGCTGGACTTCCTCGGCATCAACTACTACCGCCCGATCGTCGTCGCCGACGCCCCGTACCGGGAGGACGACCCCGCCCTGCGCGTGGCGACCGACAACCGCTACGCCGAGACGGCGATGCCCGGCGTCCGGCACACCGCGATGGGCTGGCCGGTGGCCCCGGACACCTTCACCGACCTCCTGGTGGAGCTGAAGGAGCAGTACGGCGACGCCCTGCCGCCGGTGCACATCACCGAGAACGGTTCCGCCGAGGACGACGAGGCGGGCGCGGACGGCACCGTGCACGACACCGACCGGGTGGCGTACCTGCGCGACCACCTCACCGCGCTGCGGGCCGCGATCGACGCCGGCGTGGACGTGCGCGGCTACTACGTGTGGTCGCTGCTCGACAACTTCGAGTGGGCCTTCGGCTACGACAAGCGCTTCGGCATCGTCCGGGTCGACTACGACACGCAGGAGCGCACCCCGAAGGACAGCTACCACTGGTACCGGCGCATGATCGCCGCCCAGCGGCCCTGACGGACCGGCCGCGCTAGGCGGCGCCTTCGCGGTCGTCGGAGGTGCCGTCGGCGTCCGGTTCCGGTCGTGTCGTGAGCGGCAGGACGACGGGGGAGGCCGCGTCCGCCGCCCCGGCGCCGGCGGGGGGCTTGCGCAGCAGGAGCAGGGCCGCGTCGTCGTGCAGCCGGCCGCCCACGTGGTCCAGCAGTTCCTGGTGCAGCGCGGCTAGCGTGCGGGCCGGCTCGTCGCACAGGTGCCGGGCCAGGCCCTCGGCCAGCGGGTAGAACGCGCGGCCGGAGTCGCGGGCCTCCGTGACCCCGTCGGTGTAGAACAGCAGCTGGTCCCCCTCGGCGAAGGACACCACCTGGAGGCCGGGGGACTCGCCCGACAGGGCGCGCAGCCCCAGGGGCGGAGCCGGGCGGTCGGGGTCCACCGGCACCACCTCGGTGCCGCGGACCAGCAGCGGGGGAGCGTGCCCGCAGTTGACCATCTCCAGCCGCCCCGGCTCCGGGTAGCCGGCGACCACGGCGGTGACGAAGTCGTCGTGGCCGAGGTTGCGGGCCAGGCTCCGTTCGATCCGGCAGACGACGTCCAGCAGGTCGGGCTCGTCGTGGGCGGCCTCCCGGAAGACACCGAGCACGAGCGCGGCCGTCCCCACGGCCGGCAGTCCCTTGCCGCGCACATCGCCGACGATCATCCTGATCCCGTGCGGAGTGGGGATGAGGGCGTAGAGGTCGCCGCCGATCCGGGCCTCCGCCGCGGCGGCGCTGTAGTGGACCGCCGCCTGGAACGGGCCGACGGTCTCCGGGACCGGCAGGAGCAGGGCGTGCTGCGCGGTCTCCGCGACGGAACGGACGGCGGCGAGCACCCGCTCGCGGCGTTCCCGCAGGGCGCTGGCGAGCGTGCCGGCCAGGGCGACGGTCACCAGCGCGGCGAGTACGACGGCCAGCTCCGGGGCCGCCATGCCGTGCCGGGCTCCGATCGCCGCGCCGAGGAGGGAGGCGAGGAGACCCACCCCGAGGACCCCGGCCGGCCGGCTGGTGGCCGCCGCCAGCGCCGGCCCGGCGGCGAGCAGCGGCAGCCAGACCTTGCCCGTTCCGCCGACGAGGTCGACGAACACGACGAGGAAGACGATCAGTACGGAGAGGGCGGGCGTGCCGGCGGCCCAGTGCGCGGCGGCCCGTGCCCGGGGCGACCACGTGTGGCGGACCCCCCGCTTGTACTGCCGCATCGGCCAGTGGTCGCGTCCATGCTGACGGGCGTGACTCATGTGTCGTCCGCAGTCCTCACCTTTGCGCGGCGTGCGCGCGTCCGTAATGTCTGACTTAATCAGGAAAGATGACTGTCACGAACGTCACAAGGGTGTGCTTTTCAGATGGTGAACGACAGTCCCCGGGTCACCCGCCCGGCGGTCGGCAGGAGGCGCTCGCGCACCTCGTCGAGCCGGTGCAGCCGGTCCTTCGGCATGGAGACGCCGAGCGAGCCCAGGGTGTCCCCGCTGTAGACCGGCACCGCGACACAGACGGTGCCCAGGGAGTACTCCTCCAGGTCGGCGACGGCCGGCGCCAGGTCGCTGCTCTCCAGCCGGCGCACCAGCTCCTCGGCCGTGGTGATCGTCCGCGGGGTGAGGTCGTTGAGGGGGTGCCGGGAGAGGTACTCCTTGCGGGCCTCGTCGTCGAGCTCCCGGAGCACCGACTTGCCCAGCGCGGTGGCGTGCCCGGCGTCCTCGAACCCCACCCACAGCTCGGCCCGCGGGGTGCGGGGGCTGTCGACGATCTCGGCGACGCGGATCTCACCGTCCTCGTAGAAGGTGAGGTAGGCGGCGGTGGACAGCTCGTCCCGCAGCGCGGCGAGCGCCGGCCGGACCCGGCTGAGCAGCGCCTGACCGCGACCCGTCGTGTGCAAGGTCTGGAACCGGTCGCCCAGGACGAATCCGCCGTCGTCCAGCTTGCGCAGGTACCCGTCGTGCACCAGCGTGCGCAGCAGGTGGTAGGCCGTGGCCAGGGGCAGCCCCGTCTCCCGCGCCAGCTGTTTCGCCGGCGCGCCGTTCTCATGGGCGCCCGCCGCCTCCAGCAGCCGGAAGGCGCGCTGCACGGAGGTGATGAGCGTCGGGCCCGCACCCATGGGACCAGCCTGCGCCGACCGCCCGCCGCGGGCAAGTGAGGCCCCGCTCGGCCTGGGGCGAGCGGGGCCTCACGGCGAGGGCCGCGGTCAGCGGCCGGCGGCCGGGGCGGGCGGTACGGGCACCCCGTCCTCGGTCACGTACTTCGTGCCGTCGTCGTACTTGGTGATGGTGAAGGAGTCCAGTACCTCCCCGGGCTCCTTGTCCGTGGTGGACCGGTCGTCCCACTTCGCGGCGACGACCGCCTCGTAGCGGATCGTGTCCTTCGTGACCTTGATCCCCTGGAAGGTGGAGGTGTGTCCGGCGCGCACCACCTGGGTCGCCCCGTTGCGGGTCCACACGTTGTCGTCCCCGGGGGCGAGCTCGTAGTACTTCGGCCCGGAGACGGCGACCGTGTACACGGGGCCGGTGGTCACGCCGGGCGTGGCGGTGGCGTCGGAGTCGACGTACCCGCGGGCGTACACGTGGTCGTGTCCCATCAGCACCAGGTCGATGTCGCCGCGCTGGAACACCGGCAGCCAGGCGTCCCGCACCGCCTTCTCGTCGCGGCCCTCGGCCCCGGAGAACACCGGCTGGTGGAACACCGCCACCGCCCATTTGCTGGGATTGTCCTCGAGGACGCGGTCCAGCCACCTGCTCTGCATGCCGAGCCAGAGCTTCTCGGGGTCGGGGCAGTTCTCGCTGCACTCCGGGAGGTCGTCCGGCGTCATCAGCGAGCGGGCGTCACCCGTGCTCGCGTTGAGGGAGATGAACCGCACCCCCTGGTAGTCGGTGTAGTACGCGGTCTCGGCGAGCGCCTTCGCCATGTGCGCCTCGTAGGCGGCGCGCTGCCGCCCGGCCGGGGTGTCGTTCTCGGCCGGCGCGGCGACCGGCCCGTTGCCCGGGTACTCGAACGTCGACTTCCACTTCTTGAGGAAGGTGTCCCCCGAGTACTCGTGGTTGCCGGGCGCGGCGATGACGTTGGTCGTCTGGCTGTAGCCGTCCATCGCCCCGAACCAGTCGCGCCACTCGCTGTCGTTGCCCGAGGAGTTCACCAGGTCTCCGGCGTTGACGCTGCCGACGGCGTCGGGATAGCGCGCGTACGCCTGCTTCACCACCGGCGCCCACTTCGCCGACAGCTCGTTCTGGGCGTCACCGAAGTACAGGAAGGTGAAGTCCTCACCGGCGGGCCGGGCGGTGGTGAACCGGTACACCGGGCTGAACCGGTCGCCGGTGCCGACCTGGTACTCGTACGCGGTGCCGGGGGAGAGGCGGTCGAGGACCGCGGAGTGGGTGCGGGTCTGCTCGCCGTCCGAGGTCAGCTCCTCGTTCGCGCGGGCGGCCACGGTCCGCCACGGTGCGGTGCCGGCCTCACGGACCCGCACCTCGCCCGAGGTGAACGCCGCCGCCGTGCGCCAGGTGACGGCCTGGGACGTCTCCGGCTTCCCGGTCGGCGTCAGGACGATCCGCTCCGGGGCGGAACCGGGGACCTCGAGATCCGGATTGTCGGTGAGCGCTACGTCGAACACGTGCATGACGCCCCGGTCGGTGCCCTGCGGCAGGACGACGGCGGCCACCCGCTTCGCCGGGTCCAGCAGCTGCGGACGGGTGGCGAACACCTTGGTCTGCGTGGTGTCGGCGCCGCCCGCGGCCCGGTTGCGTCCCGTGGTGGTCACCAGGGGCTCGTTGCCGAACTGGTAATTCGTCCCGGGGGTCCAGTCGGTGAACCGCACCGGCACCGGCTGGGTGGAGCCGTCGGTGTACTCGACCACCGCGGTGCCCTGCGAGGGCCCGTTGGTGGCCAGCCCCAGGAAGGAGATCCCGGTCGCCGGAGTCCCGGCCAGGGGGATGCGCTGGCCGTGCGGGATCCAGTTGTCGGGCTCACCGGGCTCGGTGTCCGGCCAGGTGAACTCGACACCGGTGTCGCCCAGCGCGAGCTTCGCGCCCGGCGTCGCCCCGGCCGCCGCCAGCCGCTCCCGGGACAGGGAGTTGTCGCTGAGGTCGAGGGAGCCGAGGTTCCCCCGGCCGTCGGGAGTGGTGCCGATGTTGTTCCGGGCGTCCGTGCCGTCCGTGTGCGACGGGGGGACGTCGGCCGTACGGGTGCCCCAGGTGCCGGGCGTCTCCGACATCCGGAAACCGAGCCTGCCGCCCTCGCGGGTGAACTCCGCGGGGAGCCAGGAACGGGTGGTGGCGCGGCCGTTCACCTTCAGCGTGCTCACGTACGGTGCCTCGTCGGCGTGCGGCGCGTCGAGGACGATCCTGCGCCGGCTGTCGGCGCTGTCCACCACGACCCGGTCGAACATCGGGCCGCTCACCACCAGGTCGGCGGTGCCGGGGACGGCGGGGAAGAGCCCGATGTTCGCCCACACGTACCAGCTGCTCAGCGAACCGAGGTCGTCGTTGCCGGGCAGCCCCGAGGGCGTGGTGTCGTACATCTCGTCCACCGCGCGCCGCAGCACGTCCGCCGTGCGGTGCGGCTGCCGCAGCCAGTTGTAGACGAACGGCATGGTGAAGCTGGGCTGGTTGCTCAGGTACGCGCCCGAGGTGTTGTACACGCCGGCGTCGAGCTCACGGGTGTGGTCGTCCAGCGCCTTGGTGGTGGCCTCGACGCCGCCCCGCTTCTCGATGAGCGCGCCCACGTTGTGCGGGACCATCCAGCCGTACTGGTAGCCGGTCGCCTGCTCGAACTGGTCGCCCCGCTCACCGAGGTCGAACCCCCGGTCGAAGCCCGTACGGTCACGGGGGCGGATGTGGTCACTGGCGTCGTCGAACACGTTCTGCCAGTTCTGCGCCCGGACCATGTACCGGTCGTACGTCTCCCGGTCGCCGAGGCGCCGGGCGAGCTGGGCGATGCCGAAGTCGTCGACGGCGTACTCGAGCGTCTTCGACGTCGCCGAGTCGCCCTTGCGGTTCTCGATGAAGCCGACGGTCGCGTACTGGTAGGCGTGCCGCCGCAGCGTGGAGTCGGCGGGCAGGTCCTGCGTCGACTTCATCGACTCCAGCGCGGCCCGCCGGTCGTAGTCCGTGCTGCCGAACGCGTCGATCGAGGCGACCACCGACTGCAGCGAGTCACCGCTCATCTTCTGCTGCGCCTGGTTCAGGTGCGGCCAGTTGGGCCAGCTGCCGGTCTGGCGCACCATGTCGGTGATCGACTGGTTGATGTCGCTGCCGACCTCGGGGAACAGCAGCGCGATCAGCTGGGCCTGGCTGCGGTAGGTGTCCCAGCCGGCGTAGGTGACGTAGTGGTGGCGGCCCTCGGCGACCCGGTGCACCTCGCCGTCGTAGCCGCGGTACTCGCCGTTCACGTCGTCGAAGACGTTCGGATGGAGCAGCGCGTGGTAGAGCGCGGTGTAGAACTTCACCCGCTCGTCCCGGGTGCCGCCGTCCGCGTCCACCGTGCCGAGCGCGTCCCGCCACACGCGGGCGGTCCGCGCGCGGACCCGGTCGAAGCTCCGGCCGCGGGTCTCGTCGGCGGCGTTGCGGGCCGCGCCCGCGACGCTCACGTAGCTGAGGCCGGTCTTCGCGGTGACCTTCGCGCCCCGGTCGAAGACGAGGTAGGCGCCCGCCCCGTGCTTGGTGTCACCGCCGGAGGCGGCGGCCGATCCCGGCCGTACGTCCGAGCCCTGCCAGGTGCCGTGGGCCTTGACGGGCCGGTCGAACGTGGTCGAGAAGTAGGCCCGGTAGCGTCCGCCCTCGTCGCACACCGAGGCGGTCTCCACCCAGCCGCTGACGGTGTCGCCGTCGACCTCCACCTCGCTGTCGAAGACCCGGTTGTTGGAGCCGGCCACGTCGAACAGCAGCGTCGAGGTGCCGTCCGAGGGGAAGTCGAAGCGGCTCACGGCGGTGCGGGTGGTGGCCGTCAGCTCCGTCTCCACGCCGTTGGCGAGGTCCACGGAGTAGTAGCCGGGGTCGGCCTTCTCGTCGGCGTGGTCGAAGCCGACGTGGTAGTCGGTGACCTTCTCGGCCGGGCTGGACGGCAGGGCGCCGTCGGTGAGGTCACCGGTGTAGGGCAGGACGGGGAAGTCGAAGCCGCTGTACCGGCCCTCGCAGCCGGTCCCGGAGAGCCGGGTCATGCCGAAGCCGCGGATCCTGTCGGCCGTGTACTCGTAACCGCCCTTCTGGTCCCCGTCCGAGGAGCGGTACGTGGTGGGGGAGGACTGCACCATGCCGAACGGCACCGTGGCGCCCGGCCAGGTGTTGCCGTACGCGCTGTTCCCCTTGTTCTGGGAGGTGTCCAGCCGGGTGCCGATGAACGGGTCGACGGCGTCGAAGGCGGCGACGTCGCGGCCCTTGGCGGCGGCGCCCGTGACGGGCGTGAGCCCGGCGACCAGGGTGCCGAGGATCAGCGCGGCGGCGAGGAGTCTGTGCCGACCCGGCGGGGGTGTGGGCGGATGGGGTCCGGTGGCGTTCCGCATGGCGTGGGCATCCCCGCTTCCGGTAGGTGTGACAACGTTGTCCGCGTGCGGCCCCGGTCGGGCCGCGTCCTACAGTCCAGCCTTTCGGGCTCGACGGCGGAAGCCCTTGGAGAAGATCACGTGAACTCGGGGGGAAGCCCGCTGGCCCGAACGCGGCCGGGACCCCGGTGAGGGGCCCCGGCCGGCCGGTCGGACTCAGGCCGTCACGGCGCGGGGACCTCGTCCACGAAGGACGTGCCGACGCCTCGGTAGGCGTTGATCTTCGCGGTCACCTGGGCCGGGGTGAGCACCTGGTCCTTGACGTGCAGGACGTAGTCGACCTGCTGGTCGTAGGCGCGGGGGGCGGTCGACGTCTGGCCTTGGAGGTCGATCAGCCACTGGTTGAAGTTGATCGACATCGGGCGCTCGGGCAGGTACGCGGCGTCGTGCGTGCCGAAGTGCTGTCCGTCGACGTAGTAGGTGATGGCGCTGTCGTCGATGGTCACCACCAGGTCGTGCCAGCCGGCGAAGCTCCGTCGGCTCTCGGTGTGCTGGTTGACGGCCTGCCAGGGGTCGGGGTTGTAGGTCTCCCAGGAGGTCGTGTAGAGGATGTTCGAGGGCTCGCCCCAGCCGCCGTTGGGCAGGTACTCGAAGTCGTACTCGGCGTAGTCGTCGGCCATCGGGGCCTTGAGGTCGTTGATGGTGAAGAAGGTCTGCACGACGCGGTCGCCGTCGGGGCCGTACTTCGGGGTGTCGGAGAACCGCACCCGGGCGGCGTAGGTGCCGTTCCTGAACTTCATGCTCCTGGTGAGGACTTCGGTGTGGACGGTGGAGGCGCCGGTGCCGGCGGTGGAGGTCTCCAGGTTCATCACCGAGTTGCCGCCCGAGGTGCTGAAGGTGACCTTGGACGGGTCCCAGGTCGCGCCGGGCACGCCGGGGCCGCCGGAGTTGGACCGCACGCTCCAGCCGTGCGCGGAGATCGCCGGGTCGGTGTGCGAGGTGTAGTCGAAGTCGTCGAACAGGGTCTGGCCGCCGCCCGGCGGGTCGGTCGGGTCCGTGGGATCGGTCGGATCGGTGGGGTCGTTGCCCTCCGGGGCGGTGCCCCACACCGTGGCGCCGGCGAGCTGGGCGGTGACCTTGTTCCAGTCGGCGTACGAGGTCCGGGTGGCGTCGAAGGAGTAGTCGTCGCTCTGCCTGAGCGTCTGCCAACTCGACTGGTGGAAACGGAGTTGCATGTCCCCGGTGTCGGCGCCGGGCGCCAGGGAGCCGGCGGCCGGGGTGAAACCGATTTCCAGGTAGCGGTCGGCGGTCGCGGTGGGGTGCGCGAGCGTGCCGAACGTGCCGGTGACGGCGGAGCAGCCCCTGACCGCCCAGGAACAGGCGAAGCGGTACGTGGCGTTCGGGGCGTCCGCCTTGAAGTAGTAGCGGACCTTCACCTGGTTCAACTGCACCGGTGTGGAGCCCGTGTTGCGGACCTTCAGCCAGGGCTCGCTCTGGTCGGCGGTGGCTCCGCCCGCGCTGGTGCGGTACTGCACGGTGACGGCGCCGTCCGCAGCGGCGGCGGTGGTGGCGGGGAGGCCGGCCAGGGCGGCGCCGCCGAGCAGGGCGGTCAGCGCGAGTGCCGCGCGGGTGCGGCGGCAGCGGGGACGAGTGCTCATCCGTGTTCCTTTTCTGTGGGGGTGGCGCACGGTGGATCGTCTGTGCGGCGTGCGCGGGTGCCGCCGCGCGCCGTGGAGCGCGAGGGGCGGCCCGGACCTTCGCGGGACACGCACGGTCGCGGACGGACGGCGAGCGGCGGTACACGCACGGTCCTCGGGATTGACCAGTCGGCCCCCGAGGCTTTACCAGTCGATGTCGAACGAAGGTGGCATAGACCAATGTGGCCGTCAACCCTCCTGGCAGGAAAGGAAATCGATGTTCCCCGACAGTCCCCCTCGGGCGGCGGACCAGTTACGGTCGAAGCCGTACCAGTGCCACGACGACCCGCCGGTCCGACGACGAACGAGGGTCCCGCATGGAGATCGATCCCGCCGCCTCGCGCGCCGTGCTCAAGCGCGAACGGGTCCGCGACGCGATCCTCGAGCTCATCGAGGCCCGGCGCCCCGGTGACGCCATCCCCTCGGAACGCAGCCTGTGCGCCCGGCTCGGCGTGTCCCGGCCCACGCTGCGCGCCGCCGTGGACGAACTCGTGGTCGCGGGACTGCTGGTGCGCGAGCACGGCCGCGGCATGTTCGTCGCCGCCGAGAAGATCACCCAGGAACTGGTCTCCGCGCGGGGCTCCCTCGCCGTGCCGCGGGCCGGCGGTGTGTGGACCAGCCGGGTCCTGGAACTCCGTACCCTGCCGGCCGGCGCGCGGGTGGGCCGCAGGCTGCGCGTGTCGCCCGCGGCGCGGATCCGGTACGTGGCCCGCCTCCGGCTGGTCGACGGCTCGCCCATGGCCATCGAGTACCTGCACGTCCCGGCGGACCTCGTGCCGGAGCTGACCAGGGAGGAACTGGAACAGGGCGATCTGTACGAGCACTTCCGCGACCGCCACGGCGTGCGGGTCGGTGAGGCGGTGCAGTCCATCGAGCCCACCGTGGTGACCCGCGCGGAGGCGGAGCTGCTCGAGGTGCCCGAACTGTCGCCCGCCCTGCTGTTCGAACGCCTCACCACCGACACCGGTGACCGTCCGGTCGAGTACGTCCACTCGCTCTACCGGGGAGACCGGTACCGCATCGTCTCGCGGCTCGCCCTCGGGCCCCGCACCGTCCCCGCGCCGCCGCCCGGGGGACACCACCCGGGCATCCCTCCCGGGGACCTCCCGTCCGGCACACCGGTCAGCTTCTCCACGCGTGGAGTGGTGCAGGACGACCGGTGAGCCGGCGCAGGCCCCGCGCCCGGTCCTCCGAAGACTCGGAAATTCCTTAGCCGTTTCGGTGTTTGCATGGCTGCCACGAGGACGGCTCGTGAGTCAGCGCAGGCCGTGCGTCCCGGTATGCGGCAGGACCGGCCCTCCGGCCGAGTCTCCGGCCGGTGCGCGTCCCGCGCCGGATGCCGCCGCTTCCGGTCCGCGGACACGGTGCGGACTCCCGCCGACCGGTCCTCTCCGTGGCGGTGGAAAGAGAGAAGATGTCCAAGCGCGCACTGATCACCGGAATCACCGGACAGGACGGCTCGTACCTGGCGGAACACCTGCTGAGCCAGGGGTACCGGGTGTGGGGGCTCTGCCGTGGGCAGGCCAACCCGCGGAAGGACCGGATCGCCGAGCTGATCCCCGGCCTGTCCTTCGTGGACGGCGACCTGATGGACCAGGGAAGCCTGGTCTCCGCGGTCGACCTGGTCCAGCCCGACGAGGTCTACAACCTGGGGGCGATCTCCTTCGTCCCCATGTCCTGGCAGCAGCCCGAACTGGTCACCGAGGTCAACGGCACCGGCGTGCTGCGCATGCTCGAGGCCATCCGCATGGTCAGCGGACTCGGCAGGTCCTCCGGCGGCGGTCCCCGGGGCCAGATCCGCTTCTACCAGGCGTCGTCCTCGGAGATGTTCGGCCAGGTCGTCGAGAGCCCGCAGAGCGAGACGACCAGGTTCCACCCCCGCAGCCCCTACGGCGTGGCCAAGACCTTCGGTCACTACATCACCCGCAACTACCGCGAGTCGTTCGGGATGTACGGCGTCTCCGGGATCCTCTTCAACCACGAGTCCCCGCGCCGCGGCGCCGAGTTCGTGACCCGGAAGATCACCCTGGCGGTGGCCCAGATCAAGCTGGGCCTGATGGACAAGGTCAGCCTCGGCAACCTGGACGCCGAGCGCGACTGGGGGTTCGCCGGCGACTACGTGCGCGCCATGCACCTGATGCTCCAGCAGGACGAGCCCGGCGACTACGTCGTGGGCACCGGGCGGATGCACACCGTGCGCGACGCGGCACGCATCGCCTTCGAGCACGTGGGCCTCGACTGGCGCGACCACGTCGTGGTCGACCCCGGCCTGGTGCGGCCCGCCGAGGTCGAGACGCTGTGCGCGGATTCGACCAACGCCCGCAAGGAGCTGGGCTGGGAACCCGAGGTCGACTTCGAGCAGCTGATGCGCATGATGGTCGAGTCCGACCTGCGCCAGGCCTCCCGCGACCGCGACTACAGCCGGCTGGTGGCCGCCGCCGGCAGCTGGTAGGCCCCTTGGGCCGCCGGACCGTCCCGCGCCCCCGGCGTCACACACTAGGGATTTCCGCAGACGCGCCGTCCGAGACTGGGCCCATGGTCTGCGGAAGTGTGTGCGCACCACGCGCGTGGTGCGGAGGAGTCGTCGCGGCGGTCCCCGCCCGGCGCGGTGCCGGGGGTCCGCCGCGGACCGGCGGACCCCGGCACCGCGTACGGCCCGGCCCGCGCGGCGCGTGACCTCCCGCACCGGCCGCCCCGCCCCGCCGGCCCCGCCTCCTTCCGACACCCCGGCCGTCCCGCCGAACGGCCGCCCCGAACACCCGGTGTCCCCGCCGGACCACCAGCCGTCCGCCGGTCTTCTTCCAGATGGGTTGCGTTGAAATGGACAAGGAACAGAAGCTCCGGGACTACCTCAAGCGAGCCAGTGCCGACCTGAAGCGTTCGCGGCAGCGGGTGAGCGAGCTGGAGGCGGCGGCCACCGAGCCCATCGCGATCGTCGGCATGGGCTGCCGCTACCCGGGCGGCGTGAACAGCCCCGAGGACCTGTGGCGGATGCTGGCCGCCGGTGAGGACGGCATCACCCCCATGCCCGGCGACCGCGGCTGGGAGGCCGCGATCGGCGACGGGCCCGCAGACTTCGCCGGCGGCTTCCTGCACGACGCGCCCGCCTTCGACGCGGACTTCTTCGGCATCTCGCCCCGCGAGGCCCTGTCCATGGACCCGCAGCAGCGCCTGCTCCTGGAGACCTCCTGGGAGGCCTTCGAGCGCGCCGGCATCGACCCGTCCGGCGTGCGCGGCAGCCGCACCGGCGTGTTCGTCGGCGCCATGCCGCAGGACTACCGCGTCGGCCCCGACGACGACGTCCAGGGCTTCCAGCTCACCGGCAACGCCACCAGCATCCTGTCCGGCCGGCTCTCCTACTTCTACGGCGCCGTCGGCCCCGCCGTGACCGTCGACACCGCCTGCTCGTCCTCCCTGGTCGCCCTGCACCTGGCCGCGCAGTCGCTGCGGGCGGGGGAGTGCTCGCTGGCGCTGGCGGCCGGTGTCACCGTGATGGCGAGCCCCACCACGTTCGTCGAGTTCGCCCGCCAGGGCGGCCTCGCCGGTGACGGCCGCTGCAAGTCCTTCGCCGACGCCGCCGACGGCACCGGCTGGTCCGAGGGCGTCGGCGTCCTCGTCCTGGAACGCCTCTCCGACGCCCGCCGGGGCGGCCACCGCGTGCTCGCCGTCGTCCGCGGCTCCGCCGTCAACCAGGACGGCGCCTCCAACGGCCTCACCGCTCCCAACGGCCCCTCCCAGCAGCGCGTCATCGAGGCCGCCCTGGTCAACGCCCGCCTCTCCGCCGCCGAGGTGGACGCGGTCGAGGCGCACGGCACCGGCACCGTCCTCGGTGACCCCGTCGAGGCGCAGGCCCTGCTCGCCACCTACGGCCGGGGCCGCGACCCCGAGCGCCCGCTGCTCCTCGGCTCCGTCAAGTCGAACCTCGGCCACACCCAGGCCGCCGCCGGTGTCGCCGGCGTCATCAAGACGGTCATGGCGCTCCACCACGACCTGCTCCCGCGCACCCTGCACGTGGACCGGCCGTCCACCCACGTCGACTGGACCGAGGGAGCCGTCCGCCTCCTCACCGAGCCCGCACCGTGGCCGCGCCGCGACGACGGCCCGCGCCGGGCCGGCATCTCCTCCTTCGGTCTGTCCGGCACCAACGCGCACACCATCATCGAGGAGGCCCCCGCCGAGGAGACCCCCGCGGCCCCCGCCGTCGAACCCGGCGTCCTGCCCTGGCTGCTGTCCGGCCGCACCACCGACGCCCTGCGCGAGCAGGCCGGCCGGCTGCTGACCCACCTCCGCGACCGGCCCGCGCTCACCGCCCTCGACACCGCCCACGCCCTGGCCACCACCCGCTCCGCCTTCGAGCACCGCGCCGCGCTCACCGCCGCCGACCGCGACACCGCCCTCGCCGCCCTCACGGCGCTCGCCGCCGGCGAGGACGCGCCCGGCCTCACCGTCCGCCACACCCGCGGCCGCCCCAAGCTCGCCGTGCTCTTCTCCGGCCAGGGCTCCCAGCGCCCCGGCATGGGCCGCGGCCTGTACGCCCGCTTCCCCGTCTTCGCGCGCGCCCTCGACGAGGTCCTCGGCCACCTCGACACCCTGCTCGACCGCCCGCTGCGCCCCCTGCTGCTGGCCGAGGAGGGCACCGCCGAGGCCGCCCTGCTCGACCGCACCGGATACGCGCAGCCCGCCCTCTTCGCCCTCGAGGTCGCCCTATACCGGCTGGTGGAGTCCTGGGGCGTGACCCCCGACCACGTCACCGGCCACTCCGTCGGCGAGATCACCGCCGCGCACGTCGCGGGCGTCTTCTCCCTCCAGGACGCCTGCACCCTGGTCGCCGCCCGCGGCCGGCTGATGGAGGCGCTGCCCGAGGGCGGCGCCATGGTCTCCGTCGAGGCCACCGAGGACGAGGTGGCCCCGCTGGTCGCCGAGCGCGCCGAACGGGTGTCGATCGCCGCCCTCAACGGCCCCCTCGCCGTGGTCGTCGCGGGCGCCGCCGACGACGTCGACGCCGTGGCGGCCCACTTCGACGGGCTCGGCCGCCGCACCCGCCGGCTGCGCGTCTCGCACGCCTTCCACTCGCCGCTGATGGAGCCGATGCTCGCGGAGTTCCGGGAGACCGTCGCCGGGCTGAACCCGCAGGCCCCCGCGCTGCCCGTGGTCTCCAACCTCACCGGCACGCCCGCCACCGTCGGACAGCTCACCTCCGCCGACTACTGGACCGACCACGTCCGCCACGCCGTCCGCTTCGCCGACGGCGTCTCCTGGCTGGCCGGCCACGGCACCGGCGTCTTCCTCGAACTCGGCCCCGACGGCACCCTGTCCGCGCTCACCCGCGCCTGCCTGGACGCCGCCGGACACGAGGACGCCGCCGTCCTGCCCGCCCTGCGCAAGGACCGCCCCGAGCCCACCGCGCTCACCGAGACCGCCGCCGGCCTGTACCTGCACGGCGTGCCGCTGCGCTGGGACACCTGGTTCGAGGGCACCGGCGCCCGCCGCGCCGACCTGCCGACGTACGCCTTCCAGCACCGCCGCTTCTGGCCCAAGGGCGTCACCGGGACCGCCGGCGACGTACGGGCCGCGGGCCTGGGCGCCGCCCACCACCCGCTGCTGGCCGCCGCCGTCACCCTCGCCAACTCCGACGGACTGCTGCTCACCGGCCGCCTCTCGGTGCGCACCCAACCCTGGCTCGCCGACCATGCGGTCCGCGGCACCGTCCTGCTGCCCGGCACCGCCTTCCTGGAGCTGGCGGTGCGGGCCGGCGACGAGGTCGGCTGCGACCGCGTCGAGGACCTCACCCTCGCCGCCCCGCTCGCCCTGCCCGAGGACGGCGGCGTCCAGGTCCAGGTGTGGATCGCCGGCCCCGACGACACCGGCCGCCGCGCCCTCAGCCTCTACGCCCGCCCCGACGGCGACGACGAACTGCCCTGGACCCGGCACGCCACCGGCACCCTCGCCCCCGGCGCCCGCCACGAGGACGGCTTCGACGCGACCGTGTGGCCCCCGGCCGGCGCCGAACCGGTCGGCCTGGACGGCTTCTACGACTCGCTCGCCGACGCCGGCTTCGGCTACGGCCCGGCCTTCCGCGGCCTGCGGGCGGTGTGGCGGCGCGGCGAGGAGACCTTCGCCGAGGTCGCCCTCGACGCCGGACCCGCCGGCGACGCGCCCTCCTTCGGCCTCCACCCCGCGCTCCTCGACGCCGCCCTGCACGCCACCGCCTTCGCCCCGCTCGGCGAGGACGGACGCGGCGGCCTGCCGTTCTCCTGGCAGGACGTCACCCTGCACGCGAGCGGTGCCACCGAGGCCCGCGTGCGGCTCGTCCCGGCCGGCGACGACGCCGTGTCGATCACCGTCGCCGACACCACCGGCGCGCCCGTCGCCTCCGTGGCCTCCCTGGTGCTGCGCACCGCCCCGGACGCCCGCGCCACCGCCGCCTCCCACCTGGAGCGGGACGCGCTGTTCGCCCTGGACTGGACCCGGACCACCGCCCCCGCCGACGGCACCGCTCCGCCGGCGGCCGTGGGCCTGCTCGGCGGCGACCCCTTCGGCCTCACCGCCGCCCTGACCGCCGCCGGCACGACGGTCACCGACGCCAGCGAGGGGACGCCGGACCTGGTGCTCGCCCCCGTCGCCGGCGCGGGCGACGACCGGATGCCCGACTCCGTGCACGAGGTCACCGCACGCGCCCTCGGCCACCTGAAGGACTGGCTCGACGACCCGGCCCGGTCCGGCTCCCGGCTGGTCTTCGTCACCCGGGGTGCCGTCGCCACCGACGGCGGCGGCGTCACCGACCCCGCCGCCGCGGCCGTCTGGGGCCTGGTCCGCTCCGCGCAGACCGAACACCCCGGCCGCTTCGGCCTGCTGGACCTCGACCCGGCGTCCACGGCCGACCCCTCCTCCGCCCTCCAGGCCGCCCTCACCGCCGACGAACCGCAGACCGCCGTCCGCGACGGCGAGGTCCTCGGCGCCCGCCTCACCCGCGTCCGCCCGCCCGCCGAACGGGACACCCCCGCCTGGAACCCCGACGGCACCGTCGTGATCACCGGCGGCACCGGCGGCCTGGGCGCCGTCCTCGCCCGCCACCTCGTCGCCGAACACGGCGTACGGCACCTGCTCCTCGCCGGCCGGCGCGGACCCGACGCCCCCGGCGCCGCCGAACTCGCCGACGCCCTGCGCGCGTCGGGCGCCGAGGTCACCCTCCGGGCCTGCGACGCCGCCGACCCCGACGCCGTCTCCGCGCTCTTCGCCGGCGTCCCCGAGGACCACCCCGTCACCGCCGTGGTGCACACCGCGGGCGTCCTCGACGACGGGCTCGTGGAGTCCTTCACCGCCGACCGCCTCACCGCCGTCCTGCGGCCCAAGGCCGACGCCGTCTGGCACCTGCACCGGGCCACGCGCGACCTCGACCTCGCCGCGTTCGTCGTCTTCTCCTCCTTCGCCGGTACCGCCGGCGCCCCCGCCCAGGCCGGCTACGCCGCCGCCAACGCCTTCCTCGACGCGCTCGCCGCGACCCGGCGCGCCTCGGGGCTGCCCGCGCTCTCCCTCGGCTGGGGCCCCTGGGCGCCCGGCACCGGCATGACCGGCGAACTCACCGAGCACGACCTGCGCCGCCTGTCCCGCTCCGGCACGCCCCCGCTCACCCCCGAGGAGGGCCTGGCCCTCTTCGACGCCGCCCTCGCCCTGCCCCGCGCGGCCGTCCTGCCCGTCCGGCTCGACCTGGCCGCGCTACGCGGTGGGGGAGAGGTGCCGCCGCTGCTGCGCGGCCTGATCCGGGCCCGCCGCCGCACCGTGCGCACCGGCTCCGAGGCCGCCCTCGGCCTCACCCGGCGACTGTCCCGGCTCGACGCCGAGGCCCGCACCGAGACCGTCACCGACCTGGTGCGCGCCCAGGTGGCCGCCGTACTCGGCCACGCCTCCGCCACCGACATCGACCCCGAACGCGCCTTCCAGGACCTCGGCTTCGACTCCCTGACCGCCGTCGAGCTGCGCAACCGGCTCGCCGCCGTCACCGGCCTGCGCACCTCCGCCACCGTCGTCTTCGACCACCCCACGGTCTCCGCGCTCGCCGCCCACCTGCTGGAGGAGCTGACCGGCGCCGCGGACACGGACGCGGCCGCCCCGGCGGCCGGCCCGGCGGCCGGCGCCGACGACCCGATCGTCATCGTCGGCATGAGCTGCCGCTACCCCGGCGGCGTCAGCTCCCCCGACGACCTGTGGCGCCTGGTCACCGAGGGCACCGACGCGGTCGGCGGGCTGCCCGTCAACCGCGGCTGGGACCTGGACGCGCTGTACCACCCGGACCCCGACCACCCCGGCACCTCGTACACCCGCCACGGCGGATTCCTGCACGACGCGGGCGACTTCGACCCCGGCTTCTTCGGCATGAGCCCCCGCGAGGCGCTGGCCACCGACTCCCAGCAGCGGCTGCTCCTGGAGGCGTCCTGGACCGCCGTGGAGCACGCCGGCATCGACCCGGTCTCCCTGCGCGGCAGCCGCACCGGCGTCTTCGCCGGCGTCATGTACAGCGACTACTCCGCCGTCCTCGCCGACGAGCGCTTCGAGGGCCACCAGGGCAGCGGTACCGCGCCCAGCATCGCCTCCGGCCGGGTCTCCTACGCCCTCGGCCTGGAGGGCCCGGCGGTCACCGTCGACACCGCCTGCTCCTCCTCCCTGGTCGCCCTGCACTGGGCGATGCAGGCCCTGCGCTCCGGCGAGTGCTCCCTCGCCCTGGCCGGCGGCGTCACCGTGATGTCCACGCCGACCTCCCTGATCGAGTTCTCCCGCCAGCGCGGCCTGTCGCCCGACGGCCGCTGCAAGGCGTTCTCCGACGACGCCGACGGCGTCGGCTGGTCCGAGGGCGTCGGCGTCCTCGTCCTGGAACGGCTCTCCGACGCCCGCCGCAACGGCCACGAGGTCCTCGCCGTGGTCCGCGGCTCGGCCGTCAACCAGGACGGCGCCTCCAACGGCCTGACCGCCCCCAACGGCCCCTCCCAGCAGCGCGTCATCCGCCAGGCCCTCGGCACCGCCGGGCTCACCCCCGCCGACGTGGACGCCGTCGAGGCCCACGGCACCGGCACCACCCTGGGCGACCCCATCGAGGCACAGGCCCTCCTCGCCACCTACGGCCAGGACCGCGACCCCGAACGCCCCCTGCTGCTCGGCTCGGTGAAGTCCAACATCGGCCACACCCAGGCCGCCGCCGGCGTCGCCGGCGTCATCAAGATGGTCATGGCGATGCGCCACGGCGAACTGCCGCGCACCCTGCACGCCGACCGGCCCTCCCGCCACGTCGACTGGGAGTCCGGCGCCGTCGCCCTCCTCCAGGAGCACACCGCCTGGCCCGAGACGGGCCGCCCCCGCCGCGCCGCCGTCTCCTCCTTCGGCATCAGCGGCACCAACGCCCACGTCGTCCTGGAACAGCCCGCGCCGCGCCCCGCGCCCCGCCCCGCCGCCGCGGACGCCGGCGCGCCCGCCGTCCTGCCCTGGGTCCTGTCCGGCCGCACCCGGCCCGCGCTGCGCGCCCAGGCCGCCCGCCTCCTCGCCCACCTGGACGAGCGCCCCGCCCTCGCACCCGCCGACGTGACCCTCTCCCTGGCCACCACCCGGCCCGCGTTCGAACAGCGCGCCGTCGCCGTCGGCACCCCCGACGACGTACGGCGGGCCCTGGCCGCCCTCGCCGCCGACCGGCCCGACCCGGCGCTGGTCCTCGGCGAGACCGGCGGCGCCGGCCGCACCGCCCTGCTCTTCACCGGACAGGGCAGCCAGCGCCCCGGCACCGGCCGCGAACTGTACGCCCGCCACCCGCGGTTCGCCGAGGCGCTCGACGAGGTCGTGGCGAAACTCGACCCGCTGCTCACCGACCCGGAGACGGAGGCCGCGCCGCGCTCCCTCAAGGACGTCCTCTTCGCCGAGGACGGCACCCCCGAGGCCGCCGCGCTGTACGAGACCGGCTGGACCCAGCCCGCCCTGTTCGCCCTCGGAACCGCCCTGTACCACCTGGTCCGCTCCTGGGGCGTGCGCCCCGGCGTGCTCCTCGGGCACTCCATCGGCGGCATCACCGCCGCCCACGTCGCGGGCGTCCTCTCCCTGGACGACGCCTGCGCCCTGGTCGCCGCGCGCGCCCGGCTGATGCAGGCACTGCCCGAGGGCGGCGCCATGTACGCCGTACAGGCCACCGAGGACGAGGTGCTGTCGCTGCTGGACGGCCTGGAGGACCAGGTCTGCCTGGCCGCCGTCAACAGCCCCGGCTCCGTGGTCGTCTCCGGGGACGAGGACGCCGCCGAGCGCGTCGCCGCCCACTTCGCCGGCCAGGGCCGCACCACCCGCCGGCTGCGGGTCAGCCACGCCTTCCACTCGCCGCGCATGGACGCGATGCTCGACGCCTACCGGCAGGTCGCCGAGGGCCTGACCTACCACGAGCCGGCCGTGCCGGTCGTCTCCGACCTCACCGGCCGCCCCGCCACCGGCGACGACCTGCGCACCGCCGACTACTGGGTGCGCCACGTCCGCGGCACCGTCCGCTTCGCCGACGCCGTGCGCGCCGCCCACGAGGCGGGCGCCGCCACCTTCCTCGAACTCGGCCCCGGCGGCTCCCTGGCCTCCCTCACCGAGGACACCCTCGGCGACGACGCCGGCACCGACGCCGTCCCGCTGCTGCGCGCCGACCGCCCCGAGGACGTCAGCGCCCTCACCGCCCTCGCCCGCCTGCACGTGCGCGGAGTCCGCGTGGACTGGTCCGCCCCGCACACCGGCACCGGCGCCACCACCGTCGAACTGCCCACCTACGCCTTCCAGCACGAGACGTACTGGCCCGACACCACCGCCCTCGGCGCCCGCCGCGCCGTGTCCGACCCGGCCGACGCCGCCCTGTGGACCGCCGTCGAACGCGGCGACGCCGACGGGCTCGCCGGACTCCTCGGCCTGCGCGACGAGGAACACGCCTCCCTGTACGCGCTGCTGCCCTCGCTGTCGTCCTGGCGGCGCGCCCGGCAGGAGAAGTCCGTCCTGGACGCCGCCCGCTACCAGGTCGCCTGGCGACCCGCCACCACCGGCGCCCCCGTCCTGGACGGCACCTGGCTCGCCGTCACCACCGCCGGCGACGAGGCCGGCGAGGTCCTCGACGCGCTGCGCGGCCACGGCGCCCTGTTCCGGCGCCTCGAACTCGACGCCACCCACCTCGACCGCGAGCACCTCGCCGACGCCCTGCGCGCCGCCGGCGCCGGCGAAGCCGCCGGCATCCTGAACCTGCTGCCGCTCGCCGACGGCCCCCACCCCACCGACGGGACCCCCGGGGACACCGCCACCGGCGGCCTCCCGCCCGGCTTCGCCCTCGGCGTCGTCCTCGCCCAGGCCTGCGGCGACACCGGCACCACCGCCCCGCTGTGGACCGTCACCCGCGGCGCCGTCTCCACCGGCGCCGGCGACCCGCTCACCCACCCCGCCCGCGCCGCCCACTGGGGCCTGGGCCGGGTCACCGCCCTGGAACGCCCCGAACAGCCCGGCGGCCTCGTCGACCTGCCGGCCGTCCTCGACGCGCCCGCCGCGCAGCGCCTGGCCGGCGTGCTCGCCGCCCGCGACGGCGACGACCAGGTCGCCGTCCGCGCCTCCGGCGTCCTCGTCCGCCGCGTCGTCCGCCACCCCGGCGCCGACCTGCCCCGCGAGGACGCCCTCACCGCCTCCGGCACCGTCCTGATCACCGGCGGCACCGGCGGACTCGGCGCCGAGACCGCCCGCCTGCTGGCCCGCGCCGGCGCCGGCCACCTGATCCTCACCGGCCGGCGCGGCCCCGACGCGCCGGGCGCCGCCGACCTCGCCGCCGAACTTCAGGAGTCGGGCGCCCGCGTCACCCTCGTCGCCTGCGACAGCGCCGACCGCGACGCCCTCGCCGCCGTCCTCGCCGCGATCCCCGAGGACGCCCCGCTCACCGGCGTGGTGCACGCCGCGGGTGTCGGCCAGGCCGCCCCGCTGTCCGCCACCCCGCTGGCCGACACCGCCGCCACGATGGCCGCCAAGACCCTCGGCGCCGCCCACCTCGACGCCCTGCTCGACGGCCACGACCTGGACTTCTTCCTGCTGTACTCGTCCGTCGCCGGAGTGTGGGGCAGCGCCGGACAGAGCGCCTACGCCGCCGCCAACGCCTACCTCGACGCCCTCGCCGAGCACCGGCGCGCCCGCGGCCTGACCGCCACCGCCGTCGCCTGGGGCCCGTGGGCCGAGACCGGCATGGCCCACGCCCACCACTCCGTCTCCGACACCCTCGAACGCAGCGGACTGCGCCTGCTGGCCCCCGCCACCGCCGTCACCGAACTGCGCCGCGCCCTCGTCCAGCGGGACACCGCCGTCACCGTCGCCGACGTCGACTGGGAGCAGTACCACCCGGTCTTCACCGCCGTACGCGCCAGCCGCCTCTTCGACGAGATCGACACCGTGCGCGCCCTGGCCGTCCCCGCGGACACCACCGCCGCCGCCGCCTCCGAACTGGCCGGACGGCTGCGCGGACTGACCGGCGACGAGCAGCAGCGGCTGCTCGTGGACCTGGTGCGCTCCGAGGCCGCCGTCGTCCTCGGCCACACCTCCGCCGACGGCGTCCCCGCCAAACGCGCCTTCCGCGACGCGGGCTTCGACTCGCTGACCGCCGTGGAACTGCGCAAGCGCCTCGCCGCGCTCACCGGCCTCGCCCTGCCCACCACCCTGGTCTTCGACCACCCCAGCCCGGCCGCCCTCGCCCGCCACCTCCGGGACGAACTCCTCGGCACCGGCGACAGCGCACCCCTCGCCACCGCCGGCCAGGCCGCCACCGACGAGCCCATCGCCATCATCGGCATGAGCTGCCGCTTCCCCGGCGGCGCCCGCTCCGCCGACGCGTTCTGGCGGCTCGTCGCCGACGGCACCGACACCATCTCCGACTTCCCCACCAACCGCGGCTGGGACGCCGACGCCCTCTACGACCCCGACCCCGACCACCCCGGCACCACCTACTCCACCCTCGGCGGCTTCCTCCACGACGCGGGAGAGTTCGACCCCGGCTTCTTCGGCATCTCGCCCCGCGAGGCCGTCACCATGGACCCGCAGCAGCGGCTGCTCCTGGAGACCACCTGGGAGGCGTTCGAGCACGCCGGGATCGACCCCGCCGCGGTGCACTCCACGCCCACCGGCACCTTCATCGGCTCCACCTACCAGGACTACGGCGTCGCCATGGACGACGGCTCCGCCGGGCACGCCGTCACCGGCTCCAGTCCCAGCGTCCTGTCCGGCCGGCTCGCCTACACCTTCGGCCTGGAGGGCCCGGCGGTCACCGTCGACACCGCCTGCTCCTCCTCCCTGGTCGCGCTGCACCTGGCCTGCCAGTCGCTGCGCAACGGCGAGAGCAGCCTCGCCCTCGCGGGCGGCGCCACCGTCATGACCAACCCGATGTCGTTCATCGCGTTCAGCCGGCAGCGGGCCCTGGCCCGTGACGGACGCTGCAAGGCGTTCTCCGACGACGCCGACGGCATGACCCTCGCCGAGGGCGTCGGCGTCCTCGTCCTGGAGCGGCTCTCCGACGCCCGCCGCAACGGCCACGAGGTCCTCGCCGTCATCCGCGGCTCCGCCGTCAACCAGGACGGCGCCTCCAACGGCCTGACCGCCCCCAACGGCCCCTCCCAGGTCCGCGTCATCCGCCAGGCCCTGAACGCCGCCGGACTCACCCCTGACGACATCGACGTGGTCGAGGCGCACGGCACCGGCACCGCGCTCGGCGACCCGATCGAGGCACAGGCCCTGCACGCCACCTACGGACGGGACCGCGACCCCGAGCGCCCCCTGCTGCTGGGCTCGGTGAAGTCCAACATCGGCCACACCCAGTCGGCCGCCGGTGTCGCCGGCGTCATCAAGATGGTCATGGCGATGCGGCACGGCACCCTGCCGCGCACCCTGCACGCCGACCGGCCGTCCACCCACGTCGACTGGTCGAGCGGCACCGTCCGCCTCGTCACCGAGACCACCGACTGGCACAAGGACGACGCCCCGCTGCGCTGCGCCGTCTCCTCCTTCGGCATCAGCGGCACCAACGCCCACGCCGTCCTGGAGCAGGCGCCCGCCGCTCCGGAACCCGACGGGGCCGCCGAGCCCGCCCTCCCGGCCGGCGGCACCCTGCCCTGGATCCTGTCCGCCGCCGCCCCCGCCGCGCTGCGCGACCAGGCCCGCAACCTCGCCGCGCACGTCACCGCCGCCGGCCCGCACCCCACCGACGTCGGCCACACCCTGATCACCGCCCGCTCCGTACTGGAGCACCGGGCGGTCGCTCTCGGCACCACCACCGGCGAACTCACCGACGCGCTCACCGCGTTCGCCGACGGCGCGTCCACCGCCCAGGTCGTCGGCGGCACCGCCGACACCGACGGCCGCACCGTGTTCGTCTTCCCCGGCCAGGGCTCCCAGTGGGCCGGCATGGGCGCCGAACTCCTCGACACCTCACCCGTGTTCGCCGAGCGGCTGCACGAGTGCGCCGCCGCGCTCGCCCCGTTCACCGACTGGTCCCTGACCGACGTCATCCGCGGCGCCGACGGCGCGCCCGACTTCGACCGCGTCGACGTCGTCCAGCCCGCCACCTGGGCCGTCATGGTCTCCCTGGCCGAGCTGTGGCGCGCCCACGGCGTCACCCCGGACGCCGTCGTCGGCCACTCCCAGGGCGAGATCGCCGCCGCCGTCGTCTCCGGCGCCCTGTCCCTGGAGGACGGCGCCCGCGTCGTCGCCCTGCGCAGCCAGGCCATCGGCCGCGTCCTGGCCGGCGCCGGCGGCATGATGTCCGTACAGCTGCCCGCCGCCGAGGCGGAGGAGTACCTGGCCGCCCACGACGGCGCCGTCTCCGTCGCCGCCGTCAACGGACCCCGCTCCGTGGTCCTCGCCGGCACTCCCGAAGCGCTCGACGCCCTGCACGCCGAGTTCACCGCCCGGGACGTACGGGCCCGCCGCGTCGCCGTGGACTACGCCTCCCACTCCCCGCAGGTCGAGCGTATCCACGACGAACTCCTCGCACTCCTCGCCCCCGTGACGCCCCGCCGGGCACGGGTGCCCTTCCACTCCACCGTCACCGGCGAGATCCTCGACACGGCCGCCACGGACGCCGCCTACTGGTACCGCAACCTGCGGCAGACCGTCCGCTTCGAGGACGCCGTACGCGCCCTCCTCGACGCCGGGCACAGCGTGTTCGTCGAGATCAGCCCGCACCCCGTGCTCACCATGGCGGTGCAGGCCACCGCCGAGGAGACCGGCGACCACATCGCCGTCACCGGCACCCTGCGCCGCGAACAGGGCGGCACCGGACGCTTCCTGGCCTCCCTCGCCGAACAGTGGGTCCGCGGCGGCCGCGCCGACTGGACCGCCGTCTACGCCGGCTGCGGCGCCCGCAGGACACCCCTGCCCACCTACGCCTTCCAACGCGAGCACCTGTGGGTCCAGGCCGCGCCGCCGCGCGCCGCGGACGGCGGCGACCCCGCCGACGCCGAGTTCTGGACCGAGGTCGAGCAGGAGGACGTCGACTCCCTCGCCACCCGCCTGCACCTGGACCGCGACGCCCTCGCCCCCGTCCTGCCCGCCCTGTCCACCTGGCGGCGGCAGCGCCGCGACCGCTCCACCGTCGGCTCCTGGCGCTACCGCGCCACCTGGAAGCCGCTCGCCGCCCTGCCCGACGCCGCCCTCACCGGCACCTGGCTGCTCGTCACCGCAGACGGCACCGACCCCGAGTACACCACCGCCGTACGGGAGGCGCTCGCCGCGCACGGCGCCGACCCGGTGCCGCTGCGCCTCGACGCCGCCGACACCGACCGCGCCCACCTCGCCGCCCGCCTGCGCGAGCTGCCCGAACCCACCGGCGTGGTCTCGCTGCTGGCCGCCGCCGAGGACACCGGCACCCTCCACCCCGTGCTGCCCGCCGGGCTCGCCCTCTCCGTCACCCTGGTCCAGGCCCTCGGCGACGCCGAAGTCGACGCGCCCCTGTGGGCGCTGACCCGCGGCGCCGTCTCCACCGGCCGCGCCGACCGGCTCACCCGGCCCGTACAGGCCATGGTGCACGGCCTCGGCTGGACCGCCGCGCTGGAACACCCGCAGCGCTGGGGCGGCACCGTCGACCTGCCCGAGACCCTCGACCACCGCGCGGCCCAGCGGCTCGCCGCCGTCCTCACCGGCACCACCGGCGAGGACCAGCTCGCCGTCCGCGCCTCCGGCGTCCTCGCCCGCCGCGTCGCCCCGGCGCCCGCGCCGTCCGGCGGCCCCGGCTGGAGCCCGCGCGGCACCGTCCTGGTCACCGGCGGCACCGGCACCCTCGGCCCCCACCTGGCCCGCTGGCTCGCCGACCGGGGCGCCCGCGACCTGGTCCTCACCAGCCGCCGCGGCGACACCGCCCCCGGAGCGGCCGAACTCGTCGCCGAGCTCACCGAACGCGGCTGCACCGCCACCGTCGCCGCCTGCGACGTCACCGACCGGGACGCCGTCGCCGCGCTCCTGGACGGGCTCGCCGCCGAGGGCCGCACCGTCCGCAGCGTCTTCCACACCGCCGCCGTCATCGAACTCCAGTCGATCGACGAGACCGGCCTGGACGCCTTCGCCAAGGTCGTGCACGCCAAGACCGCCGGCGCCGCCCACCTCGACGAACTCCTCGACGACGACCAGCTCGACGCG
This sequence comes from Streptomyces sp. NPDC018964, assembly GCF_044390325.1. Taxonomy (NCBI): domain Bacteria; kingdom Bacillati; phylum Actinomycetota; class Actinomycetes; order Kitasatosporales; family Streptomycetaceae; genus Streptomyces; species Streptomyces sp. NPDC018964. Next base: position 326,620 of record NZ_JBIRYZ010000009.1, read on the forward strand.
TTCGTCCTGTACTCCTCCACCGCCGGCCTGTGGGGCAGCGGCCGGCACGCCGCGTACGTCGCCGCCAACGCCCACCTCAACGCGCTCGCCGAGCACCGCCGCGCCCGCGGCGCCCGCGCCACCGCGATCTCGTGGGGCATCTGGGCCGACGACATGAAGCTCGGCCGCGTCGACCCCGGCCAGATCCGCCGCAGCGGCCTGGTCTTCATGAACCCCGAACTGGCCCTCGCCGGACTGCGCCAGGCCCTCGACGCCGACGAGGGCGTCCTCGCCGTCGCCGACGTCGACTGGGACCGCTACCACCCGGTGTTCACCTCCTCCCGCCCCACCAGCCTGTTCGAGGACGTCCCCGACGTACGGCGCCTCACCGAGGAGTCCGAGGCCCGCGCCGCCGACGGCGGCGAGTTCACCGCCCGGCTGCGCGCCCTGCCCGCCGCCGAACAGGACCGCCTCCTGCTGGACCTGGTGCGCTCCGAGGCCGCCACCGTCCTCGGCCACGCCTCCCCGGAGGTGCTGTCCGAGCGCCGCGCCTTCCGCGACGTCGGCTTCGACTCGCTCACCGCCGTCGACCTTCGCAACCGGCTCGCCGCCGTCACCGGCCTCACCCTGCCGAGCACCCTCGTCTTCGACTACCCGGACCCGCTCACCCTCGTCGCGCACCTGCGCGGCCTCGTCGGCGGCCCCGGCACCGAGGACCACGGACCGGTGCGCACCACCGCCGCCGTCGACGACGAGCCCATCGCCGTCGTCGCCATGAGCTGCCGCTACCCCGGCGGCATCACCAGCCCCGAGGCCCTGTGGGACCTCGTCGCGGCCGGCGGCGACGCCATCACCGGCTTCCCCGCCGACCGCGGCTGGGACGCCGACGCCCTCTACGACCCCGACCCCGACAAGCCCGGCACCACCTACTCCACCCAGGGCGGTTTCCTCCACGACGTCGCCGACTTCGACGCCGCCTTCTTCGGCATCTCGCCGCGCGAGGCCCTCGCCATGGACCCGCAGCAGCGGCTCCTGCTGGAGACCGGCTGGGAGGTCCTGGAACGCGCCGGCATCGACCCCGCCACCCTCCGGGGCAGCCTCACCGGCACCTTCATTGGCGCCAGCTACCAGGACTACACGGCGGGCGGCGCCGCCTCCGAGGGCGCCGAGGGCCACCTCATCACCGGCACCATCTCCAGCGTGATGTCCGGCCGCCTCGCCTACACCTTCGGCCTGGAGGGCCCGGCCGTCACCCTGGACACCGCCTGCTCCTCCTCGCTCGTCGCCCTGCACCTGGCCTGCCAGTCGCTGCGCAACGGCGAGAGCACCCTCGCCCTCGCCGGCGGCGTCAGCGTCATGGCCACCCCCAGCGCCTTCACCGGCTTCAGCCGGCAGCGCGCCATGGCCCCCGACGGCCGCTGCAAGGCGTACGCCGAGGGCGCCGACGGCATGAGCCTCGCCGAGGGCGTCGGCCTCGTCCTGGTCGAACGGCTCTCCGACGCCCGCCGCAACGGGCACCCCGTGCTCGCCGTGATCCGCGGCTCCGCCGTCAACCAGGACGGCGCCTCCAACGGCCTCACCGCCCCCAACGGTCCCTCCCAGGCCCGGGTGATCCGCCAGGCCCTCAGCAACGCGAACCTCACCCCCGCCGACGTCGACGTGGTCGAGGGCCACGGCACCGGCACCGCGCTCGGCGACCCCATCGAGGCCCAGGCCCTCCTCGCCACCTACGGCCAGGGCCGGCCCGCCGACCGGCCGCTGCTGCTCGGCTCGGTGAAGTCCAACATCGGCCACACCCAGATGGCGTCCGGCATCGCCGGCGTCATGAAGGTGGTCATGGCGATGCGCCACGGCACCGTGCCGCCCACCCTGCACGTGGACACCCCCTCCCGCCACGTCGACTGGGACTCCGGCGCCATCGACCTGGTCACCGACACCGTGCCCTGGCCCGAGACCGGCCGGCCCCGCCGCGCCGCCGTCTCCTCCTTCGGCCTCAGCGGCACCAACGTCCACACCGTCGTCGAACAGGCCCCCGACACCCCCGACGCGGAGCGGCCGCAGGCCGTACCCGCCGCGGACCCCGGCACCCTGCCGGCCGGCGTGCCGCTGGTCCTGTCCGCCCGCACCGCCCCCGCCCTGCGCGCCCAGGCCGGCCGGCTCCTCGACCACACCGGGGCCCACCCCGACGTCCCGCTGCTCGACGTGGCCCACTCCCTGGCCACCACCCGCGGCACCCTGGAACACCGCGCCGCCGTCCTCGCCGGCGACCGCGACGGGGTCCTGCGCGCCCTGACCGCGCTGCGCGACGGCACCCCCGACGGCGCCCTCGTCACCGGCGCCCCCTCCCGGGGCCGCCTCGCCTTCCTGTTCACCGGGCAGGGCAGCCAGCGCGCCGCCATGGGCCGCGGACTGTACGACCGGTACCCGGCCTTCGCGGACGCCCTGGACGCCGTCCTCACCCGCTTCGACCGGGAACTCGAACGCCCCCTGCGGGACGTGCTGTTCGCCGAGGAGGGCACCGAGGACGCCGACCTCCTGCACGACACCGCCTACACCCAGCCCGCCCTGTTCGCCCTCGAAGTGGCCCTCTACCGGCTCGTCGAGTCCTGGGGCATCGTCCCCGACGGCGTCGCCGGTCACTCCGTCGGCGAACTCGCCGCCGCCCACGTCGCCGGCGTCCTCTCCCTGGACGACGCCTGCACCCTCGTCGCCGCCCGGGGCCGCCTCATGGCCGCCCTGCCGGCCGGCGGCGCCATGGTCGCCGTACAGGCTGCCGAGGACGAGGTGCTGCCGCTGCTGGACGGCCTGGAGGACCAGGTCTGTCTCGCCGCCGTCAACGGCCCCCGCGCCGTGGTCCTGTCCGGCGAGGAGGACGCCGTCACCCGGATCGCCGCCCGGCTCGCCGCGGACGGCCGCAGAATCCGCGCCCTGCGCGTCAGCCACGCCTTCCACTCGCCGCGCATGGACGCCATGCTCGACGACTTCGCCCGCATCGCCCGCGGCCTCACCTACCACCTGCCGTCCGTCCCGCTGGTGTCCACCGTCACCGGCGAACCCGCCGACACCGACGCGCTGCGCACCCCCGACTACTGGGTGCACCAGGTCCGCGCCACCGTCCGCTTCGCCGACGCCGTGCGCGCCCTCGCCCGGCAGGGACACACCACCTTCCTGGAGATCGGCCCCGACGGCACCCTGTCCGCCGCCGCCCGCGACACCCTCGACACCGCCGACGTCACTCCGGACCACGCCGAGGTGACCACGGTGCCCGCGCTGCGCCGCGACCGCGACGAGGTCACCGCGCTCACCGCCGCCCTGGCCCGCCTCCACGTCCACGGCGCACGCGTCGACTGGTCCGGCGTCCTGCACGGCACCGGCGCCCGCCGCGTCGACCTGCCCACCTACGCCTTCCAGCACAGCCGCTACTGGCCCGACACCGCCCACGGTCCCGCCCCGGCGACCGCGGCCGGCCCGGCCGACGGCGCGGACGCCGCGTTCTGGTCCGCCGTCGAACGCGCCGACCTGCCCGCCCTCGGCGCCGACCTCGGCCTCGACGACGACACCCTCGCCGCCCTCGTGCCCGCCCTGTCCGCGTGGCGGCGCCGCCGCACCGAACGGGCCGCCGCCGACGCCCGCCGCCACCGCGCCGTGTGGAAGCCGCTGGACGGCGCCCCCACCGCCCGCCCGGCCGGCACCTGGCTCGTCCTGCTCCCGGCCACCGGCCCCGGCACCGACGCGGCCGGACTGCCGGACGCCCTCGGCCTGCACGCCGTACGCGTGACCACCGACGGCCGGGACCGCACGGACCTCACCGCCCTCCTGCGGGAACTGCCCGCACCCGACGGCGGCTTCGCCGGCGTCCTGTCCCTGCTCGCCCTCGGCGCCGACGACTCCGTAGGCCTCGACGGAGTGGTGCCCACGGCCACCGCCGTGCAGGCCCTCGGCGACGCGGGCGTCGACGCGCCCCTGTGGGTGCTGACCCGCGGCGCCGTCTCCACCGGCCGCGCCGACCGCCTCGCCCACCCCGGACAGGCCGCCGCACGCGGCCTCCTGCGGGTCGCCGCCCTGGAACACCCCGAGCGCCGCTTCGGCGCCGTCGACCTCCCCGAACACCTCGACACCCGGGCCGTACGCCGCCTGGCGCACCTCCTGGCCGAACCCGGCGACGAGACCGACCTCGCCGTCCGCGCCTCCGCCACCTACGCCCGCCGCCTGGCCCACCACCCCGCGCCCGACGGCCCCGCCCCCCGACGCTTCGCCCCCGAGGGCACCGCCCTGATCACCGGCGGCACCGGCGCCCTCGGCGCCCACGTCGCCCGCCGCCTCGCCGGACGCGGCACCCCGCACCTGCTGCTGGTCAGCCGCCGCGGCCCGGACGCGCCCGGCGCCGCCGAACTCGCGGCGGAGCTGAGGGACCTGGGCGCCCAGGTCACGATCACCGCCTGCGACACCGCCGACCGCGACGCCCTCGCCGCCGTCCTCGCCGCCGTACCCGCCGAACACCCCCTCACCGCGGTGATCCACACCGCCGGCGTGCTCGACGACGGCGTCCTCGACACCCTCACCCCCGAGCGGTTCGACACCGTCCTGCGGGCCAAGGCGCACTCCGCCGCCCACCTGCACGAACTGACCCGCGACAGCGGCCTCACCGACTTCGTGCTGTTCTCCTCCACCGCCGGCAGCCTCGGCGCCGCCGGCCAGGGCAACTACGCCGCCGCCAACGCCTACCTGGACGCCCTCGCCGACCACCGCCGCGCCGCCGGCCTGCCCGCCGCCTCCGTCGCCTGGGGCCCCTGGGCCGGCACCGGCATGGCCGGCGACGGCACCGGGGTCGAGGACCGCGTCCGCCGCGGCGGATTCACCCCGATGACCGCCGAGGACGCGCTCGCCGCCCTCGACACCGCCGTCGAGCACGGCGACACCGCGCTCACCGTCGCCGACATCGACTGGCAGCGGTACGCGACGGTCTTCACCGCCCACCGCCCCCTCGTCCGCGACCTGCCCGGACTGCGCGCCACCACCGCCGACGCCACCACTACGGCCACCACCGCGGCCCCGGCGCTCGGCCGGGAACTCGCCGCGCTCACCGGACCCGCCCGGCAGCGCCACGTCCTGGACTTCGTACGCGCCCGGGTCGCCGGCGTCCTCGGCCACCCCGACCCGGCCGCCGTCGAACCCGACCAGCCCTTCACCGACCTCGGCTTCGACTCGCTGACCACCGTCGAACTGCGCAACACCCTCAACGCCACCACCGGCCTGACACTGCCCGCCACCCTCGTCTACGACCACCCCACCACCCGCGACCTGGCCGCCCACCTCCTCACCGAACTGCTCGGCACCCTGCCCGACCCGGCCGACGACCGCGCCGCCACGGACACCACCGGACGCGCGGCCGACGACGACCCCGTGGTCATCGTCGGCATGGGCTGCCGCTTCCCCGGCGGCGTCGACTCACCCGACGACCTGTGGGACCTGCTGTACGACGGCCGCGACGCCATCACCGGCTTCCCCGCCGACCGCGGCTGGGACCTCGACACCCTCGCCCGCGGCGGCTCCGCCACCCTGGAGGGCGGATTCCTCGACGGCGCCGGCCTGTTCGACGCCGCCTTCTTCGGGATCTCCCCGCGCGAGGCCCTCGCCATGGACCCGCAGCAGCGCCTGCTCCTGGAGACCTCCTGGGAGGCCCTGGAGCGCGCCGGCATCGACCCGGCGGGCCTGCGCGGCAGCGCCACCGGCGTCTTCGTCGGCACCAACGGCCAGGACTACGCCACCATGCTGCGCCGCGGCACCACCGACGTGCGTGGCCACGCCGCCACCGGCACCACCGCCAGCGTCATGTCCGGACGGCTGTCCTACACCCTCGGCCTGGAGGGCCCGGCCGTCACCGTCGACACCGCCTGCTCCTCGGCGCTCGTCGCCCTGCACATGGCCGCCACGGCGCTGCGCTCCGGCGAGTGCTCCCTGGTCCTGGCCGGCGGCGTCTCGGTGATGTCCAGCCCCGACGCCTTCGTCGAGTTCACCGCCCAGGGCGGCCTCGCCGGCGACGGCCGCTGCAAGGCCTTCGCGGACTCCGCCGACGGCACCGCCTGGTCCGAGGGCGCCGGCGTCCTGGTCCTGGAGCGCCTGTCCGACGCACGCCGCAACGGGCACCCGGTGCTCGCCGTGGTCCGCGGCGCGGCCGTCAACCAGGACGGCGCCTCCAACGGCCTGACCGCCCCCAACGGCCGCGCCCAGCAGCGCGTCATCCGCGCCGCCCTCGCCGACGCCCGCCTCACCCCGGCCGACGTCGACGTGGTCGAGGCGCACGGCACCGGCACCGCCCTCGGCGACCCCATCGAGGCGCACGCCCTCATCGCCGCCTACGGCGACGGGCGCGATTCGCGGCACCCGCTGCTGCTCGGCACGGTCAAGTCCAACCTGGGCCACACCCAGGCCGCCGCCGGTGTCGCCGGCGTCATCAAGACCGTCCTCGCCCTGCGCCACGGCGAACTGCCCCGCACCCTCCACGTCGACACCCCGTCGACCCACGTCGACTGGTCCGACGGCACGGTCTCGCTGCTCCGCGAGCGCCGCGCCTGGCCGGAGACCGGGCGTCCGCGCCGCGCCGGCGTCTCCGCCTTCGGCGTCAGCGGCACCAACGCCCACGTCCTGCTGGAGCAGGCCCCGGCGGACGTCGAGCCGCGCGGCGACGCGGCTCCCGTGGCGCCCGCCGAGGTGCCCTGGCTCGTGTCCGCCCGCACTGCCGAGGCCCTGGAGGACCAGACCGGGCGACTGGTGTCGTTCACCGCCGCCCACCCGGACGTCCCGGCCCTCGACACCGCGTACACCCTGGCCGTCGGCCGCACCGCGTTCGAGCACCGGGCGGTGCTGCTCGCGGGCGCCGAGGGCGGGGCACCGGTCGAGGTGGCGCGTGGTCGTGCGGCGGAGCGGTCGTTGGCGGTGCTGTTCTCGGGGCAGGGGTCGCAGCGTGCGGGGATGGGGCGTGAGCTGTACGCCCGGTTCCCGGTGTTCGCGGAGGCGCTGGACGCCGTACTGGCGCGGCTGGACGCCGAGCTGGAGCGTCCGTTGCGGGAGGTGCTGTTCGCGGAGGAGGGCACGCCCGAGGCAGAGCTCCTGGATACGACCGGGTTCACGCAGCCCGCGCTGTTCGCGGTCGAGGTGGCCCTGTACCGGCTGGTCGAAAGCTGGGGTGTGCGGCCGGAGTTCGTGGCCGGGCATTCCGTCGGTGAGATCACGGCCGCGCACGTCGCGGGTGTCCTCTCCCTGGAGGACGCGTGCGCGCTGGTCGCGGCGCGCGCCCGGCTGATGCGGGAACTGCCGTCCGGTGGTGCGATGGTGGCCGTCCAGGCCACCGAGGAGGAGATCGCTCCGAGGCTGACGGACGGCACCGCCCTGGCGGCGGTGAACGGTCCGGACGCGGTGGTGATCGCGGGTGTCGAGTCCGAGGTCGTGGCGCTGGCGGAGGAGTTCGCCGCGCGGGGCCGCAGGACGCGGCGCCTGTCGGTCAGTCACGCCTTCCACTCGCCGCTGATGGACCCGATGCTGGCGGAGTTCCGCCGGGTCGCCGAGAGCCTCGCCTACGCGGAGCCGTCCCTCCCCGTCGTCTCCAACGTGACCGGTGGGATCGCAGGCCCGGAGCTGCTGTGCTCGCCCGAGTACTGGGTACGCCACGTCCGGGGCACGGTGCGGTTCGCCGACGGTGTACGCGCGATGTCCGGTGCCGGTGTGAACGCGTTCCTGGAGCTGGGCCCCGACGGTGTCCTGACCGGGATGGCCGCGCGGGTGCTGGACGGAGCCGCCGACACGGTGTCCGTGCCGGTGCTTCGAGGGGACCGCCCCGAGGAGACCGCCCTGCTCACCGCGCTGGCCCGGCTCCACGTCACCGGCGTCGACCTCGACTGGGACGCCTGGTTCCGCGGAACCGGCGCCCGTCGTACCGAGCTGCCCACCTACGCCTTCCAGCGCGAGCACTACTGGCCCGAACCGGCCGCCGCACCCGGCGCGGGAGCCGGGCAGGACCCGGCGGACGCCGCCTTCTGGGCCGCCGTGGAACGGGAGGACCTCCAGGCGCTGTCCGCCGCGCTCGACCTGGACGACACCGTCCTGTCGGACGTGCTGCCCGCGCTCTCCTCGTGGCGCCGCGGGCTCAACGAGCGGTCCCTGGTGGACGGCTGGCGGTACCGGGTGACCTGGCGTCCGCTGACGGTCGGCGCCGTCACCTCCCCGGCCGCCGACGGTCCCTGGCTCGTCCTGATCCCCACCGTGCTCGACGGCGACCCGTGGGCCGAGGCCCTCGCCGGCGCCCTCGGCGCGGACGCGGTGCGCGTGGTCTGCGCCCCGGACGACACCGCGCTCGCCGCACGGCTGGCGGAGGCCGCCGACGGCACCGAGTACGCCGGTGCGGTGTCCCTGTTCGCTGCGGACAGCAGTGACCGTGCCCTGCCGTCCGGTGCCGCCTGGCCCGGCACCCTGCTGGACGCCCTGGACGGCGCCGGGATCACCGGCCGCCTGTGGGCCGTCACCCGGGGCGCCGTCTCCGTCGGCCGTTCCGAGGCCGGGGCGGACCCCGCGCAGGCGGCCGTCTGGGGCATGGGCCGGGTCACCGCCCTGGAGCGGCCCGACCGCTGGGGCGGTCTCGTCGACGTCGACCACGTGGCCGACGCCCGCACCGCCGAGCGCCTGCGGGCCGTCCTGACCGCGACCGGTCCGGACGCCGAGGACCAGGTCGCGCTGCGCGCCTCCGGCGCCTACGGCCGGCGGCTGGTCCGGGCGGCGGCACAGCGCCCGGACGCCCCCTGGCGGCCCACCGGCACCGTGCTGGTCACCGGCGGCCCCGAGGGCTTCGCCGGTCACGTCGCCCGCTGGCTGGCCGGGAACGGCGCCACCGGCGTACTGCTGGCCGTCCGCGGTGAGGCCGAAGCCCGCGCGCTCGACGCGCTGCGTGCCGAACTCGCCGATTCGGAGACGGAGTTCACGGCGGTCGTGCACGACCCGGCGGACCCTGCCGTCCTCGCCGACGCGGTGGACGCCCTGCCCGGCGACCGTCCGCTCACCGCCGTGATCCACACCGGCGACGACGGGACCCCCGCCGAGGACGCCGACACTCTCCTCGCCGCCGTGCGCCGGGACCTCGACGCGCTGGACGCGGCCACCGGGGACCGGGACCTGGACGCCTTCGTCGTGTTCGGCTCCATCTCCGGCATCTGGGGCGTCAGCGGTCAGGGAGCCGGCGCCGCCGCGGGCGCCTACCTGGACGCCGTCACCCAGGAACGCCGGGCGGAGGGCCGTACCGCGGTCGCCGTCTCCTGGGGCGCCTGGGTCGGCGCCGGGCCGGACGGGCTCGCCGCCCACCTGCGCGCCAACGGCCTGCCCGCGATGGACCCGGACCGGGCCCTGACCGTGCTCGGCGCGGTCGTCGGCGACGCCGTCGCCGACCCGTCGGCACCGGCCTCGGTGACCGTCGCCGACGTGCTGTGGGACCGCTTCGCGCCCGCCTTCACCCGCACCCGGCCCGGCCGCCTGTTCACCGAACTGCCCGAGGCGCGGCGCGCCCTGGACGCGGTCGGCGGCGGCGACCGCGCGGACGCCGGCACCGCCGGCACGCTCCGCACCCGGCTGCGGCGGCTCGACGAGCGGGACCGGCTCCCGTACGCCCTGGACCTGGTCCGCACCGAGGTCGCCTCGGTGCTCGGCCACGCGGGCGCCGACGCCGTACCCGCCGAACAGGCCTTCAAGGACCTCGGGTTCGACTCGCTGACCGCCGTCGACCTGCGCAACCAGCTCGCGACCGCGACCGGCCTCACCCTGCCCGCCACCCTGGTCTTCGACTACCCGACGCCCACCGCGCTCGCCACGCACCTGCTGACCGGGCTCCTCGGCGAGGACACCGGCCCGGCCGCCCCGGCCGTGCCCGGGACGGACGCCGTGACGGCCGACGACCCGATCGTCATCGTCGGCATGAGCTGCCGCTACCCGGGCGGAGTGCGTTCGCCCGAGGACCTGTGGGAGCTGGCCGTCGCCGGCACCGACGCCATCGGCGCCTTCCCCACCGACCGCGGCTGGGACCTGGACCGGCTCCTGAACGGGGACCGGGACGGCCGGGGCCGCAGCGTCACCCGCCATGGCGGATTCCTGTACGACGTCGCCGACTTCGACCCCGACTTCTTCGGCATCTCCCCGCGCGAGGCCCTGGTCATCGACCCGCAGCAGCGGATCGTGCTGGAGGCCGCCTGGGAGGCCCTGGAGCGGGCCGGCATCGACCCGGCCGGGCTGCGCGGCGGTGACACCGGCGTGTTCGTCGGCGGCGGCAGCGGCGACTACCGTCCCGCCGTCGGCCAGGTCGGCCACGTCGAGACCGCCCAGTCGGCGAGCCTGCTCTCCGGCCGGCTGTCCTACACCCTCGGCCTGGAAGGGCCCTCGGTCAGCGTCGACACGGCCTGCTCGTCGTCGCTGGTCGCGCTGCACCTCGCGGCGCAGGCCCTGCGCAACGGCGAGTGCTCCCTCGCCCTCGCGGGCGGTGTCACCGTGATGTCGACGCCGGTCGGCTTCGTCGAGTTCGGCGAGATGGGCGCGCTGTCCCCGGACGGCCGCTGCAAGGCCTTCTCCGACGACGCCGACGGCACCGCGTGGGCCGAGGGCGTGGGCGTCCTCGTCGTCGAACGGCTCTCCGACGCCCGCCGCAACAACCACGAGGTCCTCGCCGTGCTGCGCGGCTCGGCGATCAACCAGGACGGCGCCTCCAACGGCCTGACCGCCCCCAACGGCCCCTCCCAGCAGCGCGTCATCCGCAAGGCGCTGGCCGCCGCGGGCCTCACCGCCCGCGACGTCGACGCCGTCGAGGCGCACGGCACCGGCACCACGCTCGGCGACCCGATCGAGGCCCAGGCCCTGCACGCCACCTACGGCCAGGACCGCCCCGCCGGACGGCCGCTGCTGCTCGGCTCGGTGAAGTCCAACCTCGGCCACACCCAGGCCGCCTCCGGTGTCGCCGGCGTCATCAAGATGGTCCTGGCGATGCGGCACGGCACCCTGCCGAAGACCCTGCACGTCGGCACGCCGTCCTCGCACGTCGCCTGGGACCCGGACGCCGTACGGCTGCTGACCGAGACGACCGCCTGGCCCGAGACCGGGCGTCCGCGCCGCGCGGGCGTCTCCTCCTTCGGCGCCAGCGGCACCAACGCCCACGTCGTCCTGGAGCAGCCCACGGCCGCCACCACCGCGCCGGCGGCCCCGCCCGCCGGGGAGGGCCCGGCGGCCGCGGGACCGCTGCCGGTGGCCCTGTCCGCCGTCACCCGGGACGCCCTCGCCGAGCAGGCGGACCGCCTGCTCGCCCGGCTCACCGACGGCGCGGACCCGGCCGCCTCGGTCGCCGACCTGGCGCTGTCCCTCGGCACCACCCGCTCGGCGTTCGAGCACCGCGCCGTGCTCGTCGCCGCCGACCGGGCCGAACTCCTCGACGCGCTCACCGCGCTCGCCGCGGACCGGACCGTCCCGGACGTCCTGCGCGGCCGGGCCGTGCCCGGCGGCCGGACCGCGTTCCTCTTCCCCGGCCAGGGCTCCCAGCGGCCCGGCGCCGGCCGTGCGCTGTACGACCGGTACCCGGTGTTCGCCGAGGCCCTGGACGCCGTCGCCGCCCACCTCGACCCGGAGCTCGACCGGCCGCTGCGCGAGGTGATGTTCGCGCCGGAGGGCACCCCCGAGGCCGCCCTGCTGGACACCACCGGCTACACCCAGCCCGCGCTGTTCGCCCTCGGCGTCGCCCTGTACCGGCTGGTCGAGTCCTGGGGCGTCCGCCCGGACCTGCTGGCCGGGCACTCCGTCGGCGAGATCGCCGCCGCCCACGTCGCCGGGGTGTTCACCCTGGAGGACGCCTGCACGGTCGTCGCCGCCCGCGCCCGCCTGATGCAGGCCCTCCCGGCCGGCGGCGCCATGATCGCCGTACGGGCGAGCGAGGAGGAGGCCGTCGCACGGCTCGGCGACCGGACGTCACTGGCCGCCGTCAACGGCCCCGACACGGTCGTGGTCTCCGGCGACGAGGACGCGGTCACCGCCCTCGCCGAGGAGTTCACCGCACTCGGCCGGAAGACTAGGCGTTTGCGGGTGAGCCATGCGTTTCACTCCCTGCACATGGACGCCATGCTCGAGGACTTCGCAAGGGTCACCCGGAGCGTGTCGTACACCGCGCCCACGCTGCCCCTGGTGTCGAACCTCACCGGGGAGACGGCCGCACCGGAGCGGGTGTGCGACCCCGGGTACTGGATCGAACACGTCCGCCACACCGTCCGGTTCGGCGACGGGGTACGCACCCTCGCCGCCCGCGGCGCCACCCGCTACCTGGAGCTCGGGCCCGACGGCGTGCTCTGCTCCCTGGCGCAGGACACCTTCGACGCCCTCGCCGACGACAACCGCCCGGCCCCGGCCGCCGTACCGGCGCTGCGCACCGGACGCGACGAGGAGCGGTCCCTGATCGCCGCGGTCGCCCGGTTGCACGCCGCCGGGCAGCCCCTCGACTGGGCCGCGCTGCTCGACGGCACCGGCGCCCGCCGCGTCGACCTGCCGACGTACGCCTTCCGGCGCCGCCGCTTCTGGCCCGACGCGGCCCCCGCCACCGCGGACACCGCGGCCGGCGCCGGGGACGGCGACGCCGCGTTCTGGGCGGCCGTCCAGGGCGAGGACTTCGACGCCCTCGCCGGTGACCTGGGCGTCGACGGGGAGTCCCTGTCCCGGGTGCTGCCCGCGCTGCGGGACTGGCGCCGCAAGCGCGGCGACCAGGCCACCGTGGACGGCTGGCGCCAGCGCATCGCCTGGCGCCCCCTGAACCGGGCCGCCACCGGCGCCCCGGCCGGCACCTGGCTGGCCGTGCTGCCCGCCGGAGGCGCCGACGAACCGTGGACCGCCGAGGTGCTGCGCCTCCTCGGCCCCGCGACCGTCCGCCTGGAGGCCACCGGCGCCGACCGGGCCGGCCTCGCCGCCCGGCTGCGCGAACTCCAGGACGGCGAAGACCCGTTCACCGGCGTGGTGTCGCTGCTCGCCCTCGCCGAGGGCGGCGACCCGGGAGCGCCCGGCACCCCGCTCGGCGCCACCCTCACCACCGCGCTGCTCCAGGCGCTCGGCGACGCCCGCGTCGACGCACCGCTGTGGTGCCTCACCCGCGGCGCCGTCGCCGTCTCGCCCGGCGAGAGCGTGCCCGCGCCGCTCCAGGCCGCCGTGCACGGCCTCGGCCGGGTCGCGGCCCTGGAGTACCCGCACCGCTGGGGCGGCACCGTCGACCTGCCCGACACCCTCGACGAGCGGTCCGCGCGGCGGCTCGCGGCGGTCCTCGCCGACCCCGAGGGCGAGGACCAGCTCGCGATCCGGCCCGCCGCCGTCTTCGGCCGCCGCCTCGCCGCCGTACGGCCCGGCACCCCCCGCGACTGGCAGCCCACCGGAACCGTCCTGATCACCGGCGGCACCGGCGCCCTCGGCGCCCACGTCGCCCGCCGCCTCGCCGGCGCCGGGGCCCGCCACCTGCTGCTCCTCAGCCGCCGCGGCCCCGACGCGCCCGGCGCCGGCAAGCTCCGCGCCGAGCTCGCCGAACTCGGCGCCGAGGCCACCCTCACCGCCTGCGACACCGCCGACCGGGACGCCCTGGCCGCCGTCCTCGCGGACATCCCCGCCCACGCGCCCCTCACCGGCGTCGTGCACACCGCGGGCGTCCTCGACGACGGCGTGCTCGACGGTCTCACCCCCGAACGGTTCGAGACGGTCTTCCACGCCAAGGTCACCGGCGCGCTCCTCCTGGACGAGCTGACCCGCGGCCACGACCTGGACGTCTTCGCCCTGTTCTCCTCCGCGTCCGCCGCGGTCGGCAACCCCGGCCAGGGCAACTACGCGGCGGCCAACGCGGTCCTCGACGCCCTCGCCGAACGCCGCCGCGCCGACGGCCTGCCCGCCACCTCCGTCGCCTACGGCGCCTGGGGCGGCGACGGCATGGCCGGCGACGACCGCGCCGCCGCCCTCGCCCGGCGCACCGGCATCCGGCCGCTCGACCCGGATCTCGCGGTCCTGGCACTGCGCCAGGCCGTCACCGGGAGCGACCCGGTCGCGGTCGTCGCCGACGTCGACCCCGAGCGGTTCGTACGGGCCTTCACCACGGTGCGGCCCAGCGCCCTGCTGACGGAGATGCCCGCCCACGCCGCCCTCACGGCCGCCGCGACCACCGCCGGGGACGACGCCGGACGGGACGCGCCCGCCCTGCGCGACCGGCTGGCCCGGCTGCCCGGCAACCGGCGCCTGGGCGCGGTGCTCACCCTGGTGCGGGAACGCGCCGCCGAGGTCCTCGGCCACACCGGAACCGACCTGGTGGGCCCCGACCGGGCCTTCCGCGACCTCGGCTTCGACTCACTCGGCGCCGTCGAGCTGCGCAACCAGCTGGGCGCCGCCACCGGACTCACCCTGTCCGCCACCCTCGTCTTCGACCACCCCACCCCCGCCGCCCTCGCCGAGCACGTCCTCGGCCGGCTGCTGCCCGCCGGCACCCCGGGCGGCGGGACCACCGGCGAGACCACCGACGAGACCGCGCTGCGCGCCGTCCTCGCCTCGGTGCCCCTCGACCGGCTGCGGGAGATCGGCGTCCTGGAACCGCTCCTGAAGCTCGCCGGACGGGCCCAGGCACCGGCGGCCGGGACACCGGCGCGGGACACCGGCGCCGAGGACGTGTCCGACGCGTCCATCGACGCCATGGAGGTCGACGACCTCGTGCAGGCGGCACTCAACGGCAACCTTGACGAACAGCGGGACTGACGGAGCGACCATGACCACGCCCAGCGAAAAAGTTGTCGAAGCTCTCCGGGCCTCGCTCAAGGAGACCGAACGGCTGCGCCGGCAGAACCGGGAACTCGCGGCAGCCGCCGCGGAGCCCGTCGCCGTCGTCGCGATGAGCTGCCGCTACCCCGGAGGCGTCACCTCCCCCGAGGACCTGTGGCGGCTCGTCGAGTCCGGCACCGACGCCATCTCCGGCTTCCCCACCGACCGCGGCTGGGACCTCGACGCCCTGCGCGACGCGGGCGTCGACGCCCGCGGCCACTCCGTCAGCCAGCAGGGCGGATTCCTCGACGGCGTCGCCGACTTCGACGCCGCCTTCTTCGGGATCTCCCCGCGCGAGGCCGTCTCCATGGACCCGCAGCAGCGCCTGCTGCTCGAAACGTCCTGGGAGACCCTGGAACGGGCCGGCATCGACCCGCACAGCCTGCGTGGCAGCGCCACCGGCGTCTTCGTCGGCACCAACGGCCAGGACTACGCCTACCTGCTGGTCCGTTCCCTGGCCGACGCCACCGGCGACATCGGCACCGGCATCGCCGCCAGCGCCACCTCCGGCCGCCTCTCCTACACCCTCGGCCTGGAGGGCCCGGCCGTCACCGTCGACACCGCCTGCTCCTCCTCCCTGGTCGCCCTGCACGCCGCCGTCCACGCGCTGCGCGCCGGGGAGTGCGGCCTCGCCCTCGCGGGCGGCGTCAACGTCATGTCCGCGCCCGGCTCCCTGATGGAGTTCAGCCGCCAGGGCGGACTGGCCGGCGACGGCCGCTGCAAGGCGTTCTCCGACGACGCCGACGGCACCGGCTGGTCCGAGGGCGTCGGCATGCTCCTGCTGGAACGCCTCTCCGACGCCCGCCGCAACGGCCACCCCGTCCTCGCCGTGATCCGCGGCTCCGCCGTCAACCAGGACGGCGCCTCCAACGGCTTCACCGCCCCCAACGGCCCCGCCCAGCAGCGCGTCATCCAGCGCGCCCTGCACACCGCCGGCCTGACCACCGCCGACGTCGACGCCGTCGAGGCCCACGGCACCGGCACCCCCCTCGGCGACCCCATCGAGGCCCAGGCCCTCCTCGCCACCTACGGCCAGGACCGCGACCCCGAGCGCCCGCTGCTCCTCGGCTCCATCAAGTCGAACATCGGACACGCACAGGCCGCCGCCGGTGTCGCCGGCGTCATCAAGATGGTCATGGCCATGCGCCACGGCGTCCTGCCGCCCACCCTGCACGCCGACCGGCCCTCCCGCCACGTCGACTGGAACGCGGGCGCGGTACGCCTGCTCACCGAACGCACCCCCTGGCCGGAGACCGGCCGCCCCCGCCGGGCCGGCGTGTCCTCCTTCGGCATCAGCGGCACCAACGCCCACGTCCTGCTGGAACAGGCCGAACCGGCCCCGGAGCCCGAAGAGCCCGCCACCCCGCCCCTCACCCCGGGGATCGTGCCGTGGCCGGTCTCCGCCAGGACCGAGGACGCCCTGCGGGACCGCCTCGCGCAGCTCACCGCACCCACCGACGCCACCGCCCTCGACACCGGCTACTCCCTCGCCACCGGCCGCTCGGTCTTCGAGCACCGGGCCGTGCTGCTCACCGGCGCCGACGGCGTACCCACCGAGGTGGCCCGCGGCCGGGCCACGGAACGCTCACTGGCCGTCCTGTTCTCCGGCCAGGGCTCCCAGCGGCCCGGCATGGGCCGTGAACTGTACGCCCGCTTCCCGGTGTTCGCCGAAGCCCTCGACGCCGTACTGGACCGGCTCGACCGCGACCTCGACCGCCCGCTGCGCGACGTCGTCTTCGCCGCGCGCCGCACCCCCGAGGCGGAACTCCTCGACACCACCGGCTACACCCAGCCCGCGCTGTTCGCCGTCGAGGTCGCCCTGTACCGGCTCGTCGAGTCGTGGGGCGTGACACCGGAGTTCGTCGGGGGCCACTCGGTCGGTGAGATCGCCGCCGCGCACGTGGCGGGCGTGCTGTCCCTGGACGACGCCTGCGCCCTGGTCGCCGCCCGCGCCCGGCTGATGGCACAACTTCCGGCGGGCGGCGCCATGACGGCGATCGAGGCCACCGAGGAGGAGGTCACCCGCGAGCTGACCGCCGGTGTGTCGGTGGCCGCGGTCAACGGCCCGGACGCCGTGGTCGTCGCCGGTGACGAGAGGGAAGTCCTCGCCCTCGCCGCCGGATTCGCCGACCGGGGCCGCAGGACGCGGCGCCTGTCGGTGAGCCACGCCTTCCACTCGCCGCTGATGGAGCCGATGCTCGACGCCTTCCGCGCCGTCGCGGAGACCCTCACCTACCACGAACCGCTCCTCCCGGTCGTCTCCAACGTGACCGGCGAGATCGCCGGCCCCGAACTGCTGTGCTCCGCCGACTACTGGGTGCGCCACGTACGGCAGGCCGTGCGCTTCGCCGACGGCGTACGCGCCCTGGCCGCCGCCGGCGCCGACGCCTTCCTGGAACTGGGCCCCGACGGCGTCCTCACCGGCATGGCCGCGCGGGTGCTCGACGGCACCGCCGACACCGTGTCCGCGGCCGCCCTGCGCAAGGACCGCGCCGAGGAACGCGCCCTGCTCACCGCCCTGTCCCGGCTGCACGTCGCGGGCGTCGGCGTCGACTGGGCCCGCTGCTTCGACGGGACCGGCGCGCGCCGCACCGACCTGCCCACCTACCCGTGGCAGCACGAGCGGTACTGGCCCGTCCTGATGGCCGCCGCCGGCGACGTGTCGGCCGCCGGCCTGGTCTCCGCCGAACACCCCCTGCTGGGCGCCGCGGTCTCCCTCGCCGGCCTCGACGGGGTCCTGTTCACCGGACGCCTCTCCGCGCAGACCCACCCCTGGCTGATGGACCACACGGTGGGCGGCGTCGTCGCCTTCCCCGCCACCGGCTTCCTGGAACTCGCCGTCCGCGCCGGCGACCAGGTCGGCTGCGACCGCATCGACGAACTCACCCTCGCCAAACCGCTCATCCTCACCGAGAACGCCGCCGCCGTCGTCCAGGTGTGGGTCGGCGCCCCGGACGAGACCGGCGCCCGCAAGGTCACCGTCTACTCGCAGACCATGGACGACCCGGAGCAGCGCTGGACCGAGCACGCCAACGGCGTCCTCACCACCGGCGAGCGCACCACCCCCTTCGACGCGAGCGTCTGGCCCCCGCGCGGCGCCGTCGCCGCCGACCTCGAAGGCTTCTACGAACGCACCGAGTACGGCCCCGTCTTCCAGGGACTGCGCGCCGTCTGGCGGCGCGGCGACGAGGCGTTCGTCGAGGTCGCCCTGCCGAGCCAGGTCGACGACGCCGAGTACTACGGCATGCACCCGGCCCTGCTCGACGCGGCCGTGCAGTCCGTCGGCTTCGTCGGCCTCGGTGACGGCAAGAAGCTGCTGCCGTTCTCCTGGTCCGGGGTGTCCCTGCACGCGGGCGGCGCCTCCGTGGTCCGCGTCCGCGTCGCCCGGGTCGGCGAGGACTCCGTCTCCATCGCCGCGGTCGACGTCGAGGGCGCGCCCGTGCTCTCCGCCGAGTCGCTGATCCTGCGCGTCCCCTCCGCCATCCAGGCCCCCGCGCTGCGCGGCAGCGCACAGGACGGCCTGCTCCGCCTCCAGTGGACCCCCGCCCCCGACACCGGCGCCGACACGGACGTCCCCTGCGCCGTCCTCGGCAGCGGCACGGGACTGCCGGGCACCCCGCTCACCGCCCTCGCCGACAGTGTGGCCGCCTCACCGCGGCCCGAGCTGGTCCTGGTACCGCTGGGCGACGGCGGCGGCGAACTGCCCGCCGCCGCCCACACCCTCACCGCCCGCGCCCTCGACCTGGTGCGCGAGTGGCTGGGGCTGAACCCGTCCGGACCGTCCCGGCTGGTGTTCGTCACGCGCGGCGCCGTCGCCGCCGACACCGGCGAGCGGGTGCGCGACCTCGCCGCTGCCGCCGCCTGGGGCCTGATCCGCAGCGCCGAGGCCGAGAACCCGGGCCGCTTCGCCCTGCTCGACCTCGACGCGGACACCACGGGCGCCACCGCCCGCACACTGCTGGGACGGCTGCCCGCCCTGCTGGCCGGGGGAGACACCCAGTTCGTCGTCCGTGACGACACCGTGCGCGTCGCCCGGCTGGCCCGGCTGACCAGCGGCGCGAGCCTGCTCCCGGCCGCCGGACTGCCCTGGCGGCTCGACAGCGACGACCGCGGCACCCTCGACGCCCTCACCCTCGCCCCCTCCCCGGAGGCGCTCCAGGCGCCGGAGGGCCGGCAGGTGCGGCTCGACGTGCGGGCGGCCGGGCTGAACTTCCGCGACGTGATGAACGCGCTCGGCATGTACCCGGGTGAGGCCGGACTCCTCGGCTCGGAGGCCGTCGGCGTCGTCGCCGAGACCGGCCCCGAGGCCACCGGGCTGCGGGCCGGCGACCGGGTGATGGGCATGGTCCCCGGCGGCCTGGCCGACACCGTCCTCATCGACGAGCGCTACCTCGTCCACGTCCCCGACGGGTGGACGGACGAGCAGGCGGCGTCGATGCCGCTGGTGTTCCTGACGGCCCTGTACGCCTTCCGTGATCTGGCGGGTCTGCGGGCGGGGGAGTCGGTGCTGGTGCACGCGGGTGCGGGTGGTGTGGGCATGGCTGCGGTGCAGCTGGCCCGGCATCTGGGCGCGGAGGTGTTCGCGACCGCGAGCGAGGGCAAGTGGGACACGCTGCGGGCTCTGGGGCTGGATGACGATCACATCGCGTCGTCGCGTGATCTGGGCTTCGAGGAGAAGTTCCGGGCGGTGACCGGTGGCCGGGGCGTGGATGTGGTGCTGAACGCGCTCGCGGGTGAGTTCGTGGACGCGTCGCTGCGGCTGACGGCGGACGGTGGCCGGTTCCTGGAGATGGGCAAGACCGACATCCGGGACCCGCGGGCGGTCGAGCGGGTGGCCTATCGGGCGTTCGATCTGGGTGAGGCGGGTCCCGACCGTACGGGGGAGATGCTGCGGGAGCTGGTGGGTCTGTTCGCCGAGGGGGCGCTGCGGCCCCTGCCGGTGACGGTGTGGGACGTGCGGCGGGCGCGTGAGGCGTTCCGGTTCATGAGCCGGGCCCAGCACGTGGGCAAGATCGTGCTGACGATGCCGCCGCGCTGGAACCCCGACGGCACCGTCCTCATCACCGGCGGTACGGGAGGCCTGGGCCGGGAACTGGCCCGCCACCTGGTGACCGCGCGGGGCGTGCGCCGTCTCCTCCTGGTGTCCCGCCGGGGCGTCGACGCCGAGGGCGCCGCCGAGCTGCGGGACGAACTCACGGCCGCCGGGGCGGTCGTCGACATCACCGCCTGCGACATCGCCGACCGCGAGGCGGCCGAGGCACTGCTCGCCGGGATCGACACGGCGCACCCGCTGACCGCGGTCGTCCACGCCGCCGGTGTCCTCGACGACGGTGTGGTGACGTCCCTGTCGGCGGAGCGGGTTTCGAAGGTGCTGCGGCCGAAGGTGGACGCCGCCTGGCACCTGCATGAACTCACCCAGGGCCTGGACCTGGCCGCGTTCGTCATGTTCTCCTCGGTGTCCGGTGTGATGGGCAGCGCCGGTCAGGGCAACTACGCGGCGGCCAACGTCTTCCTGGACGCGCTCGCCCAGCAGCGGTCCGCCGCCGGCCTGCCCGCCCTCTCCCTGGCCTGGGGCGCCTGGGAGCAGAACGCCGGCATGACCGGCACCCTCTCCGACGCGGACATGCGGCGCATCGCCGCCTCCGGCGCCGCCCCCCTCCCCGTCGAGCACGGCCTCGCCCTCTTCGACACCGCCACCGGCTCCGCCGAACCCCTCGTGGTCCCCATCGGCTCCACCGGCGGCGACCTGCGCGTCCAGGGCGAGGTGCCCCCGCTGCTGCGCAACCTGGTGCGCGGCACCCGGCGCGCCGCCGCCACCGCCGTCGGCGGCGCGAGCACCGCCGCCGACCTGACCCGCCGCCTGCTGGCCCTCCCCGAGGACGAGCGCGTCCGCCACCTCGTCGAACTGGTACGGGCCGAGGCCGCCGCCGTGCTCGGCCACTCCTCGCCCAAGGCCATCGAACCCGGCCGTGAGTTCCGCGAACTCGGCTTCGACTCGCTCACCGCCGTCGAACTGCGCAACCGCCTCACCACCGCCACCGGCCTGCGGCTGACCGCCACCCTCGTCTTCGACTACCCGACCCCGCACGGCCTCGCCGAGCACCTGGTCGCCGAACTCCTCGACGAACACGGCGACGCGGGCGCCCCCCTCGTGTCCGCCGACGTCGCCGACGACCCGGTGGTCATCGTCGGCATGGCCTGCCGCATGCCCGGCGGCATCACCACCCCCGACGAACTGTGGCGGATGCTCGCCGACGGCGAGGACCGCATCACCGCGTTCCCGACCGACCGCGGCTGGGACCTGGACGCCCTGTTCGGCGGAGGCCACGACAACCGGGGCGTCAGCGCCACCCGCCGCGGCGGCTTCCTGCACGACGTGGGCGGCTTCGACGCCGGCTTCTTCGGGATCTCCCCGCGCGAGGCCCTCGCCATGGACCCGCAGCAGCGGCTGCTCCTGGAGACGTCCTGGGAGGCGTTCGAACGCGCCGGCATCGACCCGCAGAGCCTGCGCGGCAGCGCCACCGGCGTCTTCGTCGGCACCACCGGCCAGGACTACGCGACCCTGGTGATGACCTCCCGCGAGGACGTCGAGGGCCACGCCAGCACCGGCCTCGCCACCAGCGTCATCTCCGGCCGGGTCTCCTACGCCCTCGGCCTGGAGGGCCCGGCGCTCACCGTCGACACCGCCTGCTCCTCCTCCCTGGTCGCCCTGCACCTCGCCGCCCAGTCCCTGCGCAGCGGCGAGAGCTCCCTCGCCCTCGCGGGCGGCGTCACCGTGCTGTCGACCCCGATGAACTTCTCCGGCTTCACCCGGCAGGGCGGCCTGGCCGGCGACGGCCTGTGCAAGGCGTTCGCGGACGCCGCCGACGGCACCGGCTGGTCCGAGGGCGTCGGCCTGCTCGTCCTGGAGCGCCTCTCGGACGCCCGCCGCAACGGGCACGAGGTCCTCGCCGTGGTCCGCGGCTCGGCCATCAACCAGGACGGCGCCTCCAACGGCCTGACCGCCCCCAACGGGCCCTCCCAACAGCGCGTCATCCGGCAGGCCCTGGCGAGCGCTGGGCTCACCCCCGCCGACGTGGACGCCGTCGAGGCGCACGGCACGGGCACGACCCTCGGCGACCCCATCGAGGCGCAGGCCCTGCTGGCCACCTACGGCCGCGACCGCGACCCGGAGCGCCCGCTGCTGCTCGGCTCCATCAAGTCGAACATCGGGCACACCCAGGCCGCCGCCGGTGTCGCCGGCGTCATCAAGATGGTGCTCGCCATGCGCCACGGCGAACTGCCCAGGACCCTCCACGTCGACCGGCCCTCCACGCACGTCGACTGGGAGGCGGGCGCGGTGCGCCTCCTCACCGAGCCGACCGCGTGGCCGGACACGGACCGGCCGTGGCGTGCCGGTGTGTCGTCCTTCGGCCTCAGCGGCACCAACGCCCACGTCATCCTCGAACAGCCCGAACCGGCCGCGCCGGAACCGGAGCCGGCCACCGCGCCGTCCGTCTCGCCGGTCCTGGTGCCGTGGCCCGTCTCGGCGCGGTCCGAGGACGCCCTGCCGGGACAGATCGACCGGGTGACGTCCTTCGACACCGGGTCCGTCCTGGACGTGGGCTACTCGCTGGCCTCCGGACGGTCGGTGTTCGAGCACCGGGCGGTGCTGCTCGCGGGCGTCGAGGGCGGGGCACCGGTCGAGGTGGCGCGTGGTCGTGCCGTCGAGCGGTCGTTGGCGGTGCTGTTCTCGGGGCAGGGGTCGCAGCGTGCGGGGATGGGACGTGAGCTGTATGCCCGGTTCCCGGTGTTCGCCGAGGCGCTGGACACCGTACTGGCGCGGCTGGACGCCGAGTTGGAGCGGCCGTTGCGGGAGGTGCTGTTCGCGGAGGAGGGCACGCCGGAGGCGGAGCTCCTCGACACCACCGGGTTCACGCAGCCCGCGCTGTTCGCCGTCGAGGTGGCCCTGTACCGGCTCGTCGAGTCCTGGGGCGTACGGCCCGACTACGTGACGGGTCACTCGGTCGGCGAGATCACGGCCGCGCACGTGGCCGGGGTGCTGTCGCTGGAGGACGCGTGCGCGCTGGTCGCGGCGCGTGCCCGGCTGATGCGGGAACTGCCGTCCGGTGGTGCCATGGTGGCCGTCCAGGCCACCGAGGAGGAGGTCACCCGCGAGCTGACCGCCGGTGTGTCGGT
The DNA here is from genome assembly GCF_044390325.1 of Streptomyces sp. NPDC018964. Taxonomy (NCBI): domain Bacteria; kingdom Bacillati; phylum Actinomycetota; class Actinomycetes; order Kitasatosporales; family Streptomycetaceae; genus Streptomyces; species Streptomyces sp. NPDC018964. Next base: position 349,618 of record NZ_JBIRYZ010000009.1, read on the forward strand.
GGCCGCGGTCAACGGCCCGGACGCCGTGGTCGTCGCCGGTGACGAGTCGGAAGTCCTCGCCCTTGCCGCTGAGTTCGCCGACCAGGGGCGCAGGACGCGGCGCCTGTCGGTGAGCCACGCCTTCCACTCGCCGCTGATGGACCCGATGCTGGCGGAGTTCCGTGCCGTCGCGGAGGGGCTGAGCTATGCCGAGCCGGTGATTCCGGTCGTCTCGAACGTGACCGGTGAGGTCGCGGACCGGGAGCTGCTGTGCTCGGCGGAGTACTGGGTGCGCCACGTCCGCGGCACGGTGCGGTTCGCCGACGGTGTGCGGGCGTTGTCCGGTGCCGGTGTGAACGCGTTCCTGGAGCTGGGCCCTGACGGTGTCCTGACCGGGATGGCCGCGCGGGTGCTGGACGGAGGCCAGGACGTCGTGTCGGTGCCCGCCCTGCGCGGGGACCGGCCCGAGGAGAGCGCGCTGCTCACCGCGCTGGCCCGGCTCCACGTCACCGGCGTCGACATCGACTGGGCGCCGTGCTTCGAGGGGACGGGTGCGCGCCGGGTGGCGCTGCCGACGTACGCCTTCCACCACGAGCGGTACTGGCCCCGCCCGGCGGCCCACACCGGTGATGTCACGGGAGCAGGGCTCCGCCCCGCCGAACACCCGCTGCTGGGCGCCGCCACGGCGCTCGCCGCCTCCGAGGGCGTGCTGTTCACCGGGCGCCTGTCGCTCACCACGCACCCCTGGCTCGCGGACCACACCGTCGGCGGCGGCATGGTCCTCTTCCCGGCCACCGGCTTCCTGGAACTGGCCGTGCGCGCCGGCGACGAGGTCGGCTGCGCGTGCGTCGAGGAGTTCACCCTCGCCACACCGCTGCTGCTGCCCGAGGACGGGGCCGTCGTCGTCCAGGTGTGGGTCGGGGCGCCCGACGAGTCCGGCGCCCGCAAGGTGAGCCTGTACTCGCGGGCCGCCGACGTGCCGGAGGCGGCCTGGACGGAGCACGCGGCCGGCGTGCTCGGCACCGACGCACGGACCGCCGGCTTCGACGCGAGCGTCTGGCCCCCGCGGAACGCGGTCGCCGCCGACCTGGAAGGCTTCTACGACCGCACCGAGTACGGACCCGTCTTCCGCACCATCCGCGCCGTGTGGAAGCGCGGTGAGGAGGCGTTCGTCGAGGCCGCGCTCCCGGCGGAGGCGGACGACGCCGGTTACTACGGCATGCACCCGGCCCTGCTGGACGCGGCCGTCCAGTCCGTCGGCTTCGCCGGCCTGGACGACGAGCACAAGCTGCTGCCGTTCCTGTGGGGAGGGGTGTCGCTGCACGCGGGCGGCGCCTCCGTGGTCCGCTTCCGGGTCGCCCGCACGGGTGAGGACTCGGTCTCGATCGCCGCCGTGGACGTCGAGGGCGCGCCCGTCCTGTCTGCCGAGTCGCTGGTGCTGCGCGTCCCCGCCGGGACGCAGGTGCCCGCCGCCCGCCGCACCGAACTGGACTCGCTGCTCCGCCTGGAGTGGACCGCCGCTCCCGAGACCGCCGCCGACCCCTCGGTCCGCCACGCCGTCCTGCCCGCGCTCGGCACCCAGGCCGCCGCGGCCGCCCTGGCCGGTCTCACCGGCACCGAGACCCTGGTGTGCGTCCCCGTCTCCGGCGACGGCCACGGCGAGGACGTGCCACAGGCCACGCACACGCTGCTCGCGCACGCCCTGGACCTGGTGCAGGAGTGGCTGCGGCAGGACCGCTTCGAGACGGCCCGGCTGGTGTTCGTCACCCGGGGCGCGATGTGCTCCGGGCACGGCGACCGGGTCGAGGACCTGGCGGCCGCGGCCGTCTGGGGTCTGCTGCGCGCCGCGCACTCCGAGAACCCCACCCGCTTTGCCCTCGTCGACCTCGACGCGGACAGCCGCGTCGAGACCGTGCTGCCGCTGCTGCCGGAGCTCCTGGCGGGCGGCGACGCCCAGTTCGTCGTACGGGACGGGGAGGTGCTCGTCGGGCGCCTCGACCGGGTGGTCACCGGTGCCGGACTGCTGCCCCCGGCCCACGGCCCCTGGCGGCTGGACAGCACCGGCAAGGGCGACCTGGACGCCCTCACGCTCGTTCCGTGCCCGGAGGCGCTGGACGCTCCGGAGGGCCGGCAGGTGCGGCTCGACGTGCGGGCGGCCGGGCTGAACTTCCGCGACGTGCTCAACGCGCTCGGCATGTACCCGGGGGAAGCGGGACAGCTCGGAGCCGAGGCGGTCGGTGTCGTCACCGCCACCGGGCCCGAGGCGACCGACTTCGCGCCGGGCGACCGGGTGATGGGCATGGTGCCCGGCGGCCTGGCCGACACCGTCCTCATCGACGAGCGGTTCCTGGTCCACGTCCCCGACGGGTGGACGGACGAGCAGGCGGCGTCGATGCCGCTGGTGTTCCTGACGGCCCTGTACGCCTTCCGTGATCTGGCGGGTCTGCGGGCGGGGGAGTCGGTGCTGGTGCACGCGGGTGCGGGTGGT
>NZ_JBIRYZ010000010.1:0-82704 GCF_044390325.1 Streptomyces sp. NPDC018964
TACCACCCGCTGAAACAACTCCCACAACCCGTCCGGGACCAGCCGCTCCACGATCGTCATGCCTTAAGGTTACGAACCCAAATGAGACGACGTCTTAGAGTGACATGTTGTCACTCTCGAATTGTCGCGTGTCACAGCACCGACAGGTCGTGCCCCCGGAGTTGTCGTGCCAGGATCGGTCCGCCTGGCTCGCCATGCGGTGAAAACCAGCTCAATCAGCACCGGCGGGCGTTAAGACGTCACTGCAATTGCAGATTTAGGAGAATAGAACGCAGGAGCCCCAAAACCCAAAAGAATTGAGTCATGAGGCTCCTCCGGGTTGTGTCTATGCCATCCTAAGAGGAAGGTTTAGCCACAGTGGCCGACAGGCGACTGAACGGACGAGATTTTGCCCTTGTAGTTGATGCTTCCGGAAACCATGACGCAGTAGCCCTTCGCGTAGAGTGACACTGGGCCTGCGTATGATGCGTAATTCCCGAGGTCAGTCTTGTAGTAGGTGCAGCTCGATATCGAGGTTCCGGAACACCTGAACAAACTGACCATCATTTCCTTATAAACTCCGGCGCCGCCGTTGGAGTTCGCGACGGTCACCGCACAATTGTTTCCGGAGGATGAATCGTAGTAGAGGTGAACCACTCCGTACGACGGGCTTCCATCCGGGTATCCGGAGCTATTGCTGGTTACCAGTGGGTAGCTATTAATCAGGTTGCCGTTGCATCCGTACCCAGCAGCGCTAGCTGTGGGAGCAAGGGTGAACGATAGTCCCAGCATTGCAAAAAGCACCGTGAGTGCTGAGAGTGCTCTTCTTTTCATGACACCTCATTGTGGCCTTTAGGGGCTTGTGTGCGTCCGTTACCGCTCAGTTGATCTTGGTTGAGTGCTTGGATGCTACAGGTTGCCAGCCGCACGGGACAAGGGTTTGGGTGTCGGATGGGATAATTGGCCACGAATGTTTACGTAGAGAAATAAACGCCTCGACCTTCTCTATATGGAGAAAATCGAGGAATTCGTGAGTGTCTATCGTTATTGCGGCATTGATTAGCCTCGCCGTTTCGCTCGGGTACGACTGGCCTTGGGTCGGAAACGCGAAAGTGCCTTCCTGGCCTGGGACGATGAACCTTGCTGAGGGGTTCTGTCGGTCCAGGCGGAGGGCACTTTCTACGTGCAGAGTATCGGGTTGCGTCCCAAGGTCTGTGTCAGTGCCGATGGTTCGGGGGTGATCGGGCATGCCGGGGCACGGTTGCTGGCTGATCTTGCCGATGCCACAGGGCTGACCGCCGCGTACTCCGCCGCTCTCAGGCCGCTTCGGCCGCGCGGGACCGGGCATGATCCGGGACGGGTCGCCACCGACCTGGTGGTGATGCTCGCCGACGGCGGTGAGGCGGTCGCGGATCTGGCCGTGCTGCGGGACCAGGGCGAGGTGTTCGGCCCGGTCGCCTCGACACCCACGGCTTGGCGGTTGCTCGCAGACACCGACGAGGCCGCACTCGCCTCACTGTGAGCGGCCCGCGCTTCAGCCCGGGAAGTCGCCTGGATGCAGACCGCCGAGACCGGCGGGGGCATACCTGCTGCGCGGGCCGGCGGACGCGAGCTTCCCGGCCTGGTTCTGGACCTCGACGCCACACTGGTCGCCTGCCACTCGGAAAGGAACAGGCAGCCCCGACCTACAAGGGCGGCTTCGGTTTCCATCCGCTGCTGTGTTTCCTCGCGAACACCGGCGAGGCCGTGTCGGGGCGGCTGCGGCCCGGTAACTCCGGAGCCAACACCGCCGCAGACCACATCGCGGTGTTCGACCAGGCGCTCGTGCAGATCCCCGACGCGCACCGGCACGGCACCGACATCCTCATCCGCGCCGACAGTGCCGGATCCGCGAAAGCCTTCCTCGCCCACGTCCGCGGCCTGCGGAAACAAGGAATCCGTACCTTCTTCTCGGTCGGATACGCCATCACCGAGCCGGTCCGCCGCGCTGTCCGGGCCACGCCCGCCCGGCTCTGGTACCCCGCCCTGGACCAGGACGGCACCCTGCGGGACGGCGCCGAGGTCGCCGAGCTGACCGGCATGGTCGACCTGGCCGGCTACCCGGACGGCACCCGCATCATCGTGCGCCGCGAGCGGCCGCACCCCGGAGCCCAGCTGTTCCTGTTCGACCAGGACGAGGGTCTGCGGCACCAGGTGTTCCTCACCGACACCCCTTACTCCAGCGGTGGCTCCGCTCAGTTCCTGGAGGTCCGCCACCGTGGGCATGCCACCGTCGAGGACCACATCCGGTACGGCAAGGCCACCGGCTCCGGCCGCTTCCCCCTCCCGCCACTTCGTCGTCAACACCGTCTGGCTCGAACTCAGCCTCACGGCGATCGATCTGCTGGCCTGGACCCGCGTCCTGCTGCTGGACGGAGAGCTGGCCGCCGCCGAGCCGAAGAAGCTCCGCTACCGGCTGCTGCATGTCGCCGCACGCCTCACCCGCGGCGGCCGCCGCCTGTGCTTGCGGATATCGGCGACCTGGCCCTGGAGACACGAACTGACCACGGCCTTCCACCGCCTCGCCGCACTGCCCCGTCCCGCTGGCTGACCAGTAAATCCCGGACCGCCGACGACCCGAAGGACCTTGGAGAAACCCGACCACCGCGCCGGGTCTCCGCCATGTCCGAACACCGAAATCACGTCGGCCACCCGACAGTGGCCCCTCAGCGACGCCTCATCCCCTCAACCGAAACGGCGAGGTTAGCCGGTGAGACCGCCGAAGATACCGTCGTTATTGCCCCTGTTGTCGCCGCCCTGCTGGCCGCCGATGGCGATCAGGGTGACCTTGTCACCCTTCTTGACCTGCTGGCCTTCCGGCGGGGTGCTCTGAAGCACCGTGGCGTTGTCGTCGCCCCCGCCCTGAACCCTCTCGAGTTGCAGGCCTGCCTGGGCGAGTACCTGCTTGGCTGCAGCGACCGTCATCTGAGTGACCTTCGGCATGGCGAAGGTCTGGTTCTCCTTGGCCTTGCCGATCTGGATGGTCACCGGCGAGTTCTTGGCGAGCTGGGTGCCCTGCTGGGGATCGGTGCCGATGACCTTGCCGACCAGGGCCTGGTTGTCCGTCTCCACCTCGACGCAGTTGCCGACGAGTTCGTTGGCGGTCATCTGCGCCGTGGCCTCGTCACAGGTCCTGTTGGTGACGTCGGGCACGGTGGCCTTGTCCGCCTCCTTGGCGACGGTGAGGGTGATCGTGCTGCCCTTCTCCTGCTCCGTGTCGCCCTCGGGGTCCTGTCCGATGACCACACCCGGGGTCTGGTCGGAGACCTCCGTCTCCTGTTCGACCGTGAAACCCTTCTCCTCGAGCTGGGACTTCGCCTTCTCGTAGGTGAGGCCCTGCACGTCTGGCACCGCCACCTTCGGCGCCCCGGTGGACACGGTCAGGGTGACGGTGGAGTCCTTGTCGACCTCGGTGCCCGCGTCGGGGTCCTGGTCGCAGATCTTGCCCTTGCTCTGGTTCTCGCAGGGTGCTTCTTCGAAGGTCAGTTGCAAGTCGCCGTTGACGGCGAGTTTTTCGGCGTCCGCTTTGGTCTCGCCGACGAAGTTCGGGGTCGCGATCATGTCATTGCCCACGCCGTCGCCGCTGGTGGCCCAGCGGCCGATCAGGATCGCGCCGATGAGGACCAGGACACCCGCCACGACCAGCAATATCGTCGAGGTGTTGGTCTTCTTCGGCTGGCGTCGGCGGCTCTGGCGGTCGTCGTAGCCGTAGCCGCCGTCGTCCGGGTTCATGGGCGGCAGCATCGAGGTCGCCGCCGCGGCGCCGGCGTCCTGGCGCAGGGCCGTCGTCGGCTGCTCGTCGGGGTAGCCGCCGTAGCCGACCGCGCCCAGTGCGGCGGTCGCCGCGACGGGCTGGCCGTCGAGGCAGGCCTCGATGTCGGCGCGCATCTCGTCGGCCGACTGGTACCGGTAGTCAGGGTCCTTGACCAGCGCCTTCAGCACGATCGCGTCCATCTCGGGCGTGATCTCGGGGTCGAAGACGCTCGGCGGCTGCGGCTCCTCCCGTACGTGCTGGTAGGCGACCGCGACCGGGGAGTCGCCCACGAAGGGCGGCCGGACGGTCAGCAGCTCGTACAGCAGGCAGCCGGTGGAGTACAGGTCGGAGCGCGCGTCGACCTGCTCGCCCTTGGCCTGCTCCGGCGAGAGGTACTGGGCGGTGCCGATGACGGCCGAGGTCTGGGTCATCGTCATGCCGGAGTCGCCCATCGCGCGGGCGATGCCGAAGTCCATGACCTTGACCTGGCCGTTGCGCGTCAGCATGACGTTGGCCGGCTTGATGTCGCGGTGGACGATGCCGGCCCGGTGGGAGTACTCCAGGGCCTGGAGGATGCCGATGGTCATCTCCAGCGTCCGCTCCGGCAGCAGCTTGCGGCCGCTGTGCAGGAGCTCACGGAGCGTGGAGCCGTCGACGTACTCCATGACGATGTACGGGATGGAGACCCCGTCGATGTAGTCCTCGCCCGTGTCGTAGACCGCGACGATCGCGGGATGGTTGAGCGAGGCGGCCGACTGGGCCTCCCGGCGGAACCGGGCCTGGAAGGACGGGTCGCGTGCGAGGTCCGCGCGGAGCGTCTTCACCGCCACCTGGCGTCCGAGCCTGGTGTCATGCGCGTGGTAAACCTCCGCCATGCCACCACGGCCGAGCACCGGGCCCAGCTCGTACCGGCCGCCGAGGCGACGCGGCTCTTCCATAGCTACTACCAGCCCTCTCCGTCGGTCCCGGGCGGCACACGCGTGCCGCCGGAGGCTGCCGTCCGGGCCTACCGTACCCGGCTCTTTTTGTGTGACCTGGCCAAGTGCGTCAGCCGATACGGGACCGGTACCGCAACGTGCACCGATGTGAAGTAAAAGTGACCGGGGTCACTGCTTGCCCTTGAGGACCGCCTCCATCACGTCCTTGGCGATCGGTGCGGCCAGGCCACCGCCGGTGATGTCGGCACCGGTCGCTTTGCTGTCCTCGACGACGACGGCGACGGCGACCGGGGAACCCTGGTCGGTCTTGGCGTACGAGATGAACCAGGCGTAGGGCTTCTCGCTGTTGTTGATGCCGCGCTCGGCGGTACCGGTCTTGCCGCCGACGGTGACTCCGTCGATCTTGGCGTTGCCTCCGGTGCCGTCCTCGACGACGGTCTCCATCATTTCCTGGATCTTCTGGGCGTTCTCCGAGGAGAGGGGCTGGGACAGCTCCTGCGGTTCGGTCGTCTCGATGGTGTCCAGGTTCGCGGCCTTGAGCTGGTCGACCATGTACGGCTTCATCAGCTTGCCGTCGTTGGCGATGGCGGCGGTGACCATGGCCATCTGGAGCGGGGTGGCGCGGTTGGAGGCCTGGCCGATGCCGGCCATGGCGTTCTGCGACCTGTTGTCCTCGGGGAAGATGCTCTCGGCGGCGCGGACGGGGGTGTCCAGCTCGGGGTTGTTGTAGCCGAACTTCTCCGCGTACTCGATCATCTTCTCGTTGCCGACCTCGTGGCTGAGCTTGCCGAAGACGCTGTTGCAGGAGTACTGCATCGCCACGCGCAGGGTGGCGTTCTCACAGGGGATGTTCCCGTGGTTGCGCAGGGGCGTGGTGGTGTCCGGCATGATCCACGGTTCCGGAGTGTCGGTCTTGGCGTCGATGTCGTCGACCAAGCCCTCCTCCAGCGCCGCCGCGGCGGTGACCACCTTGAAGGTGGAGCCCGGCGAGTAGGTCTCGCGCAGTGCCCGGTTCAGCATCGGGTCGTCGGGGTTGTTCTTCTTCTGGACCGCCTGCCAGGCCTTGGCGTCCTCGTCGGAGGTCCCGGCGAACTTCGACGGGTCGTACGACGGCGTGGAGGCCAGTGCCAGGATCTTGCCGGTCTGCGGGTCGATCGCGGCGACGGCGCCCTTCTTGTCGCCGAGGCCCTCGTACGCGGCCTTCTGCGCGGCGGCGTCGAGGGTGGTGACGACGCTGCCGCCCTCCTTCGGCTTGCCCGTGATCATGTCGAGGGTGTTGCGGAAGAAGAGCCGGTCGTCGTTGCCGGTGAGGATGCCGTCCTCCAGCTTCTCCAGCTGGTTGGCGCCGAAGGCCTGCGAGGAGAAGCCGGTGACCGGCGCCCACATGGCACCGTCGGTCCAGGTGCGCTTGAACTTGTAGTCGCCGCTCTTGGACTCGACGGACCCGGTGATGGCCTTGCCGTCGACGATGATGTTGCCGCGCGGGGTGGCGTAGCGCTCGATGTTGACGCGGCGGTTCTCGTCGTCGGAGGCCAGCTCGTCGGCCTGGACGTACTGCAGCCAGTTGCCCCGGATGAGCAGGGCGAGGATGAGCAGGCCGCAGAAGATCGCGACCCGGCGCAGGGGCTTGTTCACGGGCGGACCACCTGGGTCATCTCGGCGTCGGGATTGGTGGCGGGGGCGGGCGCCGGACGGCGGGCGGTGTCGCTGATCCTGAGCAGGATGCCGATCAGCGCCCAGTTGGCGATGACGGAGGAACCGCCGTACGCCAGGAAGGGCATCGTCATACCGGTCAGCGGGATGAGACCCATGACGCCGCCGGCGACGACGAAGACCTGGAGCGCGAAGGCGCCGGACAGGCCGATGGCGAGCAGCTTGCCGAACGGGTCGCGGGCGGCGAGGGCGGTGCGCACGCCGCGCTCCACGATCAGCGCGTAGAGCAGGAGCAGCGCCATGACGCCGGCCAGGCCGATCTCCTCGCCGAAGGTGGCGAGGATGAAGTCGGAGTTGGCGGCGAAGCCGATGAGGTCGGAGTTGCCCTGGCCCCAGCCGGTGCCGAGGGTGCCGCCGGAGCCGAAGGCCCACAGGGCCTGCATGGCCTGCTCGGAGTGGACGATGCCGTCCTGGACCCCGGCGCGGCTGAGCTCGAACTCGTGCATCGGGTCGAGCCAGGCCTGCACGCGGGTCTGGATGTGCGACTCGAAGCTCGCCACGCCGACGGCGCCGACCGCGGACATCAGCAGACCGAAGACGATCCAGCTGGTCCGCTCGGTGGCGACGTACAGCATGATCACGAACATGCCGAAGAACAGCAGCGAGGTGCCGAGGTCGGTCTCGAAGACCAGGATCAGGATGGAGATGATCCAGACGACGATGATCGGGCCGAGGTCGCGTCCGCGGGGGAGGTAGAGCCCCATGAAGCGGCGGCTGGCGAGGGCCAGGGCGTCGCGCTTGACCATGAGGTAGCCCGCGAAGAAGACCGCGAGGACGATCTTGGCGAACTCGCCGGGCTGCAGGGTGCCGAGACCGGGGATCTTGATCCAGATCTTGGCGCCGAAGACGTTGTGGCCGAGGCCCGGGACCAGGGGCAGGAGCAGCAGGATCAGCGCGCCGGCCATGGAGATGTAGGTGTAGCGCTGCAGGACGCGGTGGTCCTTGAGGAAGAGCAGTACGGCCATGAACAGGGCGACACCGAGCGCGGAGTACATCAGCTGGCGTGGCGCCGCCTCGACGAACGTGCTGCTCGCCTGCAGTCGCTTCGACTGGTCCAGGCGCCAGATGGCGACCAGGCCGATGCCGTTGAGCAGGGTGGCCAGTGGCAGCATCAGCGGGTCCGCGTACGGGGCGAACTTCCGTACGGCGAGGTGACCGACGCCCGCCATCAGGCCGAGGCCCAGGCCGTAGCTCAGCAGCCCGGTGGGCAGCTCGTCGTTGATGGCCAGCCCTACGTTGGCGTAGGCGAAGACCGGGATGACGACGGCGAACACCAGGAGCGCGAGCTCGGTGTTGCGGCGGCTGGGTGCGCCGATCGCGCCGATCGTGGACGTGTGCTGCGTCGACGGGTTGGTAGTACTGCTCATCGTGTGACAGGGCCTCTCACGGCTTGCCTACTGCTTACCGCACAGGGAGACGACCTTCTGCTCCTCCTCCGAGAGGCTGGGGCCAGGGCTGGAAGTGGGTGCGGTCGTGGACGGGGGCGTGGACTGCTCCGGTGCCTTCGCCGAACCCGAGGGGTTCGGTGTCGGCGAGACCTTGGACGTGAAGGAGGCGGGTGTGGTTCCCGTGGTGCCTCCGGCCTCGCCCTCGCCGGTCTTCGCGTTCTTCTCGCTCTCGGCGGAGCGCCGCTCGGCCTGCTTCTTGCACGCGGAGGCCTGTACCGACAGTTCCTCGATCTTCGCGCGGGCGCCGTAGAGGTCGCCGTCGGCGATGGTCGCCTCGACCAGCTTCCGCTGGTAGGGCGGCAGGTACTTGAGTTCGATCTCCGGGTGGTCCTTCTTGATCTTGGAGAGGGAGACCCAGGCCAGGTCCTGGCTGATGCCCTGGTACAGGGCGACGTGCTCGCCGTTGGTGCCGACGTAGTACTGCGTCTGGGTCCAGCGCCAGCCGCCGTACATGCTGCCGCCGAGGACGGCGAGCGTGAGCAGGCTGTAGACGGACCGCTTGAGCCACCGGCGATTCTTGGCGGGTTTGACGAAGTCGTCGTCGCCGTAGGCGAAACCGTCGGTGGGGATGAAGCCGGTGATGTCACCGCTGCCGGGCGGGCCGAACTCGCCCCCGCCGCCCTCCTGGCGTCGGCGGCCGAGGCCGGAGGCGCGGCCGGCCGGGGTCTGCATGATGCCGTTGTCGGAGAGCTGGTTCTGGTTCTCGGCCACGGCGCCGACCACGACCGGGGTGTCGGACAGCTGCCCGGCGAGGGTGTCGCCGGTGTCGAGGTCCAGGACGTCGGCGACGATCACGGTGATGTTGTCGGGGCCGCCGCCGCGCAGGGCCAGTTCGATCAGGTTCTGGACGGTCTCCTCAGGACCCTGGTAGCTGGCCAGGGCCTCCTCGAGGGTCTGGTGGGAGACCACGCCGGACAGGCCGTCGGAGCAGATCAGGTAGCGGTCGCCGGCCCGGACCTCGCGGATGGAGAGGTCGGGTTCGACGTGCTCGCCGCTGCCGAGGGCCCGCATGAGCAGGGAGCGCTGCGGGTGGGTGGTGGCCTCTTCCTCGGTGATCCGGCCCTCGTCGACCAGACGCTGCACCCAGGTGTGGTCCTGGGTGATCTGGGTGAGGACGCCGTCGCGCAGGAGGTAGGCGCGGGAGTCGCCGACGTGCACCATGCCGAGGCGCTGACCGGTCCACAGCAGGGCGGTCAGGGTGGTGCCCATGCCCTCGAGCTGGGGGTCCTCCTCGACCATCATGCGCAGCTGGTCGTTGGCGCGCTGGACGGCGGTGCCGAGCGAGGTGAGCACGTCGGAGCCGGGGACGTCGTCGTCGAGGGCGACGATGGTGGAGATCGCCTCGGAGGAGGCGACCTCGCCGGCGGCGGCGCCGCCCATGCCGTCGGCGATGGCGAGCAGGCGGGGACCGGCGTAACCGGAGTCCTCGTTGCCCTCCCGGATCATGCCCTTGTGCGATCCGGCGGCGAAGCGCAGAGACAGGCTCATGCGCACCTCGCCAGTCGGCTCCGGGTACAGCCGGTCGTGTCGAGCCACACTGCCCACCCTCCGGTCGGGAGCGCGCCGGGACCCTGGGTGGGGACCCCCACTGCGTGCTCGCTCCGCTCGCGCTCATTCATTGGTGTAGCACTACTTCCGCAGCTCGATGACGGTCTTGCCGATGCGGATCGGTGCGCCCAGCGAAATCGGTGTGGGGGTCGTCAGCCGGGTCCGGTCCAGGTAGGTGCCGTTGGTGGAGCTCAGGTCCTCGACGATCCACTGGCCGTCGCGGTCCGGGTAGATCCTGGCATGGCGGCTGGAGGCGTAGTCGTCGTCCAGCACGATGGTGCTGTCGTGTGCCCGGCCCAGGGTGATGGTCTGGCCCTGGAGGGCGACGGTGGTGCCGGTGAGGGTGCCTTCGGTCACGACCAGCTTGGTGGGGGTGTTCCGGCCGCGGCGGCCGCCGCCGGACTGCTGGCGCTGCTGCGGAGGCGCCTGGCGGGCGGCCTGCTGTGGCCGGCCGGCGTCCCGCCGTGATCCGCGCTGGGTGACACGAGTGCCGAACAGGTCACTCCGGATGACCTGCACGGCCACGATCACGAACAGCCACAGTACGGCCAGGAAACCCAGCCGCATGACCGTGAGGGTCAGCTCTGACATTGCCCCCGCTTCACCCTTCGGCTTGCCTATAGATAACGGTGGTGCTGCCCACGACGATCCGCGAGCCGTCGCGGAGCGTAGCGCGGGTGGTGTGCTGCCCGTCCACCACGATGCCGTTGGTGGATCCGAGATCCTGGATCGTCGAGGGCGTTCCGGTCCGGATCTCGCAGTGCCGGCGGGAGACGCCGGGATCGTCGATCCGCACGTCGGCTTCGGTGCTGCGGCCCATCACGAGGGTGGCCCGGGAGATCTGGTGGCGGGTGCCGTTGATCTCGATCCAGTAGCGGGTGCGTCCGCCGGGCACGGCGGGTGGCCGCTGGCCGCCCGCGGGCGGCGGATAGCCGTAACCACCGCCGGGCGGCGGCGCGGCCGGCATGGGCGGGGCGCCTACGGGGCCGGCCGACGGGTAGCCGTAGCCGCCGGGGCGGCCGGCCGGCGGTGCGCCGCCGGGAGCGCCGGGGGCCTGGCCGGCGGAGGAGGAGGCGAGCGTGCGGCTGCGGACCCGGTACAGGCCGGTGTCGAGGTCGTCCGCCTTCTCCAGGTGCACCTTGATGGGACCCATGAAGGTGTAGCGCTGCTGCTTGGCGTAGTCGCGCACCATGCCGGCGAGCTCGTCGCCGAGCTGGCCGGAGTACGGGCTGAGCCGCTCGAAGTCCGGAGTGCTCAGTTCGACGATGAAGTCGTTGGGTACGACGGTGCGGTCGCGGTTCCAGATGGTGGCGTTGTTGTCGCACTCACGCTGGAGCGCTCCAGCGATCTCCACGGGCTGCACCTCGGACTTGAACACCTTGGCGAAGGTGCCGTTGACCAGACCTTCGAGACGCTGCTCGAACTTCTTCAGGACTCCCATGGGGCACCTCCTCCGTAGCTGCCGTCCTGTGTACTGCCCGGCGCACCGTTTCGTGCACCGCCTACCTGGTACTGCTTACTGATCGTATCCACGCGCCGGTCGATCGGCTGGTTCCCCCTGTCGGCCCGGTCGACGGGTGTCGACGCCTGACGAAGTTCCCTCCGGGGCCCCTCTTCGAACTCCTTCGGTCGTGCTCGTGCGCGTCGTTCTGCCATGGATCGTAGAGGGGGCCGCAAACCAGTGTCCCGCACCCGGCTGTGGACTCCGCCCGGCTCCTGTACAGACGGGGACTACCGGTACGAGGTTGATACGTGAAGCGGTCGCCGCCGCGACATCGGGGCCCGGGGGAGGCCGGCCGGGGCGATCCGGGCTCGTCGGGGCCGGTGGGGGGAGGCGGGGTGGCCGTGGGGAAAGGGATGTGAATCCATCCCGGCCAGCGTGCTAATGTTCTGGGTGTCGGAAGGCGCAGGGCCCCAGAAGGGGCAGGGCGCGGAAGACACACCCAATGCGCGGGTGGCGGAATAGGCAGACGCGCTGGATTCAGGTTCCAGTGCCCGCAAGGGCGTGGGGGTTCAACTCCCCCCTCGCGCACACCGTCGAAACGGGCGGCATCCCTCGGATGCCGCCCGTTTCGCATGCTCGGAGTGAGTGTGGCGGCCGGGGGGCGTGTGAGGAACATCTCATGATCCTTTTCTCTGTGGAGTGGTGTGCCGTTCCCCTTCGGGAGGGCGTGGCGAGGGTCTCCGGGGGGCCCTCGGAAGCACGTGGGGAGGGGCGGGTCGGCGGGGCATCCGGAGCGGGCCCCGCGGGCTCACTCGCGGACACCCGCCGGTTCCGGAGGGGGTCTCACGGGCTGGCCTACGAACCCCCGCCGGTTCGGAACGACCGTGGACACCCGCCGGTCCATGAGGGGTCACTCACGGACACCCGCCGATTCTGGTGCGGGCCGGCGCAGGGCGAGGGCGGCGGGGACGACCGCGGAGGCCATGGCGAGTACGGCGCAGGCGGCCGTGACGGCGGCGAGCGTGGACCAGGGGAGGGCGATCGGGACGGGGGCCGAGAGCAGAAACAGGGCTGCCCATATGCCGGCCAGGTTGAGCGCGGTCACGGCCAGGCCCAGGACCGCGCCGACCGCGACCACCGTCAGAGACTCCGCGGCCACCACGCGCAGCACCTGCCACCGTGTGGCCCTGGTCAGCCGCAGTACCGCGAGGTCGCGCACCCGGTCGGAGGTCGCCATGACCATGGTGTTGGCCAGGGAGACGCCCGTGTAGAGCAGGGCGATGCCGAGGACCAGCAGGAGACCGTAACGGGTGGTGCGTTCGCTCCCGGGGGCCGGGGCGGCCGCCCACCGGTCCCCGGCGTGGACCTGACCGCCGAAGGGCCGCACCGCCCGCTCCAGACCGGCGGCCACCGAGCGAGCGTCGGCACCGTCCGCGAGGGCGACGTCCACCCGGTCCACGCGTGCGCCCGGCGCGTTGGCCGGAGTGACGTAGACGCCGTTGTCGCCGGTGCCGGTGGTCATCACAGCGGCGATCCGCAGCGTCCGTTCCGTACCGTCCCCGAGCCACACCCGCACGTGCTGCCCGACCGTGTGCCGCTCCCACTCCTCGTTGACGACGATCGAACCGTCGTCGAGGCCGGTGACCCTTCCCGCGGCGATCGGCAACCGCGCGGTGGCCGTCAGCGCCCCGGGGTCGACGGCCCGGGCCTCGGACCTGATCAGCGCCACGCCCTCCTCCAGGACGTACACCGCGCTCGGCGCGCTCGCCGACACCCGCGCGCCGGGCACCGCACGCAGCCGCTCCAGGGTCCGCGCGTCGAAGGCCCCGTTCCCCGCGGCCGTGACGACGAACGCCGCGGCGGTCCGCTCCCGCGTCTCGGCGGCCCTGGCCCGGTCCAGGGTGGCGGTGGTGCCGAGCAGCGAGCCCGCGAGGGCGACCGTGACCAGCACGGGTGCCGCGACCGCGGCCGTACGGCGCGCCCCGGCGGCCGCGTTCTCCCGCATCAGCATGCCGACCGCCCCCGGCAGCCGGGCCGGAAGCCAGGCCAGCAGCCGGGCCAGCGGACGCACCACAGGCGGGGCGAGCAGCGCGGCGGCGGTGATCAGCAGCATGGGCCGGGTGATGTAGGTCTTGCGGTGCAGCAGGTCGCCCGGATCGTCGAGCAGCGCCACGGCGAGCGTCACCCCGGCGGTCAGCAGCAGGGCCGTGCCGCACAGTCGCCGCCCCCGCGTCATGGCCCCGTTGTCGGCGGACGCCTCGCGCAGCGCCTGGACGGGACCCGTGCGCCCTGCCCGCCAGGAGGCCACGACGGCACCGCTCAGGGCGACGAGGAGCCCCGTCCAGAACGCCACGGGGTACGGCCAGCCCGCGTCGCCGATGGTGAACCAGCCCGGCGCCAGCTCCACGTCGACCACCCACGCGGCCAGCAAGGGTGCCGCGTACCCGCCGAGCCCGCAGCCGGTGGCCGAGGCGAGCACCCCGACCAGCAGGGCCTCGGCGGCCACCGTGCGCCGTATCCGACCGGGTGTGGCCCCCGCGGCGCGCAGCAGCCCGAACTCCCGGCGCCGCCGGTCGACCGTGAAGGCGAAGGTGGACGCCACCACGAACACCGAGACGAAGGCGGAGATCCCGCCCGCCGTGCCGAACAGGGCGTTCATCGCGGTCAGCGCCTTGCTGTCGCGTTCGGGATCCGCGTCGGCGTACCGGCGGTCGTCCCCGGTGAGGACCTGGACACCCTCGGTTCCGCGCACCGCTTCCCGTACGGCGGCCGGGTCGGCGTCGACGACCAGCTGGACGACGGCCGGGGACAGTTCGGCGGCGCGCGCGTCGGTGTGGAAGACGGCGTGCTCGAAGCCGCGGTCGGCCACCGTGCCCACGACCCGCACGGTGCCGTGGTCCGTGCGCACCCGCGTGCCGGGGCGTGCCCAGTCGCCGCTGACGACGACCTCGTCGTCCGCGCGGGGCGCACGGCCCGCCTCGAGGGTGTACGGGGCGTACGGGGCGGTGGACCAGGGGTGGCCGGTCAGTTCGCCGGGACCGCCCCTGGCGCGGACGGGGTAGGAGCGGTCCTCGACGACCGTGCCGAGCCGGCGCAGCTTCGCGACGGTCGCCGCCGGCACCGCGCGCGGGTGCGCCAGTTCCTCGGTCTTCTCGCCGTTCGGCGTCGGTACGCGCAGGGTGTCCGCGCCCTTGACCACGGCCGGGGCGGCGGCGAACCGCTCCGGCTCCCGCGCGGGGGCGTCGAGGGAGGAGGCGAGGGCGAGCCCCATGACGGTGAGGAGGGCCACGCCCAGCGCGAGGGCGGTGAAGCTGCCGGCGAAGGTGATCCACCGGGTGCGCAGGGTGCGCAGGGCGAGGCTCAGCACGGTACGGCCTCCAGCCTGGTCATCCGCGCGGCGACGGCGTCGGCGTCCGCCCCGGCCAGCTCGCCATGGACGCGGCCGTCGACCAGGAAGACCACGCGGTCGGCACGAGAGGCGGCCACCGGGTCGTGGGTCACCATGACGACCGTCTGTCCCTCGCGGTCGGCCATGCCGCGCAGCAGCGTGAGCACCTCGTGTCCGGTACGGGAGTCCAGCGCGCCGGTGGGTTCGTCGGCGAACAGTACATCGGGGCGGGTGATCAGGGCACGGGCCAGGGCGACGCGCTGTTGCTGCCCGCCGGACAGCTCGGCGGGCCGGTGCCGGGCGCGGTCGTCGAGGCCGACCTGGTGGAGTGCCTCACGGATCCGGGCCCGCGGCACGCGCCGGCCGGCCAGCCGCAGCGGGAGGGCGACGTTCTGCTCGGCGGTCAGTGCCGGCAGCAGGTTGAAGGCCTGGAAGACGAAGCCGACGCGCTCGCGGCGCAGCAGGGTCAGCCGTCTCTCACCGAGCCCGGTCAGCTCGGTGCCGCCGACGGTGACCGAGCCCGAGGTGGGCTGGTCGAGGCCCGCGGCGCACTGCAGCAGTGTCGACTTGCCGGAGCCGGACGGGCCCATCACGGCGGTGAAACTCCCGCGCGGGAAGGTGAGGGACACCTCGTCCAGGGCGATCACCGCGTCGTCGCCCGACCCGTACCGTCGGCTCACCCGGTGCAAGACGACCGCGTCGCCGTTCCTCTGGCTCATGTGTCCCACTCCCCTGTCCGGGCCCGGCCGGTGCCGGGCTGGTCGTCCGAGGAGAACGAAACCGTCCGGGAGCCGGTCGGCGCAGTGCGGCAGGGACGAGAAAAAAGGTAGGGCCAGGCATACCCCGAAACCTCCGCCTGGGCCGATGGCCCCGCACGGCGCCGACTTCTACCGTGATCCGCATGCAGCCTCGAAATTCCTGGCAGGCCATGTCCCGTCCCGGCTACGCGCTGTCCGCGTGGCCGTGGCGCTCGGCCGGATACCTGCTCACCGGTGCGGTGACCGGTGCTGTGGTGCTCGTGGGCCTCGTCGTGTCGGCGGTGGCCGGCGGGGTGCTCGCACCGGTCCTGGTGGGGCTTCCGCTGCTGCTCGGCACCGCCCTCGCGGGCATACCGGTGGCCCGGCTGGAGCGGTGGCGGCTGCGGCTGGTCGACCGTGATCCGGCAGTCGATCCGCACCTGCCGCCCGCCGCTCCCGGCCTGCGGGTCTGGCTGACCGCCCGGCTGCGGGAGCGGGCCACCTGGCGGGAGCTCGGTCACGCCCTGCTGTTCGCGGGTCTGCTGTGGCCGGTCGACGCCCTCGTGCTCACGGTCGGCCTGCTCTTCCCGGCGGCCGTGACCGCCACCCCGTTGCTGATGGCCACGGTCGGGGACGGCAGGGAGGCGAAGGTCCTCAAACTGTGGACGGTCACCACCTGGCCGGCGGCGGCCGGTGCCGCCCTGCTGGGGATCGTCCTGCTCACCCTGGGCGCCTACCTGCTGGGCGTCGTGTCGGGCGCCCGCGCGGGGCTGAACCGGCTGCTGCTCGCCCCGCGCGAGACCGGCCTGGACGCCAGGGTGACCGAACTGACCCGGTCCCGGGTGCGGCTGGTGGAGGCCTTCGAGGCGGAACGCCGACGCATCGAGCGCGATCTGCACGACGGGGCCCAGCAGCGTCTGGTCGCCCTGACCATGACGCTGGGCCTGGCCCGCCTGGAGGCGCCGCCCGGGCCGCTCGCCGACCGGCTCGCCAAGGCCCACGACGAGGCGGGCCGGGCGCTCGGGGAGCTGCGGGAGCTCATCCACGGCATCCACCCCCAGGTCCTCGCCGACTACGGGCTCGAGGCCGCGGTCGCCGACGCCGCCGACCGGTCCGCCGTACCCGTGGACGTGGACCTGGACCTCACCGGCCGGCTGCCCACGCCGGTCGAGGCCGCCGCGTACTTCGTGGTGTGCGAGGCGCTCGCCAACGTCGCCCGGCACAGCGGGGCGAGCCGCGCACGGGTGGACGGCGGGCACCACGACGGGCGGCTGCTGCTGGAGGTCCGCGACGACGGACGGGGCGGTGCGCGGGCGGGGGAGGGCAGCGGGCTGACCGGACTCTCCGACCGGGTGTCGGTGCTCGATGGCAGACTCACCCTGTCCAGTCCGGTGGGTGGACCGACCCTGCTGCGTGTGGAGATCCCTTGCGCCCCCTGCTCCCCCTGACAGACGGCCGAGCACTGCGCGTCGTGCTGGCCGAGGACAGCGTGCTGCTGCGGGAGGGCCTGATCGGTCTGCTCCAGCAGTGCGGGCACGAGGTCGTCGCGGCGGTCGGTGACGCCGAGGCCCTGGTCGCCGCGGTCGGTGGACACGAAACCGACATCGTGGTGACGGACGTCCGGATGCCCCCGGACTTCCAGGACGAGGGCCTGCGCGCGGCCGTGCGGCTGCGCGCCGAGCGGCCCACGCTGCCCGTTCTCGTGCTCAGCCAGTACGTGCAGCGCCGGTACGCCTCCGACCTGCTGGACTCCGGTGACGGCACCGGCATCGGTTATCTGCTCAAGGACCGGGTCGGCCAGATCGAGGAGTTCGTGACCGCGTTGAGCCAGGTCGCGGACGGCGGCACGGTGGTCGACCCCGAGGTCGTACGGCAGTTGCTGCGCCACCGCCGTGACCCGCTGGAGCGGCTGTCCCCGCGGGAGCGGGAGGTGCTGGCGCTGATAGCGCAGGGCAAGTCCAACGGTGCGATCGCCCGTGAGCTGGTGGTGTCGGAGGCCGCTGTCGGCAAGCACATCGGCAGCATCTTCACGAAACTGGACCTGCCGTTGACGGACGAGACGCATCGGCGTGTCCTCGCGGTGCTGGCTTACCTCCGGGCGTGACTCGGCAGGCGGGCCGGACGGTTCTCCCGCCGCCCGGCCGTCACGTACGACCGGTATCAGGGCGTCGCCCGCGCGAACGTGCGGGCGAACCCCTCGCCCGGTGAGCGGTCCAGGTCCTTCCATAAGGCGTCGTCCGCGAACCAGTGGTCCACGGTGAGCACGTTCAGGGATGCGGCACACGCGGGGATCCGGCGGCCCGGGCGCCTCGGTGGCCTCGTCCACCGAGGCGCCCGTCGCCGGGCCGGTTCCACCTGCTCGCACACGGCCGCGAGCAGCTCCGAGGCGGGGACGGGGCTCGGGGAGCGACGTAGGCGTCGGGGAGATCCTGGAGCGGGCCGGAAGTCACCGAGGACGCGCTGTACTTCCACTTCGGCTCCAAGGAGGAGCCGGCGCTCGGCGTGTTCGAGGAGCACCTCGTGATCTTCCTGCCGCCCCAGTCCGGCAAGCCGCGGGAACTCGTCGACTTCGGCCTGGCGCCGGCGCTGCGGCAGCGGACCGAGCCGCTGGTGCGGGCCGGCGTCGGACCGGCCCTGGACCAGGGGGCTGGGACCGGACCGTACCCCGGTGTTCGGCATGTGGATCGATCCGGACCACCCGGGCCTTGGCCGAGGTGAAGGCGGGAGGCGAACCGTTGCCGCACGTCGGCCCGACGGAGACGGCGCAGCTGCTGGTCGCGAGCTTCTCCGGAGTGCGGCTCCTGTCACAGCCGCGCTGTCGGCGGCAGGACCTGGAGCATCGGGTCACCGTGCTGTTCCCCCACACGCTGCCGGACATGGCCGTTCCGGCACGGCTGGACACCTCCCAGGACCGTGCCGGGCGGCTGCTCGCCGAGGGGCGGCCGCTGTCGGCGGGGTCGGAGGCGGCGGAAGCCGGACAGGGTCCGGACTTCTCCACACCGGCAGAGTTGTCCACAGGGTCTGACGCGTTTCGGCCACCGGCTGTACGGTCGGCACGATCGATGTCGACGCGTGTGTACGGCACGTAGGTGTACGGGGGAGGCGGTCGCCGTGACCGAAACTGTTGCCGGAATGTCCGGGACTCGTGAGCCCGCCGGTGCGACCGGGACCGGGGGTACGGTCCCGGTGCGGCGGCTGCCGCGGGTGCCGGGATTCGCCGAGTGGCCCGCCGAGGGCAGCCCCAGGGACGAGGGCAAGGCCCTGCGCGGGCAGGTCCCCCGCGGGGCACACGCCACCCTCGACCCGGACGCCTCCCGCCCTGACGCCGTGAGCGCCGTCGAGGAGTCCAGCCGGGGCCGGCTGCCCGAGCTCGCACCGATCCGGGTGGGCAGGATGGCGGCGACACCGTTCGCCTTCCTGCGCGGATCCGCGGGCCTCATGGCGTACGACCTGGCCCGCACGCCGACGACCCGGATCGGCGCCCAGATCTGCGGCGACGCCCACGCGGCGAACTTCGGTCTCTACGGCGACGCGCGCGGCGGCCTGGTCATCGACCTGAACGACTTCGACGAGACGGTGCACGGCCCCTGGGAATGGGACCTCAAGCGGCTCGCCACCTCCCTGGTGCTCGCCGGGCGGGAGGCCGGCGCCGACGAGGACACCTGCCGCGCCGCGGCCCACGACGCCGCGGGCGCCTACCGCCGCACGATGCGGCTGCTGTCCAAGCTGCCGACGCTGGACGCCTGGAACGCCATCGCGGACGAGGAACTGGTCTCCCACACCGACGCCCACGACCTGCTGGGCACCCTGGAGCGCGTCTCCGCGAAGGCCCGCGCGAACACCAGCGGCCGGTTCGCAGCCAGGTCCACCGAGCCGACCGGGGACGGCGGACGCCGCTTCGTCGACGCGCCGCCGGTCCTGCGCCGCATACCGGACGGCGAGGCCGCCGCGGTGGCCGCCTCGCTGGAGCAGTACCTCGGCACGCTCCCACCCGACCGCCACCCGCTGCTGGCCCGGTACGCGGTGCACGACGTGGCGTTCCGCGTCGTCGGCACAGGCAGCGTGGGCACCCGCTCGTACGTCGTGCTGCTCCTCGACCACCGGGGCGAGCCGCTGGTCCTCCAGGTGAAGGAGGCCCGCCCCTCGGCCCTCGTGCCGCATCTGTCGGCGGCCGGGTTCGACGTCCCCGAGGCCGTCCACGAGGGCATGCGGGTGGTCCACGGCCAGAAGCGGATGCAGGTGATAAGCGACAGCCTGCTGGGCTGGACGACGGTCGACGGCCGCCCCTTCCAGGTGCGCCAGTTCCGCAACCGCAAGGGCAGCGTCGACCCGGCCGCGCTGGCCGCCGACCAGGTCGACGACTACGCCCGGATGACCGGCGCCCTGCTGGCCCGCGCCCACTCCCACAGCGCCGATCCCCGCCTGATCGCCGGCTACTGCGGCAAGAACGACGAACTGGACGCGGCCGTGGCGGCCTTCGCCGTCGCCTACGCCGACCGCACCGAGGCGGACCACGCGGACCTGGTGACCGCGGTGCGGTCGGGACGGATCGCGGCGGAGACGGGGGTGTGAGCGGGCGTCCGGGGGCAGGCGCGCGTGGCCGGCCGGGGAGCGTGCCGCCGGAGCGTGACGTGCCGGGCGGGTGGCCTACGCTGTCCGGGTGACGACCTCGGAAGGTGAGCAGAGTGGCGGCGCCGGCGCGGAGCGGACCCCCGGCGGTGGTGGTGCGGCGCGGCCCGAGGAGCGGCTGGAGCAGGCCGTACGCGCGGCCGAGCAGGCGCTGATCGAGTTCGAGATCGCCGTGGAGACCTTCCGCGTCGAGGTCGAGAACTTCTCCCGGCTGCACGAGCAGAAGCTCGGCCCGGTGTACGCCCGGCTCGAAGAGCTGGACGCCCAGATCCTGGAGGCCAGGGCCGCCCGCAGCGACGACCCCGAGGACCGGCGCCGGGCCGACGAGGCGCGCGCCCGGCTGATGCCCATCCCCGGCGTCGAGGAGCTGCTCAACGGCTGGATGGACGGTGACGGCCTCTTCCCCGAGGCCACCGCCATGCTCACCGACCAGCCGGTGCGGCCCCCGCGGCGGGTGCGGCCCAGCGAGGAGGCCCGCAAGCTCTACCGCGACCTCGCCCGCAAGGCCCACCCGGACCTGGCGCAGGAGGACGAGGAACGCGCGCGCCGTGAGGAGTTCATCACCCGCGTCAACGCCGCCTACGCCCGTGGCAACGAGGACGAGCTGCGCGAACTCGCCGAGGAGTGGGCCGCGGGACCGGAGCTGAAGCGCTTCCCCAGCGCGAGCGAGGAGCTCTACGCCCGCCTCGAATGGCTCGCCCGGCGCAAGGAACTGCTCACGCTGGTCGCCAGGGAACTGGAGGACGGCGCCATCGGCTCGATGCTGCGCCTCGCCCCGGACGATCCCGACAGGCTCCTCGAGGAGATCGCCGAGCAGCTGCGGACCCAGGTGACCGAACGCGAGGCGGAGCTGGCGGCGCTGCTGGCCTGAGCCGGGGCCCGCCCGGTCGGGTAGCGTCGGGGGCATGAGTTTTGGAGCTGGTGTGCCCACGGTCCGGGTCGCGGACCTCGAGGACGGCGACTTCCTGCTGGACGTCCGCGAGGACGACGAGTGGAAGGCCGGTCATGCCGCGGGGGCGCTGCACATCCCCCTCAGTGAGTTCGTGGCCCGCTACGGCGAGCTGACCGAGGCCGCGCCGCAGGACGGCCGGGTCCATGTGATCTGCCGTTCCGGCGGACGGTCGGCGCAGGTCACCATGTATCTGGCCCAGCAGGGCGTCGACGCCGTGAACGTGGACGGCGGGATGCAGGTGTGGGAGGCCGCCGGACGTCCCGTCGTCACCGACGACGGGGCACCGGGACACGTGCTGTAGCGGACGTCCGGCGCCCGCCTCTACCGGTCGAAGTCCAGTTGCACCCGCTCCGTCACCGGGTGCGACTGACAGGCCAGGACATAGCCCGCCTCCGTCTCCTCCGACTCCAGCGCGAAGTTGCGGTCCATCCGCACCTCGCCCGAGACGAGGAAGGCGCGGCAGGTTCCGCACACCCCGCCCTTGCAGGCGTAGGGCGCGTCGGGCCGGTTGCGCAGCACCGTGTCCAGCAGGGACTCGCCGTCCTGGACGGGCCAGGTCCCGCCGCGTCCGTCGAGCCGGGCGGTGACCGTGCTGTGCGCGGGGGCGGGCGTGGTGGCGGCGGTCTCCGTACCGGAGTCCACATGGAAGATCTCCTGGTGGATGCGGGAGCGTGCCACACCCAGCCCGCGCAGTGCCCGCTCGGCTCCTTCGACCAGGCCGTACGGACCGCACAGGAACCAGCCGTCCACCTGTCCCACGGGCAGCAGGACCGGCAGCAGCCCGGTCAGCCGCTCCTGGTCCAGCCGTCCGGACGGCAGTCCCGCCTGCTGTTCCTCCCGGGAGAGCACCGTGACCAGCTGGAACCGCTCGGGGTAGCGGTCCTTCAGGTCGGCGACCTCCTCCAGGAACATCGTCGAGGCGGCCGTCCGGTCGCTGCGGATCAGGCAGAACCGGGCGGCGGGCTCGCGGGCCAGGAGGGTCGAGACGATCGACAGCACCGGTGTGATGCCGCTGCCGCCGACGATCGCCGCGTACCGGCCGGGCGCGGGTGGGAGCGTGAAGCGGCCGGCCGGGGTCATCACCTCCAGTTCGTCGCCGGGGCCGATCTCCTTGAGCGCGTACGTGGAGAAGGCGCCGCCCTCGACCAGCCGCACGCCGACCCGGAGCGTGCTCGGTGCCTCGCCGTCGGGTGCGGGGGAGCAGATGGAGTAGGTGCGCCGGATGTCCTCGCCGTCCGCGACGCGCCGCAGGGCCAGGTGCTGGCCGGGGGCGTACCGGTACTCCTCGGCCAGGTGCGGGGGGACGGTGAGGGTGAGGGCGACGGAGTCGTCGGTGAGCCGGTCGACCGCGGCCACCCGGAGCCGGTGGAAGCGGGCCATCACAACTCCTTGAAGTGGTCGAACGGTTCACGGCAGGCCAGGCAGCGGCGCAGTGCCTTGCACGCGGTGGACGAGAAGCGGCTGAGCAGTTCGGTCTCGGCCGAGCCGCAGTGCGGGCAGCGGACGGGCACCGGTGCGTCCTCCGGCCGGCTCGCGCGGGTGCGCGTCGGCCCGAGCTCCACCCCGACCGGCCCGGAGGCCGCCCGTGCGCGTGGTGGTGCGATGCCGAACTCCCTTAGTTTTCGGCGCCCTTCGTCCGTGATGTCGTCGGTCGACCAGGCGGGCGCGAGCACCCGGCGCACGGTGACCTCGCGCACTCCGTGCTCGCGCAGCACCCGCTCGATGTCGAGGCTCATCGCCTCGACGGCCGGGCAACCGGTGTACGTCGGGGTCAGCTCGACCTCGACGGTGTCCGTGCCGCGTGCGCGCACCGCGCGCACGACACCCAGTTCGCGCAGGGTCAGCACGGGCAGTTCAGGGTCGGGCACCGAACCGGCGAGCTCCAGGAGTTCGGCCTCCAGCGGGGTGGGGGCGGTCACCATGTCGCCCCCGGGTGGCTGCGGTGCAGGTGCTGCATCTCGGCGAGCATCCGGCCGAACGGCTCGGTGTGCAGGCCCTGACGGCCGGCGCCGGCCGTCCACGCTCCCGTGCGCGGGCCCTCGGGCACCGTGAGCGTGGCCCGGCGCAGCACCTCGCCGATCCGCTCCAGCCAGGCCGTTTCCAGACCGGCCCAGTCGACGTCCAGGCCCTCGACGGGCTGGAACATCTCGCCGGTGTGGCGCCACAGCGCGTCCACGGCGCGCTGCATCCGCGCGTGGCTCTCCTCCGTGCCGTCACCGAGCCGCAGCGTCCACAGCTCGGCGTGGTCGCGGTGGTAGGCGGTCTCCTTGACCGCCTTGCCGGCCAGCGGCGCGAACGGGCCGTCGCCGGCGGCCAGTGCGCCGTAGAGGAGGTACTGGTGGGCGGAGAAGTACAGCTGGCGGGCGATGGTGTGGGCGAAGTCGCCGTTGGGCTGCTCCACCAGCTGGAGGTTGCGGAAGGCACGCTCCTCGCGGAGATAGGCCAGCTCGTCCTCGTCGCCCGCCATCGACAGCAGTACCCGGGCCTGGCCCAGCAGGTCCAGCGCGATGTTGGCGAGGGCGACCTCCTCCTCCAGCACGGGGGCGTGGCCGGCCCACTCGCCCAGGCGGTGGGAGAGCACCAGCGCGTCGTCGCCGAGGGCGAGCGCGGCCGTCGTGCGGGCGGTGTCCTCGGCGGGGGTCGTGGTCACAGGTGCCGCACCCCCTCGGGGATCTCGTAGAACGTGGGATGCCGGTAGGGCTTGTCGGCGGCCGGTTCGAAGAACGGGTCCTTCTCGTCGGGCGAGGAGGCGGTGATCGCGGACGACGGGACGACCCAGATGGAGACGCCCTCGCCGCGCCGGGTGTACAGATCGCGGGCGTTGCGCAGGGCGAGCTCCGCGTCCGGTGCGTGCAGGCTGCCGGCGTGGGTGTGGGACAGCCCGCGGCGCGAGCGCACGAAGACCTCCCACAGGGGCCAGTCGGTGTGGGTCATGCTCGCGTGGCTCCTGTCTCGTCGTTCGTGTGCTTGGCCGCGTGGGCCGCCGCGGCCTCCCTGACCCAGGCGCCGTCCTCGTGGGCCTGCCTGCGCCGGGTCAGCCGCTGTTCGTTGCAGGGGCCGTTGCCCTTGAGGACGTCCCAGAACTCCGACCAGTCGATCGCGCCGAAGTCGTGGTGCCCGCGCTCCTCGTTCCACTTCAGGTCCGGGTCGGGGAGGGTCAGGCCGAGGGACTCGGCCTGAGGGACGCAGATGTCGACGAAGCGCTGGCGCAGCTCGTCGTTGGAGTGGCGCTTGATCTTCCAGGCCATCGACTGCGCGGAGTGCTGGGACTCGTCGTCGGGCGGGCCGAACATCATCAGCGACGGCCACCACCAGCGGTCCACCGCGTCCTGCGCCATCGCGTGCTGCTCCGGGGTGCCCTTGCTGAGGGCCAGCAGCAGCTCATACCCCTGGCGCTGGTGGAAGGACTCCTCCTTGCAGATGCGGACCATCGCGCGTGCGTAGGGACCGTAGGAGCAGCGGCACAGGGGCACCTGGTTGGTGATCGCCGCGCCGTCCACGAGCCAGCCGATGGCGCCGACGTCCGCCCAGGTCAGCGTCGGGTAGTTGAAGATCGAGGAGTACTTCTGGCGGCCGGAGTGGAGCTTGTCGAGCAGCTCCTCGCGGCTGGTGCCGAGGGTCTCGGCGGCGCTGTACAGGTACAGGCCGTGCCCGGCCTCGTCCTGCACCTTGGCCATCAGGATCGCCTTACGGCGCAGCGAGGGGGCGCGGGTGATCCAGTTGGCCTCCGGCTGCATGCCGATGATCTCGGAGTGCGCGTGCTGGGCGATCTGCCGGACGAGCGTGGCCCGGTAGGCGTCCGGCATCCAGTCGCGCGGCTCGATCCGCTCGTCGGCGGCGACGGCCGCGTCGAAGGCGCGCGCGTGGCCGGCGGTGTCGCCGGCGTCGGCCGGTGCGTCGTACGCCTGGCTGCCGGCCGTATCGCGGGCGGCTGCTGTCGCCATGAGGTCCCCCTCGACTGGATGCTTCCCGGAGCACGCTCCCGACCGATCGTTCGGTTCGTGCGATTCCATGGTGGGACGGGTGCCGCGAGGTGTCAACCGCTGTGGATAACCTGCGGGGACCGCCCGTGGACCACCTGTGGACCGCCCGTGGACGACGGTGCTCGGTCCGCGGTGTGGCGACGGCCACGGAACGGGATCCCGGCGGGACTGTGCCCGGACGGCCGGTGCTGAGTACCGTTCCGTGCGACGCGGCGGATCGGTACCGGGCCCTCGCGGCGGGGCGGAAACGGTGACGGACCGGGATCGATGGATCGGGGCGGGATGAACGCGTACGACAAGGGCTCGGACGCCCGGCACGGGCCCGCCGGGCAGGACGTGCCCGGCCCGCGCCCCGCCCTGCCCGGACCCGCGTCACCGGTGGGCCCGCCGGGCCCCCTGACCCCTCCGCCCGATCCGGGGCGGTCCGCGGACGGCCCGTCCGCGCCGGACTTCCCCGCCGCCCCGCCCGCCGGACCCCGCGCCGGGGTGGCCGCACTCTCCCTGCGCTACCGGATCGCCGCCGCGGCGGCGATCGTGGTCGTCGCGGTCGCGGTCTGTGTGCACCTCGGCATGGTGTTCCTGCACGTCGCGCCGGCGAACACGGTCAGCAAGAAGCACGGCGAGACGGTCGAGAACTGGATCTACCCGGAGTTCGAGCAGAACTGGAAGCTGTTCGCGCCGAACCCGTTGCAGCAGGACATCGCCGTCCAGGTGCGTGCCGAGATCCGCGCGGCGGACGGCGGGACACGGACCACCGGCTGGTACGACCTGTCCGCGCAGGACGGCCGCGCCATCGACGGCAACCCCCTGCCCAGCCACACCCAGCAGAACGAGCTGCGCCGCGCCTGGGACTTCTTCGTCGCCACGCACGACGACGACAACCGGCCGGTGGGCCTGCGCGGGGCGCTGTCCGAGACGTATCTGCGCCGGATCGCGGTGCTGCGCCTCGACCGCGCGGACGCGGCCGGTCCGGGCGGTGCCGTCGAGCGCGTCCGGATCCGCTCACGGACCACCCAGGTGCCGCCGCCCGAGTGGAGCGGTGAGGAGATCTCCGACACCCCCGTGTACCGCACGCTGTCCTGGTGGCCGGTGCCCGAGGACGAGGCCCGGGGAGGCGTGGGGTGAACCGCTTCCCGTCGGCGCTGTCCCGCGCGACAGCCCGCGTCACCGACTCCGCGCTCGGCCCCCACCAGACCGCCGTGATCCGCATCGGCTTCAGCCTGACCTGGCTGCTGTTCCTGCTGCGCGAGTTCCCCCACCGCCAGGAGCTGTACGGCCCCGACGGCCCCTGGAGCCGGGACCTCGCCGAGCAGCTGGTCGCGACGAACGGCGCCTTCACGCCGCTGCTGTGGTCGGACGGCCAGGTCTGGTTCGAGGCCGTCTACGCGCTCGCCGTGCTGTGGAGCCTCCTGCTGCTGCTCGGCTGGCGCACCCGCACCATGTCGGTGCTGTTCATGGTGGGCGTGCTGGCGCTGCAGAACCGCAGCGTCTTCATGGGGGACGGCGGCGACAACGTCCTGCACCTGATGTCGATCTACCTGGTGTTCACGCGCTGCGGTCAGGTCTGGTCCCTGGACGCGCGGCGTGCGCGCCGTGCGGCCGGGGCGCGTGCGCGGGGCGAGCGGCCGCGCGACCGGGTCGGTCCAGTGCTGTGGGGTGTGCTGGGCCTCCTGCTGCTCCTGGCGACACTGGTGGGCCGGACGGACGGCGACCGGTTCATACCGTTGCTGCTGTGGAGCGTGTGGCTCGCGCAGGCGCTGTGGTGGCTGGTCGGACGCGGCGCGAGGACCGGGCAGCCGCGGATCCTGCTGGACGTCGTCACGAACACCGTGCACAACGGAGCGCTGCTGGTGATCATGGCCGAGGCGTGTCTGATCTACGCCACGGCCGGCTGGTACAAGGTCCAGGGCTCCCGCTGGCAGGACGGCACCGCCGTCCACTACCCGCTGCACCTGGAGTACTTCTCCCCCTGGCCGGCCCTCGCGGACCTGCTGTCGGCCAGCGGCACCATGGTGATGCTGGTGACCTACGCGACGGTCGCCGTGCAGGTCGCCTTCCCGTTCACGCTGTTCAACCGGCGGGTCAAGAACGTCCTGCTGGCCTTCATGATCCTGGAGCACGCGGTCATCGCCGTCGTGCTCGGACTGCCCTTCTTCTCCCTGGCGATGATCGCGGCGGACGCGGTCTTCCTGCCGACGGCCTTCCTGCGCCGCCTGGGGGACCTCGTGGCACGCGCGTGCGGGCGGCTGCGCCCGCGCGGGACGTGGATCCCGCGGCCGCGGCCCCCGGCCGACCGCACCGCCGGAGGGGGCCCGGTGGAGGCCGCCCCGGCACCCGGCGGGGCGCCGGGCCCGCGCACGTAGGCTGCACACCATGACCGACCCCGCCCCCGATACCCCGGCCGGCCTCGTGTCCGCCTGGCACCGCCTGGCCGGAGCCGCCGTGCTGCTCGACGGCTTCCACGCCCTCAAGCACGCCGTGCGCTTCGGGGCCGAGGTGCGGGTGGCGCTCACCGCGGACCGGGCCGGCGCGCTCGCGCTCGCCGACGAACTGGCCGGGGACGTGCGGGAGGCGCTGGCGGAGCTGCTGACCGAGGTGCCCCACGGGACGTACGCCGCCCTCGTGCCGCGCCCGCATCCCACCGCCGTGGCCGCCCTGGCCGTACGCCCCTCCCGCGCGGACAACCTCGAGACGCTGGCGCGCACCCCGCGCACCGCCCCCGTGGTGGTCCTGGACAATCCGCGCAACCTCGGCAACGCGGGCGCGGTGATCCGGCTGGCCGCCGGTTTCGGGGCGACCGGGGTCGTCACCACCGGCACGCTCGACCCCTGGCACCCCACCGTCGTGCGCGGCGGGGCGGGGCTGCACTTCGCCACCGCCGTGGAGCGGCTGACCGTCGACGAGCTGCCGCCGGGGCCGGTCTTCGCGCTCGACCCGGAGGGCACGGACATCCGCTCGCTGGAGCTGCCGGACGACGCGCTGCTCGCCTTCGGCTCCGAGCGCAGCGGGCTGTCGGCGGAGCTCCGCGCGCGGGCCGACCACCTGGTGGCGCTGCCGATGCGCCCCCAGGTCTCCAGCTACAACCTCGCGACCAGTGTGGCCATGACGCTGTACCACTGGAGCGCCACCGGGGGCGCACCCCACGCGCCCTAGCTAGACCTCCCGGCGCACCTCGACCACGCGGAACCGGTTCGCGACGAACGCGCCGTCGCACAGGGCGGCGTTGGCCGCCGGGTTGCCGCCGGAGCCGTGGAAGTCGGAGAAGGCGGCCGTCTGGTTGACGTACACCCCGCCGGTGAGGTTCAGGGAGAGCTGGGCGGCCTCCTCCAGGCAGACCTCCCGGACCTGCTCCTCGACCTCCGGGGAGGTCGTGTACGCGCCGACCGTCATCGCGCCCTTCTCGCGGATCGTGCGTCGCAGCAGCCGGACCGCGTCGTCGGCCGAGTCGACCGCGACGGCGAAGGAGACCGGGCCGAAGCACTCGCTCATGTAGGCGGCCTCGGCGTCCGGCTTGGCGCCGTCGAGCTTCACGATCACCGGAGTGCGCACCACCGCGTCCGGGAACTCCGGGTGGGCGATCTCGCGGGAGGCGAGGGCGACCTCGCCGAGACCGGCGGCGGCCTCCAGGCGGGCCTTCACGTCCGGGTTGACGATCGCGCCCAGCAGCGCGTTGGCGCGCGCGTCGTCACCGAGCAGTCCGTCGACCGCCTTCGCGAGGTCGGCGGTGACCTCGTCGAAGGACTTGGGGCCCTGGTCGGTGGTGATGCCGCCGCGCGGGACGAGCAGGTTCTGCGGGGTGGTGCACATCTGGCCGCTGTACAGGGACAGGGAGAACGCCAGGTTGGACAGCATCCCCTGGTAGTCGTCGGTCGACTCCACGATCACCGTGTTGACGCCGGCCTTCTCGGTGTACACCTGTGCCTGGCGGGCGTTGTGCTCCAGCCAGTCGCCGAACTCGGTGGAGCCGGTGTAGTCGATGATCCGGATCTCGGGACGGGTGGCGAGCTCCTTGGCGATGCCCTCGCCGGGCCGCTCGGCGGTGAGCGCCACCAGGTTCGGGTCGAAGCCGGCCTCGGTGAGCACCCGGCGGGCCACCTGGACGGTGAGGGCGAGCGGCAGCACCGCGCGGGGGTGCGGCTTGACCAGGACCGCGTTGCCGGTGGCCAGGGAGGCGAACAGGCCCGGGTAGCCGTTCCACGTCGGGAAGGTGTTGCAGCCGATGACCAGGCCGATGCCACGCGGCACCGGGACGAACCGCTTGGTGAGCGCGAGCGGGTCGCGCTTGCCCTGGGGTTTGGTCCACTCCGCGGTGCCGGGCGTGCGGACCTGCTCCGCGTACGCGTAGGCCACCGCCTCCATGCCGCGGTCCTGCGCGTGCGGGCCGCCGGCCTGGAGCGCCATCATGAAGGCCTGGCCGGAGGTGTGCATGACCGCCTGGGCGAACTCCGTCGTCCGGTCGTTGATCCGCTTGAGGATCTCCAGGCAGACCACCGCGCGGGTCTCCGCGCCCGCGTCCCGCCAGGCGCGCATTCCGGCCTTCATGGCGGGAAGCAGCTCGTCGGGGTCCGTGTGCGGGTAGCTCACGCCCAGCTCGATGCCGTAGGGGGAGGTCTCGCCGTCCACCCAGCCGTCCGTGCCGGGCTGGCCGAGGTCGAGGCGGGTGCCGAGCAGGGCGTCGAAGGCGGCCTTGCCCGCCGCCACGTCCAGGCTGCCGTTCTCCCCGTAGGCCTTGGGGTGTTCGGGGTGCGGGGACCAGTACGCGCGCGTGCGGATCGTCTCCAGCGCCCGGTCCAGGGTGGGACGGTGGCGGGCGACCAGCTCGTGCGCGGTGAGTTCGGCGGCCATGCGGGACCAACTCCTCGTCTCAGGAACTCTTCGTCGAGCTCATGGACCTGTGCGGAAACGTAGTCAGGGATGGGCGGTCAGAGTTAGAGTAACCGAACGATCGGTCGGGACAAGGGGGTCCGCCGCATCTGTGGACAACCCCGTGCGGGAGGATCGCGCACATGACAGCACTCGACCTCAGCAGTCCCGTGGCCGTGGTCGGCACCGGCACCATGGGGCAGGGAATCGCCCAGGTCGCGCTGGTCGCGGGCCACCCCGTACGGCTGTACGACGCCGCCGACGGCCGGGCCCGCGAGGCGGCCGACGCGATCGGAGCCCGACTGGACCGGCTGGTGGAGAAGGAACGGCTCACCGCCGCCGAACGGGACGCCGCGCGCGCCCGTCTGCGGCCCGCCGGCCAGCTCGGTGAGCTCGCCGACTGTGCCCTGGTCGTCGAGGCCGTCCTGGAGCGCCTGGACGTCAAGCAGGAGCTGTTCCGGGCACTGGAGGACATCGTCTCCGACGACTGCCTGCTCGCCACCAACACCTCCTCCCTCTCCGTCACCGCGATCGGCGGCGCCCTGCGCGTCCCCGGCCGCTTCGTGGGCCTGCACTTCTTCAACCCCGCGCCGCTGCTGCCGCTCGTCGAGGTCGTCTCCGGGTTCGCCACCGACGTCGCGTACGCCACGCGCGCGTACGAGACGGCCCGCGCGTGGGGCAAGACGCCCGTCGCCTGCGCCGACACCCCCGGCTTCATCGTCAACCGCGTCGCCCGGCCCTTCTACGCCGAGGCCTTCGCGGTGTACGAGTCCCAGGGCGCCGACCCGGCCACCATCGACGCGGTCCTGCGCGAGTCCGGCGGTTTCCGGATGGGCGCCTTCGAACTGACCGATCTCATCGGGCAGGACGTCAACGAGTCCGTCACCCGCTCGGTGTGGGAGTCCTTCTTCCACGACGTGCGCTTCACCCCCTCGCTCGCCCAGCGCCGCCTGGTCGAGTCCGGCCGCCTGGGACGCAAGACCGGCCGCGGCTGGTACGACCACGGCGCCGACGCCGAGCGTCCCGAACCGCGCACCGCCGAGCCCGCGCAGCCGCCCGCGTACGTCGTCGCCGAGGGTGACCTGGGGCCCGCCTCCGAGCTGCTCGCCCTGATCCGCGAGGCCGGCATCCAGGTGCGCGAGGAGGCCGAGGACGAGGGCACCCGCCTGGTGCTGCCCGGCGGCGGGCAGCTGGTGCTCGCCGACGGCCAGGCCTCCGTGGAGTTCGGCGACGTCGTCTACTTCGACCTCGCCCTCGACTACCGCGCGGCCACCCGCATCGCCCTGTCCCACTGCCAGGACACCTCCGCGCGGACCGTCGCCGAGGCCACCGGGCTGTTCCAGGCGCTCGGCAAGAAGGTCAGCGTCATCGGGGACGTCCCCGGAATGATCGTCGCGCGGACGGTGGCCCGGATCATCGACCTCGCGGTCGAGGCCGTCGCCAAGGGCGTCGCCACCGAGGAGGACGTCGACACCGCGATGCGACTGGGTGTGAATTACCCCCTGGGCCCCTTCGAGTGGAGCCGCCGCCTCGGCCGCGGCTGGGCCGGCGCCCTGCTGGACGAGATGCACGAGATCGACCCGTCCGGCCGCTACGCGCCCTCCCTCGCGCTCTACCAGTACGCGTGCGCCGGCCGAGAGAGGGAGGACACCCCGTGACCACCGCCAGGCGCGACACGTACACCCCGGAGACGCTGCTGTCCGTCGCCGTCCAGGTGTTCAACGAGCGCGGCTACGACGGCACCTCCATGGAGCACCTCTCCAAGGCCGCCGGCATCTCCAAGTCGTCGATCTACCACCACGTGGCCGGCAAGGAGGAACTGCTGCGCCGCGCGGTGAGCCGGGCCCTGGACGGGCTCTTCGCCATCCTCGAGGAGGAGCACGCGCGCGTGGGGCGCGCCGCCGAGCGGCTGGAGTACGTCGTACGGCGCATGGTCGAGGTGCTGATCGCCGAGCTGCCGTACGTGACGCTGCTGCTGCGGGTGCGCGGCAACACGGACACCGAGCGGTGGGCGCTGGAGCGGCGCCGCGAGTTCGACCACCGGGTGGCGGCGTTGCTGAAGGCGGCGGCGGCCGACGGGGACGTGCGCGAGGACATAGAGGTGCGCCTGGTGACCCGGTTGGTCTTCGGCATGATCAACTCGATCGTGGAGTGGTACCGGCCGGACGGGCGCGGCATGAGTGAGCGCGAGGTGGCCGACGCGGTGGCCCAGCTGGCCTTCGGGGGGCTGCGCAAGGCGTCCTGAGCGGGGCCTCGCCTCACCCCTGCGGCTCCTTCCAGGTCTTCAGAGGGCCCTCACCTCACTCCTGTGGTTTCCCAGGCCCTCAGAGGGTCCTCGCCTCACCCCTGTGGCTCCAGGTCCTCCTCCTCGAACACCAGCAGCGTGCGCGTGCTGAGCACCTCGGGGATCGCCTGGAGCCGGGTGAGCACCAGCTCGCGCAGCGCCCGGTTGTCGGGTGTGTGCACCAGCAGCAGGACGTCGAAGTCGCCGCCCACCAGCGCGATGTGCGAGGCGCCCGGGAGCCGCCGGAGCTGCTCGCGAACCGTGCGCCAGGTATTCTGGACGATCTTCAAGGTGATGTAGGCGGACGTTCCGTGACCGGCCCGCTCATGGTTGACGCGGGCCCCGAAGCCACGGATGACGCCGTCCTCGACCAGCCGGTTGATGCGTGCGTACGCGTTCGCGCGGGAGACGTGGACCCGCTCGGCGACCGAGCGTACGGACGCGCGGCCGTCCGCCTGGAGCATCCGCAGGATGTCCTGGTCGATGTCGTCCAGGGGCCGCGCGGGGGTGAACGGCCCGGTCCCCTCCCGGTCATCGGCCATTTGTTCAGCTGCCACCTGCCCCCACCTCTCCGCCATGGACGTCCTGCACCCATCACAGGATGTGGAGAACCGTTTGTCCACAGCCTGGTGCCACCCGTAGCCAAAATGCGCCGACGACCGAACAATCGGTTGGTGAGGCGCGTCACAGACGCCGTGCCTCCGACATCCCACGAGGAGGTGCCGTCATGACGGTCATGGAGCAGCGGGGGGCCTACCGGCCGACCCCGCCGCCCGCCTGGCAGCCCCGTACCGACCCCGCGCCGCTGCTGCCCGACGCGGAGCCGTACCGCGTGCTCGGCACCGAGGCGGCCGCCGGGGCCGACCCGCAGATGCTGCGCCGGCTGTACGCGGAGCTGGTGAAGGGCCGCCGCTACAACGCGCAGGCCACCGCCCTCACCAAGCAGGGACGTCTCGCGGTCTATCCCTCCAGCACCGGCCAGGAGGCCTGCGAGGTCGCCGCCGCGCTCGTCCTCGAGGAGCGCGACTGGCTCTTCCCGAGCTACCGCGACACCCTCGCCGTCGTCGCGCGCGGGGTGGACCCCGTGGAGGCCCTCACCCTGCTGCGCGGCGACTGGCACACCGGCTACGACCCCCGCGAGCACCGCGTGGCGCCGCTGAGCACCCCGCTCGCCACCCAGCTGCCGCACGCCGTCGGTCTCGCGCACGCCGCCCGCCTCAAGGGCGACGACGTGGTCGCGCTCGCCATGGTCGGCGACGGCGGCACCAGCGAGGGCGACTTCCACGAGGCGCTGAACTTCGCCGCCGTCTGGCAGGCCCCGGTCGTCTTCCTCGTCCAGAACAACGGCTTCGCGATCTCCGTACCGCTCGCCAAGCAGACCGCGGCACCGTCGCTGGCCCACAAGGCCGTCGGCTACGGCATGCCCGGCCGCCTGGTCGACGGCAACGACGCCGCCGCCGTGCACGAGGTCCTGGCCGACGCCGTGCGCCGTGCCCGCGCGGGCGGCGGCCCGACCCTGGTCGAGGCGGTCACGTACCGCGTGGAAGCCCACACCAACGCCGACGACGCCACCCGCTACCGCGGGGACGCCGAGGTCGAGACCTGGAAGCGGCACGATCCGATCGCGCTGCTGGAGCACGAGCTGACCGGGCGCGGACTGCTCGACGAGGCCGGCGTCGAGACCGCCCGCCAGGACGCCGAGGCCATGGCCGCCTCCTTGCGCGCCCGCATGAACCAGGACCCGGCGCTCGACCCCATGGACCTCTTCACCCACGTCTACGCCGAGCCCACCCCCCAGCTCCTGGAGCAGCGCGAGCAGCTGCGGGCCGAGCTGGCGGCCGAGGCCGAGCCGGAAGGGGCGCAGTGATGACCACCGTCGCCGTCAAGCCGGCCACCATGGCGCAGGCCCTCACGCGCGCCCTGCGCGACGCCATGGCCGTCGACCCGTCCGTGCACGTCATGGGCGAGGACGTCGGCACCCTCGGCGGTGTCTTCCGGGTCACCGACGGACTCGCGAAGGAGTTCGGCGAGGACCGCTGCACGGACACCCCGCTGGCCGAGGCGGGCATCCTCGGCACGGCCGTCGGCATGGCCATGTACGGGCTGCGGCCGGTCGTGGAGATGCAGTTCGACGCGTTCGCCTACCCGGCGTTCGAGCAGCTCGTCTCGCACGTCGCGAAGATGCGCAACCGCACGCGCGGGAAGCTGCCCCTGCCGCTCACCGTCCGCGTCCCCTACGGCGGCGGCATCGGCGGCGTCGAGCACCACAGCGACTCCTCCGAGGCGTACTACATGGCGACCCCGGGTCTCCACGTCGTCACGCCCGCCACCGTCGCCGACGCCTACGGGCTGCTGCGCGCCGCCATCGCCTCCGACGACCCCGTCGTCTTCCTGGAGCCCAAGCGGCTGTACTGGTCGAAGGACTCCTGGAACCCGGAGCACCCGACGGCCGTTGAACCGATAGGCCGTGCGGTGGTGCGGCGCTCGGGGTGGAGCGCCACGCTCATCACGTACGGGCCGTCGCTGCCCGTCTGCATGGAGGCGGCCGAGGCGGCCCGGGCCGAGGGCTGGGACATCGAGGTCGTCGATCTGCGCTCCCTGGTGCCGTTCGACGACGAGACGGTGTGCGCCTCGGTACGGCGGACGGGGCGCGCGGTCGTCGTCCACGAGTCGGGTGGCTTCGGCGGCCCGGGCGGGGAGATCGCGGCCCGGGTCACGGAGCGCTGCTTCCACCACCTGGAGGCGCCGGTGCTGCGTGTGGCCGGGTTCGACCTGCCGTACCCGCCGCCGATGCTGGAGCGCCACCACCTGCCCGGAGTGGACCGGATCCTGGACGCCGTGGGGCGTCTGCAATGGGAGGCCGAGAGCTGATGGCACAGGTGCTGGAGTTCAAGCTGCCCGACCTCGGTGAGGGGCTCACCGGGGCGGAGATCGTGCGCTGGCTGGTCGAGGTCGGTGACGTCGTCGACGTGGACCAGCCGGTCGTCGAGGTCGAGACGGCCAAGGCGATGGTGGACGTGCCCTGCCCCTACGGCGGTGTCGTCACGGCCCGCTTCGGCGCGGAGGGCACCGAACTGCCCGTCGGCGCCCCGCTGCTGACGGTGGCGGTGGGCGAGCCGGCCGACGACCGTCCGGCCGGGGACGCGAGCCCCGCGGAATCCGAGGACGCGCGCGGCCGGACCCCGGCCGCCGAGGGCTCCGGCAACGTCCTGGTCGGCTACGGCACCGCGGAGGCCCCGGCCCGGCGCCGCCGCGTCC
Source organism: Streptomyces sp. NPDC018964 (assembly GCF_044390325.1). Classification (NCBI taxonomy): domain Bacteria; kingdom Bacillati; phylum Actinomycetota; class Actinomycetes; order Kitasatosporales; family Streptomycetaceae; genus Streptomyces; species Streptomyces sp. NPDC018964. Next base: position 34,958 of record NZ_JBIRYZ010000010.1, read on the forward strand.
GTCCGCCGCGGACGACACCTACGACCCCCGCGCTCCCCGCCGCGTCCACGACCCCCTCCGCCTCTTCCGCACCGTCCGCCCCCGTGGCGAACGGACGGCCCAGGACCGCGCGGCCCGCCGCCGCGCAGGCCCGCACCCCGGGCGTGGCGGACGGCCCCGTTCCCGTGATCTCGCCCCTGGTGCGCAGGCTGGCCCGGCAGAACGGCCTGGACCTGCGGGAGCTGACCGGGTCCGGCCCCGACGGCCTGATCCTCCGTGCGGACGTGGAGTACGCCCTGCGCGCCGCCGCAGCCCAGGGCCGTACGGGCGCGCCGACCGGCGAACCGCACACGCGGGCCGGCCGGGCGGGCGCGCCGGCACCGGCCGTGGGCACCCCGGGCGTGACCCGTGTCCCCCTCAAGGGCATCCGCGGGGCCGTTGCCGACAAGCTCTCCCGCAGCCGCGCCGAGATCCCCGACGCGACCTGCTGGGTGGACGCCGACGCGACCGAACTGATGCGGACCCGCGCGGCGATGAACGCGGCGGGCGGGCCGAAGATATCCGTCATCGCCCTGCTGGCCCGCATCTGCACCGCCGCACTCGCCCGCTTCCCCGAGCTCAACGCCTCGGTGGACACCGAGGCCAGGGAGATCGTCCAGTACGACGACGTGCACCTCGGCTTCGCCGCCCAGACCGACCGGGGGCTCGTCGTCCCCGTCGTCCGGGACGCGCACGCGCGGGACGCCGAGGCGCTCACGGTCGAGTTCGCCCGGCTGACCGAGGCGGCCCGGTCGGGCACGCTGACGCCCGCGGACCTCACGGGCGGCACCTTCACGCTGAACAACTACGGCGTGTTCGGCGTCGACGGCTCCACGCCGATCGTCAACCATCCCGAGGCCGCCATGCTCGGCGTCGGCCGCATCGTCCCCAAGCCGTGGGTGCACCAGGGCGAGCTGGCGGTGCGGCAGGTCGTGCAGCTCTCGCTCACCTTCGACCACCGGGTCTGCGACGGCGGCACCGCGGGGGGCTTCCTGCGGTACGTGGCGGACTGCGTCGAACAACCGGCGGTGCTGCTGCGGTCGCTGTGAGCCCGCTTCAAGTCCCCGGTCTTCCGGGCCTCCTGGGTTCCCCCGGTCTCCCGGGGGTTCCCGGTCTCCCCGGTCTCCCCGGTCCCCCGGGTCTCCCCGGTCGTGTCCCGGTGCCCCCGCGTTCCCTGTGATCGCGGGGGGCGCGCATACTCGGAGGGTGACCGAGCATCAGCCACCCGGCGATCCTTCCGGTGGTCCTTCCGGTAGTCCCGGCGCCCCCTCCGGTGATCCTCCCGGAGATCCCCTCGGGAGCCCCGGCTCCGCGTACGACGCCCTCGTGCTCGCCGGTGGCGCCGCCCGGCGGCTCGGGGGCGCGGACAAGCCCGGCGTGCGGGTGGGTGGACGGGCGCTGCTCGACCGGGTGCTCGCGGCCTGCGCCGACGCCCGGGCCACGGTGGTCGTCGCCGGACCCCGCCCCACCGCACGACCTGTGATCTGGGCCCGCGAGGAACCCGCGGGCGGCGGGCCCCTGGCCGCGCTCGCCGCCGGGCTCCGGCACACCACGGCCGACCACGTCGTCGTCCTCTCCGCCGACCTGCCGTTCCTCGACCGCCGCACGGTAAGGGGGCTGTTGACGCCCCTGCGCCACGACGCCACCACCGACGGCGTGCTGCTGACCGACTCCGGCGGCCGGGACCAGCCGCTCGTCGCCGCGTACCGGACCGGTCCCCTGCGCCGCGAACTGGCCGCGCTCACCGGCCGGCACGGCGAGCTGACCGGGCTGCCCCTGCGCCGGCTGACCGGCTCGCTCGACCTCACCCGCATCTTCGACCCGGTGGCGTCCTTCGACTGCGACACCTGGGACGACATCGCCACCGCCAGGGCACGCATCAGGGAGCATGGACACGTGTTGGACGAATGGATCTCCACAGTCAGGGACGAGCTGGGCATCGACCTGGACGTCGACACCGGCGTGCTGCTCGACCTCGCCCGTGACGCCGCCCACGGGGTGGCCCGGCCCGCCGCGCCGCTGACCACCTTCCTCGTCGGCTACGCGGCCGCACAGGCGGGCGGCGGCCGGGAGGCCGTCGCCGAGGCGGCCCGCAAGGCCGCGGCGCTCGCCCTGCGCTGGGCCGACGAGGAAACCCCCGACGCCCCCAAAGCCACCCCCGAAGCCGACGCCACCCCTGAAGCCCTCGAAGCCCCCCACGTCACCCCCGAAGCCCCCGACACCCGCCCGGACGCCTGATGACCCCGCGCACCGTCCGGGCCGACAAGAACGCCGACGACCTCGACGTCGAGGAGGCGCTCGCTCTCGTGAGGAAACAACCCGGCGGAACCACGGAAACCCCCCGCCACCCGCACCACGACGCCACCGCCTGGACCGACGCCCGCGCCATCGCCGAACGCGCCCCGCGCCACGGCGGCGGCACCGGCTACCTGACCCCGGTCGCCGTCCCCCTCGCCTCCGCCCTGGGCCTCACCCTCGCCGCCCCCCTCACCGCCCTCACCGACCTGCCCTCCTTCGACACCTCCGCGATGGACGGCTGGGCGGTCTCCGGCCCCGGCCCCTGGTCCGTACGGGAGGAGGGCGTCCTCGCCGGGCACGCCGCGCACCCGCCGCTCACCGACGGCGAGGCCGTCCGCATCGCCACCGGCGCCCGCGTCCCCCCGGACACCACCGCCGTGCTCCGCAGCGAACACGGCCGCACCGACGACAAGGGCCGGCTGCACGTCACCGCCGCCACCCGGCCGCCGCACACGGTCACCCACGGCCAGGACATCCGCCCCCGCGGCCAGGAGTGCCGCAGCGGCGACCAGTTGCTGCCCGTGGGTGCCCCGGTGACCCCGCCCGTCCTGGGCATGGCCGCCGCCGCCGGATACGACACGCTCACCGCCGTCCCCCGCCCCCGCGTCGACGTGTTCGTCCTCGGCGACGAACTCCTCGGCGAGGGACTGCCGCACGACGGGCTGATCCGGGACGCGCTCGGCCCGCTGCTGCCGCCCTGGCTGCGCGCGCTCGGTGCGGAGGTGACCGCCGTACGCAGGATCGGCGACACCGAACAGGCGCTGTACGAGGCCATCACGGCGTCCGGCGCCGATGTCGTCGTCACCACCGGCGGCACCGCCGCGGGTCCGGTCGACCACGTGCACCCCACGCTGCGCCGCATCGGCGCCGAACTCCTCGTGGACGGCGTCAAGGTGCGCCCCGGCCACCCCATGCTCCTGGCCCGCACCAAGGCCGACCAGTACCTCGTCGGCCTGCCCGGCAACCCCCTCGCCGCCGTCTCCGGCCTGCTCACGCTCGCCGAGCCCCTGCTGCGCACCCTTGCCGCGCGCCCCGCCCCCGAGCCGTACGCGCTGCCGCTGCGCGACGGGGTGCAGGGGCACCCGTACGACACCCGGCTGGTCCCGGTGGCCCTGCGCGGTGACCGGGCGCTGCCGCTGCTCTACAACGGCCCGGCCATGCTGCGCGGCATCGCGGCGGCCGACGCGCTCGCCGTCGTACCCCCCGGCGGCGCACGGCCCGGCCAGGAGACGGAGCTCCTCGACCTGCCCTGGGCGTCCGGGGGAATCGGGGTGTGTTTCACGTGAAACTTCCGGGCCAGGACGCCATCGCCCGACAGGCGGACGAACACCTGGTGACCCATCGGGTGAAACTCCCGAGGAAACTGGTGGAGCACCCGGTCCGCCAGGTCGCCAAACGGCTGTCGTGGGCCCTGGTGGTGCTGGTGGTGACGGCGTTCGTCGTGTACGCCGACCACGACGGCTACAACGACAACTCCGACGGATCCCTCGATCTCCTCGACGCGTTCTACTACGCGACCGTCACCCTCTCCACCACCGGGTACGGCGACATCACGCCGGTCAGTGACAGCGCCCGGCTCACCAACATCTTCGTCATCACGCCGCTGCGCGTGCTGTTCCTGATCATCCTGGTCGGCACCACCCTCGAGGCCCTCACCGAACGCACGCGGGAGGAGTGGCGACTGAACCGCTGGAGGTCCGCGTTGCGCGATCACACCGTCGTCGTCGGGTTCGGCACCAAGGGCAGGTCCGCGATCAAGACCGTCTGCGCGACCGGGCTCCGGAAGGAGCAGGTCGTGGTCGTCGACCCCAGCGCGAAGGCGATCGACGCGGCCACGGCGGACGGCTACGCGGGTGTCATAGGGGACGCCACGCGCAGCGAGGTGCTGAAGCGGGCCGAGGTGCAGCGGGCCCGGCAGATCATCATCGCGACGCAGCGCGACGACACGGCGGTCCTCGTGACGCTGACGGCGCGGCAGCTCAACCGGGGCGCGAAGATCGTGGCCGCGGTGCGCGAGGAGGAGAACGCCCCGCTGCTGAAGCAGTCGGGTGCCGACGCGGTCATCACCAGCGCCAGCGCGGCCGGGCGACTGCTCGGGCTGTCCGTGCTCAGCCCCTCGGCCGGCATGGTCATGGAGGACCTCATCCAGCAGGGCTCCGGGCTCGACATCGTGGAGCGGCCGGTCATAAAGGCCGAGGTGGGCAAGGTGCCCCGCGAGGTCGACGACCTGGTGGTGAGCGTCGTCCGAGGGCACCGGGTGCTCGGCTACGACGACTCGGACGTCGGGACGCTGGAACTGACGGACCGGCTGATCACGATCGTGCGGGCGACGCCGGGCACACAGATCGCGCCCGACGTCCGTCCGTTCCGTGGCTGAGGCGGCCGGCCTCCTCGCGGCCGCCGTCTACTTCCTGTTGTAGAGCCGCATCGTGACCGGTCCGAAGACCACCACGAACAGTCCGGCCCAGCCCAGCGTCCAGGCGATCTCGTCGGCCGGCCAGTCGCCCGCCATCAGTCCGCGCACCGCGGACGCCAGGTGGGTGACGGGGCTGTTGTTGACGAACGCCTGGAGCCAGCCCGGCATGGTGCGCGGGTCGACGAAGACGTTGGACAGGAAGGTGAGTGGGAAGATCACCATCATGCTGACGCCCATCACCGACTTCTCGGTGCGCAGCATCAGCCCGAACATGGTCCAGATCCATGAGAAGGCGAACGAGAACAGCACCAGCAGCGCGATCCCGGCGAGCACTCCGGCCACCCCGCCGTCGGCGCGGTAGCCGAGGATCATGCCGACGGTCAGCATCACGACCGACGCGATGGTGTAGCGCAGGGCGTCGCCGAGCAGATAGCCGACCATCGTCGACGGCCGCCAGATCGGCAGGCTGCGGAACCGGTCGAAGACGCCCTTCTCGATGTCCGTGTTGACCGAGACGCCGGTGTACATGGTGATCATCACGACCGACATCACCAGGATGCCCGGCAGCAGGAACTGGATGTACTCCTTCGGCGACCCGGCCAGCGCCCCGCCGAACAGGTACGTGTACATCAGCACCATCATGATCGGGAACGCCGTCACGTCGAACAGCTGCTCCGGCACGTGCTTGATCTTCAGGATCGCCCGCCAGCCGAAGGTCAGCGAGGCCGACCAGGCGCTGGGCCGCGGCGGGCGCTCCTTGGCGACCAGCAGTTCGGCGAGGGAGTCGGTGCGTACCGGGGCGAGTTCGGTGCTCTCGGTGGTCGTCGTGGTGCTCATGCCGCCACCTCGTCCTTCGGGTCGTGGGAGTCGTCCTGGCCGGATGCGTCGGGTACGTGCGTGTCGTGGCCGGTGAGGGCCAGGAACACCTCGTCCAGGCTGGGCTGGCCGAGCGAGAAGTTGTCGACGGTGACACCGGCCCGGGCCAGTTCGCTCAGCGCGCGGGCGGCCTGCTCGGCGGCGGTGTCGTGGTGCGCGGCGGCGAGGCGGGCGGTCAGCGCCACCGGGTCGGGCTCGGGCTGTACGCGCGCGTCGAGGGTGCGGCGCAGCAGGTCGGCGGCGAGCGGCCGCTGCTGCGGATCCCGCAGCCGCAGGTGGACGGATCCGGCACCGACGGACGCCTTCAGTTCGCCCTTGGTACCCTCGGCGATCACCTTGCCGCGGTCGATGACGGCGATCCGGGACGCCAGCTGGTCGGCCTCGTCCAGGTACTGCGTGGTCAGCAGCACCGTCGTGCCCTGGGCGACGACCGCGCGCACGATGTCCCACACCTGGTTGCGGCTGCGCGGGTCCAGGCCGGTCGTCGGCTCGTCGAGGAACAGCAGGTCGGGGGTGTTGAGGATGGACGCGGCGATGTCGATGCGGCGCCGCATGCCGCCGGAGTAGTGCTTGACCTGTTTCCCCGCCGCGTCCGTGAGGCCGAAGGCCTCCAGCAGTTGGGCGGCGCGGGTGCGGGCGGCGGGCTTGCGGTGGCCGAGGAGCCGGCCCAGCAGGACCAGGTTCTCGGTGCCGGTGAGGTCCTCGTCCACGGAGGCGTACTGGCCGGTGAGGCTCACCCGGCCGCGCACCTCGTCGGCCTCGCGCACGATGTCGTGCCCGAAGACATGGGCCTCGCCGCCGTCGGGCCGCAGGAGGGTGGCGAGCATCTTCACGGTGGTGGTCTTGCCGGCGCCGTTCGGCCCGAGGACCCCGTACACCGTGCCGGCCGGCACGGCGAGATCGACACCGTCCACGGCCCGCGTCTCACCGAAGGTCTTGACCAGGCCCGCGGTCTCGATCGCCAGGCCGGACGTCTGCGTGCTCATGCTTCGGGTCCTTCCGCGTGCTCGGGCTACGCATGGACAGACCTTCACCGTCGCGCAAACTCATCGCTCCCGCACGGGGATTTCCGCCAGGACCGGTCCTACGGCCGAGACAGGACCGGCCCTACGACCGAGACAGGGCCGGTCCTACGGCCGAGGACAGGACCAGCCTTACGGCCGGGAAGGGGGCGACCCGGGCCGTAGGCCGCGGTGCACCGGACTCCTGGCACCCCAGGAGTACCGTCCCCCTCATGCATGCGATCACGATTCCCGAACCCGGTGGGCCCGAGGCGCTGGTGTGGGACGAGGTCCCCGACCCCGTGGCCGGCCCCGGCGAGGTCCTGGTCGAGGTGGTGGCCGGTGCCGTCAACCGGGCCGACATCCTCCAGCGGCAGGGCTTCTACGACCCCCCGCCCGGCGCCTCCCCCCACCCCGGCCTCGAATGCTCCGGACGGATCGCCGCGCTCGGTGACGGGGTGAGCGGCTGGGCCGTCGGCGACGAGGTCTGCGCGCTACTCGCCGGCGGCGGCTACGCGGAGAAGGTCGCCGTCCCGGCCGGACAGCTCCTGCCCGTCCCCGAGGGCCTCACCGTCGACCAGGCCGCGGCGCTCCCGGAGGTCGTCTGCACGGTCTGGTCGAACGTCTTCATGGTCGCCCACCTCCGCCCCGGCGAGACTCTCCTGGTGCACGGCGGCTCCAGCGGCATCGGCACCATGGCGATCCAGCTCGCGAAGGCCGTCGGCGCGCGGGTCGCCGTCACCGCCGGCACCGGGGAGAAGCTGGAGCGCTGCGCCGAACTCGGCGCCGACATCCTGATCAACTACCGCGAGCAGGACTTCGTCGCCGAGCTGAAGCGGGCCACCGACGGCCACGGCGCCGACGTCATCCTCGACAACATGGGCGCCAAGTACCTGGACCGCAACGTCCAGGCCCTCGCCGTCAACGGCCGGCTCGCCATCATCGGCATGCAGGGCGGGGCGAAGGGGGAGCTGAACATCGGCGCCCTGCTCGGCAAGCGCGCCGCCATCAGCGCGACCTCGCTGCGCGCCCGGCCCCTGGAGGAGAAGGCGGCGATCGTGGCGGCCGTACGCGAACACGTCTGGCCGCTCGTCGCCGGCGGCCGCGTCCGCCCGGTCATCGACCGTGAGATCCCGATGCCGGACGCGGCCACCGCCCACCGGGTCGTGGAGGACAGCGGCCACATCGGCAAGGTCCTGCTGGTCACACCGGGCTGAGCCCGGACGGCCGGGGCGGGGTCTGCCCCCATGTCCGGCGCGGCACGTCGCCCGCGTCCACCGGGGGCGGGCCCCCCGGCCCGAGCGCGGCCCCGCCCTGCGCGTGCCCCGGAGCGCGCGTGCCCCATGGCCCGCACGGTCCGCCAGGAGGTCCCCGGCGGGACTCCCCCGGCTCAGGACGTGCCGCCCCCCTGGCGCATGCGCAGGGCCACGAAGGCGAGGCCGAAGCCGAGTCCGATGAGCACCAGACCGCTGCCGAGCGGCAGGATGCGCAGTACGGGCTCGGTGGAGGCCACCGCGTTCGGCTCCGCCGCCCGCGAGGTGGTGGAGGGCACCGGGACCGCCGCCTGTGAAGCCGGGGACACCGGTGACGCCTGTGACCGGGGGACGGTGTCGCTCCCGCCGGGTGCCCGGGACGCGTCGTCGTCGTTACCGGAGCGCGGTACGCCGGTTGCGTCCGGCCGCCCGTTCATGTCCTCGGCGCGTCCCGGCTTCCGCGGTACGGCACCGGCGTCCGCGCCCTCCCGGTCGTCGTGCCCACGCTCCCGCTCCCGTTCCCGCGGTCCCTCTTCGGCCACCCCGTGCCGCTCCGGCCGTCCCCGGCCCTCACCGGGCCGGTTCTCGGCCCGCGACGGCTCCCCGGCGGGCGACGACGAGGACGACGACGAGGACGAGGGGGACGACGAGGAAGACGAGGGGGACGGGGCCGAGGGGTCGGGGGCGGCCCCGTACGCCGCCCTCGCGTCGAGGGGCGCCGGGACGGGGCCGTACGGCGTCACCGCCGCCCCCGCGACCAGAACAACCGTCGCCCCCACTACACGCAGCCATGGAGTCACGACCGTGACCTCCCGCGCCGGCCGGTGCTCGGTCACACCGTCGGCAAGATGGGCCGGATGGACGCCCAACAGCCTCGCATCACCGGATGATCCCGGCATTCCGGATGCGTCCGTCAGGTGGACCCCCCTGGGAAGTCCAGCTTCCGGGGGGACCGCCCGAACGGCACCCGGTCGTGCGCGACAATGGCGGCATGGAGATGCCGAGGAACGAACGATCGCCGGAGAATCCGCAGATCCTGGTCGTCGGCCAGGACGGCATGGCGCTCGGCGCCGGCGGCGGCGGTGGGGACGAGGACTCCCGCGAGACCCCGCTCACGGAACAGGTGGAGCAGCCGGCGAAGGTCATGCGGATCGGCAGCATGATCAAGCAGCTGCTGGAGGAAGTGCGCGCGGCTCCCCTGGACGAGGCCAGCCGGGTCCGCCTCAAGGAGATCCACGCCAGTTCGGTGAAGGAACTGGAGGACGGCCTGGCCCCGGAGCTGGTCGAGGAGCTGGAACGGCTCTCCCTGCCCTTCACGGACGAGACCACCCCGAGCGACGCCGAGCTGCGGATCGCGCAGGCCCAGCTGGTGGGCTGGCTGGAGGGCCTGTTCCACGGCATCCAGACCACGCTCTTCGCCCAGCAGATGGCCGCACGCGCCCAGTTGGAGCAGATGCGCCGCGCCCTCCCGCCCGGCGCCGGCGACGGCCAGGAGGACCCGCACATGGGCGGCCGCTCGGGCGGCCCGTACCTGTAACCACCCCACCGTCCCTGCCCGGACGACAAGAGCGACACGGACGACACGAGCGACACGGACGACACGAAAGGGGCCCGGCATCCGATGCCGGGCCCCTCCGCCGTGTCGCGTACGGCCGGGGTCAGGACGGAGGGTTGCCCGTCGAGACCTTGAGCGTGATCTGCGGCATGTCCTCGGGGTCGACGTCCGTGCCCGCGGGCGGGAACTGGTCCCGGACGGATCCCTCGCCGTAGGTGTTCTCGTCCACGTTGAGGATCTTGATGTCGCTCCAGCCGGCGGCCTGGAAGCACTCCTTGACCGACCCGATGTACTTGAACTTGAAGTTCGGCAGCCGGACCTTGTCGGGGTCGTTGTACGACTCCTGCGGCTCCTCGCACTCCTCCTTGTCGATCACCTTCGACGTGTCGGGTCCGCGGTAGCCCTCCGCCTTGGTCGCCGACGCCGACGCCGAAGCACCGCCTCCGCCGCCGGCCTGTGGATCGTCCTTGTCGCCGTTCATCATCAGCGCCGCGATCAGCCCGCCGACGGCGACGAGCGAGACGACGACCGACCCGATGATCACCGGCTTGTTCCGGCCGCCACTCGAGCCGCCCGAGCCGCTCGGTCCGGACGTCTGAGGCGTGATGTTGTACGGCGGCGGGGTCTGCGGCCCCGGCTGCGGAGCGTACGGCGACGGGGTGGGCGTCTGGTAGCCGCCCTGCTGCGGATAGCCGTACGCGGGGGACGGCGCCGGGGTGCCGTAGGGGTGGGGCGTCGGCTGGTACGGCGTCTGCACGTTGCCCGTGGGCGGCGGGGCCGCGCGGTCGACCGGCGGGAACACCGCGGAACCGACGCCCGCGCCGCTCTGCGCCTGCGCGCCCGGCACGATGCTCGGCGGGGCCGGCTGGAAGGACTGCGCCACCCGCAGGCACTCCCCGCGCATGGACTCCGCGTTGGGGAAGCGCTCGTTCGGATTCTTCTTCAGCGCACGGGCGATCAGCGCGTCCACGGCCGGCGGCAGCGAGCGGTTGATCGAGGACGCGACCGGCGGCTCCTCCTGCACGTGCGCGTACGCGATGGCCAGCGGCGAGTCCGCGTCGAACGGCAGCCGCCCGGTGACCAGCTGGAACAGCATGATGCCGACCGAGTAGAGGTCGGAGCGGGCGTCCACGCCCCGGCCGAGCGCCTGCTCCGGGGAGAGGTACTGCGGGGTGCCGACGACCATGCCGGTCTGTGTCATCGACGTCACACCGGACTGCATGGCGCGGGCGATGCCGAAGTCCATGACCTTGACCACGCCGCGCTTGGTCATCATCACGTTGCCCGGCTTGATGTCGCGGTGGACCAGCCCCATCTCGTGGCTGATCTCCAGCGCCGCCAGGACGTCCGCGGTGATCTTCAGTGCCTTGTCGGCGGGCATCGCGCCCTGCTGCCGCACGTCCTCGTCGAACACGGAGCCGAGCGGGCGGCCCTCGACGTACTCCATGACGATGTACGGCGTCGTCATGCCGTCGACGTCGTCCTCGCCCGTGTCGAAGACCGAGACGATGTTGGTGTGCGTGAGCTTCGCCACGGACTGGGCCTCGCGGCGGAAGCGCTCACGGAAGGCCTGTTCCCTGCCCAGTTCCGTGTGCAACGTCTTGATGGCGACCTGGCGGTCGAGCACACTGTCGTAGGCGAGGTGGACCGAGGCCATGCCGCCCTGGCCGAGCAGGTCCCGCAGTTGGTAACGTCCGCCGGCGAGCGCCCGCCCCGCGTTGTGGCCTTGTGCGCCGTGCTGGCTCATGTTCCGCGTCCCCCGTAGCCTCTCCGGCGCCGCCGTCGGTGGCCGAACCGTCGTAGATCCCATGCGCTATTCCCGGCCAAGTCTGCCCCAGGCCACTGACACGTCAAGCGCGGTGCCCGTTCCGTGACCGTACGCGAAGGAAGCGTCGCGGAAGCGTTACAGCGGTCGTACTGCCGGTACACGGAATTTGCACGACAGTACGGAGTGCGGGTTTCATGGCCGGTCCGTCTCGTGCCGGTCCAGGCAGCCCGTCTCGGACCGGGGGCACACGCTGAGGCTGTAGCGTGGCCGACGAAGACCGTGACAACACCGCGCGCACCGCGGGCAGAAACGACGGCGAGGACTGATGGCACAGCAGCAGCGCGCTCAGGGCCCGTCCGACCCCGAGGCGACTGGCGGCGGCATCTCGGACGCGCCGGACAACTGGGGCAACGGCGGGCTCGTCGGCGACGGCCGGTACCGGCTGACCCACCGGCTCGGCCGGGGCGGCATGGCCGAGGTGTTCGCCGCCGAGGACGTACGTCTCGGCCGCACGGTCGCCGTCAAGCTGCTGCGCGCCGACCTCGCCGAGGACCCCGTCTCCAAGGCGCGCTTCACGCGCGAGGCGCAGTCGGTGGCCGGTCTCAACCACCACGCCATCGTCGCCGTCTACGACTCCGGCGAGGACGTCGTCGGCGGCCAGTCGGTCCCGTACATCGTGATGGAGATCGTCGAGGGCCGCACCATCCGCGACCTGCTGATGAACGCCGAGGCCCCGGGCCCCGAGCAGGCGCTGATCATCGTCTCCGGCGTCCTGGAGGCGCTCGCCTACTCGCACCAGCACGGCATCGTGCACCGCGACATCAAGCCGGCCAACGTCATCATCACCCACAACGGTGCCGTGAAGGTGATGGACTTCGGCATCGCCCGCGCGCTGCACGGCGCGTCCACGACGATGACCCAGACCGGCATGGTCATGGGCACCCCGCAGTACCTCTCCCCGGAGCAGGCGCTCGGCAAGGCGGTCGACTACCGGTCCGACCTGTACGCCACCGGCTGCCTGCTGTACGAACTGCTGGCGCTGCGGCCCCCCTTCACCGGTGAGACGCCGCTGTCGGTGGTCTACCAGCACGTCCAGGACATCCCCACGCCCCCGTCGGAGGCCTCCGACGCCTGCCCGCCGGAGCTGGACGGGCTGGTCATGCGCTCCCTCGCCAAGGAGCCCGACGACCGCTTCCAGACGGCCGAGGAGATGCGCGGGCTGATCCAGTACGCGCTGCAGATGCTCTACGAGCAGGGCGGTCACACCGGCACCTGGAACACCGGCCCGGTGGAGACGCACGAGGGCCCGCGCACTCCGGCGGCCGGCTTCGCGGGCACCACCGTGATGCCGCACCCGGACGTCGCCGGTACGGCGGCGATCCCGCAGCCGATCCTGCCCTCCGGGTACGGCGGCGACGACGGTGGTTTCGAGGGCCACGGCAACAAGGGCAGCGGCCGCGGCAAGCTGTGGATCCTCGCGGTGCTCGCGGTGATCGCCGTCGCGGCGGGCGTGGCGCTGGCGCTGAACAAGGACGACGGCGGGGGCGGGGGCAAGACCGACCCGTCTCCCTCCGTGACGCAGAGCACCGAGGACGAGAAGTCCAGCGAGAGCCCGAGCGACGAGGCCACCGAGGAGACGACCGACCCGGGCACCGAGACCGAGACCGATCCGGGTTCGGGATCGGGCGGGAACTGGGACCAGCCGTACACGCCGCCCCAGGAGCCGACGTACACGGAGACGGAGAGCGAGGCGCCGAGCGCCCCGTCGACGCCCGCGCAGCCGACCCAGACGGGCGGCACCGAGGACGGCGGCACCGGGGACGGCGGTACCGAGGACGGCGGCACCGGGGACGGTGGCACGGGGGACGGCGGCACCGAGAACGGCGGCACGGAGAACGGCGGCACGGACGCGGGCGGCGAGAACGCCGGCGCGGGCAGCCTCGAAGGTGTGACCGGCTGACCCCCGGCCGTACCGGCTGCTCCGGTCACACCCCTGCTCACCCTCGTCCACCCCCGCGCGGCGTACCACTTCCGGACGCGAAACTCGACCCTTCCCGTGCCCGGGGTGACCGGGATAACGTGCCGTTGCTCCGGCCTCCTGCGAGGCTGTGACCAGCGCGCCTTCGGGACCTTCCCCGATTTACTTGGAAATCCAAGCAAAATCGCAGGTCAGAGGGGTTTCACAGAGATGTGGAGCACTGGGTAACGTGCCTCTTGCAGGGCGCTCGCCGGGGCACCTGTCACGCCTGTTCCCGGACGAGTGGCACCCACCCCGTGCCCGGTGGTCGAGAACAGGTGAGCCGCACTGGCCTACCGGCAACCCCGGGGGCCGGACCGACGGAGGAGCACACGTGACCGTGGAGAGCACTGCCGCGCGCACACCGCGACGCAGCGCCGGAACGAAGGCCGGCACCACCGGCACCAAGCGCACCACCAGCACCACCAAGAAGGCCGCCGCCAAGAAGGCCGCCGGCGCCGGGAAGAGCGCCGAGCCGGGCCTCGTCCAGCTGCTGACGCCCGAGGGCGAGCGCGTCAAGAACGCCGAGTTCGACGGTTACGTCGACGGCATCACCGCCGACGAGCTGCGCGGCCTGTACCGCGACATGGTGCTCACCCGCCGCTTCGACGCCGAGGCCACCGCGCTCCAGCGCCAGGGCGAGCTGGGCCTGTGGGCCTCGCTGCTCGGCCAGGAGGCGGCGCAGATCGGTTCCGGCCGGGCGCTGCGCGACGACGACTACGTCTTCCCCACCTACCGCGAGCACGGCGTCGCGTGGTGCCGCGGGGTGGACCCGACCAACCTGCTCGGCATGTTCCGCGGCGTGAACAACGGCGGCTGGGACCCGAACGGCAACAACTTCCACCTGTACACGATCGTCATCGGCTCGCAGGCCCTGCACGCCACGGGCTACGCGATGGGCGTCACCAAGGACGGCGCGGACAGCGCGGTCATCGCCTACTTCGGTGACGGCGCGTCCAGCCAGGGCGACGTGGCCGAGGCCTTCACCTTCTCCGCGGTCTACAACGCCCCCGTGGTGTTCTTCTGCCAGAACAACCAGTGGGCGATCTCCGAGCCGACCGAGAAGCAGTCCCGGGTGCCGCTGTACCAGCGCGCGCAGGGCTTCGGCTTCCCGGGCGTCCGGGTGGACGGCAACGACGTGCTGGCGAACCTGGCCGTCACCAAGTGGGCCCTGGAGCGGGCGCGCGCCGGTGAGGGCCCGACGCTGGTCGAGGCGTTCACGTACCGCATGGGCGCGCACACCACCTCCGACGACCCGACCCGCTACCGGGGCGACGAGGAGCGCCTGGCCTGGGAGGCCAAGGACCCGATCCTCCGCCTTCGCCGCTACCTCGAGGCCTCAAACCACGCGGACGAGGGATTCTTCGCGGAACTGGAGACCGAGAGCGAGGCGTTGGGCAAACGAGTGCGCGAAGCGGTCCGTGCCATGCCGGACCCGGACCACTTCGCCATCTTCGAGAACGTGTACGCGGACGGACACGCGCTCGTGGACGAGGAGCGTGCGCAGTTCGCCGCGTACCAGGCGTCGTTCGCGGACGAGGACGGGGGCAAGTGACATGGCGGAGACCGTGACTTCCAAGAACATGGCCCTGGCCAAGGCGATCAACGAATCGCTGCGGCACGCCCTGGACACGGACCCCAAGGTCCTCGTCATGGGCGAGGACGTCGGCAAGCTCGGCGGCGTGTTCCGGGTGACGGACGGGCTGCAGAAGGACTTCGGCGAGAGCCGCGTCATCGACACCCCGCTCGCCGAGTCGGGCATCGTCGGTACGGCGATCGGCCTGGCCCTGCGCGGCTACCGGCCGGTGGTGGAGATCCAGTTCGACGGCTTTGTCTTCCCGGCGTACGACCAGATCGTCACGCAGCTCGCGAAGATGCACGCCCGCTCGCTGGGCAAGGTCAAGCTCCCCGTCGTCGTGCGCATCCCCTACGGCGGCGGCATCGGCGCGGTGGAACACCACTCCGAGTCCCCGGAGTCGCTGTTCGCGCACGTGGCGGGCCTGAAGGTGGTCTCCCCGTCGAACGCGTCGGACGCGTACTGGATGATGCAGCAGGCCATCCAGAGCGACGACCCGGTGATCTTCTTCGAGCCCAAGCGGCGCTACTGGGACAAGGCCGAGGTCGACACCGAGGCGATCCCGGGCCCGCTGCACACCGCGCGCGTGGTGCGCGAGGGCACGGACCTCACCCTCGCCGCGTACGGCCCGATGGTGAAGCTCTGCCAGGAGGTTGCCGGTGCGGCGGCCGAGGAGGGCCGCTCCCTGGAGGTGCTGGACCTGCGCTCGGTCTCCCCGATCGACTTCGACTCCATCCAGGCGTCGGTGGAGAAGACCCGCCGCCTGGTCGTCGTCCACGAGGCACCGGTGTTCTTCGGTTCCGGCGCGGAGATCGCCGCGCGGATCACGGAGCGCTGCTTCTACCACCTGGAGGCCCCGGTGCTGCGGGTGGGCGGTTACCACGCCCCGTACCCGCCGGCCCGTCTGGAGGAGTCCTACCTCCCGGACCTGGACCGGGTGCTCGACGCCGTCGACCGCTCGCTGGCGTACTGAGGGAGAGGGTCGTGACGACGATGACTGACGCGTCCGTACGCGAGTTCAAGATGCCGGACGTGGGTGAGGGTCTCACCGAGGCCGAGATCCTCAAGTGGTATGTCCAGCCGGGTGACACGGTCACCGACGGCCAGGTGGTCTGCGAGGTCGAGACGGCGAAGGCGGCCGTCGAGCTGCCCATCCCCTACGACGGCGTGGTCCGCGCGCTGCACTTCCCCGAGGGCACCACGGTCGACGTGGGTACGTCCATCATCGCGGTGGACGTCGCGGGCGGCGCGGCGCCGGAGGCACGGGAGGAGGCACCCGCCCCCGCTCCCGCCGAGGAGACCGTGACGCCCGAGGAGCGGCCGGCGGCCCGTCAGCCGGTCCTGGTCGGCTACGGCGTGGCGACGTCCTCGACGCGCCGCCGCCCCCGCAAGGCGCCGGCCCCGGACGCCGCCGTCCGTCAGGCGGCGGCAGCGGTCCAGCAGGAGCTGAACGGCCACAGTGCCCCCGCCGTCGCCCAGGAGCGCCCGCTGGCGAAGCCCCCGGTGCGCAAGCTGGCGAAGGACCTGGGCGTCGACCTGACGACGGTCACCCCGACCGGCCCGGACGGCATCATCACCCGCGAGGACGTCCACGCGGCGGTGGCGGCGGTCCAGGCCCCGCGGGAGCAGCCCGCCCCCGTGTCCGCACCCGCCCCACAGGCTCCGGCCGCCCCGGTGTCGTACGACACGGCCCGCGAGACCCGCATCCCGGTCAAGGGGGTCCGCAAGGCCACGGCGGCGGCGATGGTCGGCTCGGCGTTCACGGCGCCGCACGTCACGGAGTTCGTGACGGTGGACGTGACGCGGACGATGAAGCTGGTCGAGGAGCTGAAGCGGGACAAGGAGTTCACGGGCCTGCGCGTGAACCCCCTGCTGCTGATCGCCAAGGCACTGCTGGTCGCGATCAAGCGGAACCCGGAGATCAACGCCTCCTGGGACGAGGCGGCCCAGGAGATCGTGGTCAAGCACTACGTCAACCTGGGCATCGCGGCGGCCACCCCGCGCGGCCTGATCGTGCCGAACATCAAGGACGCTCACGCCAAGACGCTGCCGCAGCTGGCCGAGTCCCTGGGCGAACTGGTCTCCACGGCCCGCGAGGGCAGGACCTCCCCGTCCGCCATGCAGGCGGGCACGGTCACGATCACCAATGTCGGCGTCTTCGGCGTCGACACGGGCACGCCGATCCTCAACCCCGGCGAGTCCGCGATCCTCGCGGTCGGCGCGATCAAGCTCCAGCCGTGGGTCCACAAGGGCAAGGTCAAGCCCCGCCAGGTCACCACCCTGGCCCTCTCCTTCGACCACCGCCTGGTCGACGGCGAGCTGGGCTCCAAGGTCCTGGCCGACGTGGCGGCGATCCTGGAGCAGCCGAAGCGGCTGATCAGCTGGGCCTGACGCCCACGAACCGCTAGATTCACGAGAGCAGAAGGGGCGCCGCAAGTTCGGATTGCGACGCCCCTCCTGCCGTGTGCCGGCCGGTCTATGAGAGCACGTACACCGGAGCCCCGTCCTCGGCCCCACCCCGCGAGCGGATGCAGGCGTGCTTGCGCAGCAGCCGGAGACAGTCGTTGACGCGTCGGACGGAGAGCCCCGTACGGGCGGCGATCGACTCCAGCGGCTCCCGTAGCTCACCCTGCTCGACGAGCACCGGCGCGATCACCACGGCCACCGCCCGCACGTCCTCGGTCACGGACAGCCGCTGCCGCCAGTCGGCCAGCACCGACTCGGTGGTGGGCCGCGCGGTGAGGAGGGCCGTGGGCGTCCGACGTTCGAGGACGAGGGTGTCGAACCGGTCCGCGATGCGTTCCATCGCCCGGACCATGGCCTGCTGGGTGACCAGCAGTTCCCTCTGCAGGGTCACCGTCTCCTTCTGCAAAGCGATCGACTCGCGCTGCCCGGCGGCCAGTTTCTCGTCCAGCTGGAGGTTGTGCGTCTCCAGCCGGACGATGGCCTCGGCGACCTGCTCCGGCATGGCGTAGGCGATGGGGGCGCCGGGCTCGGAGGGCTGCACCTCGGCCTCGTCGAGAGTGTACGAACCCTCGCGCTGGACGGTCTCGATCACCTCGGCGACCCACTGCTTGAAGGGGGCGCAGGACGGTTTCGTGCAGGCGTTGACGAGGAGGATGAGACCTTGGAGAGAGATGACTTGCAAGTCTCGACGCCACTCCCTACCTGCGGGAATGCTGAGACCGTAACCTCCAGTTACGGTCTCGATACACTCTCGGTGCTCGTCGGGGACATGGTCTGCGAGTGCCTTCCGGGAGTTGGTGTGGCCGAGTTCCTTGCAGACGTCCACCGCCGGGAACCAGTGCGTCCCGTCCGGCATCGTCAGCCTCCGCACCCGGGCGCCGGTTGCCGCGTAGACGAAGTCGCTGACGTCGATGGCCTCGTGCCGCTCGGCGGAGTTCGGTCGCTTGCTGGGTTCGTTCATGTGAATTACCTCCGCTGCGGAACGTAGGGCGGGGTGGAACGCATATGCCAGCCAGTTCGATGATGTTCACGACTGCGAGCGAACGTGAAGGAAAGCCGCTGTGCCGGCTTGTGGCGACGTGTATGGCGAGTGCCCGGCGCGAGCGGGATCGGCGGCGCGACGACATCTCTCGTAGCCCCATACGAAGGCCGTGCGAGGCATGCGGAAGGGGCCCACCCGTGCGGGTGGGCCCCTTCCCGGTTCGGTGATGTCAGATCTTGCCGAAGCCGTAGCCCAGGAGCTTTTTGGCGTCCTTCTCGCGCTGGGTGGAGGACGACGAGGCGAGGACCGTGCCGATGACCGTCTTGCCGTTCCGGGTCGCGGCGAAGACCAGGCAGTACTTGGCCTCCGGGCCCGAGCCGGTCTTCACGCCGATCGTGCCGCTGTAGTTGCTGAGCAGCGTGTTCGTGTTGGTCCACGGCGCCATCGTGCGGGTGCTACCCGTCTTCGTCTTGGTCTTCGCCGTGTACTTCTTCGTCTTCACGATCGAGCGGAACGTGGAGTTCTTCATCGCGCTGCTCGCGATCTTCGTCAGATCGCGCGGCGTCGAGTAGTTGCTGCCCTTCCCGATGCCGTCGAAGGAGTCGAAGTGGGTGTTCTTCAGGCCCAGCTTCTTCGCCTCGGAGTTCATCTTGCCGATGAACGACTTCACGCGGGCCGAACGCGTCGAGCCCGAACCGAACTTGTCCGCCAGCGCGTACGCCGCGTCACAGCCGGACGGCAGCATCAGCCCGTACAGCAGCTGGCGCACGGTGACCTTGTCGCCGACGATCAGCCGCGCCGACGAGGCGTTGTTCTTCACGATGTAGTCGCTGTACGCCATCTGGATCGTGACCTTGGCGTCCAGGTTCAGGTTCTTCTGCGCGAGCACGACCTTCGCGGTCATGATCTTCGTCGTCGAGCCGGTCGAACGGCGCGTGTCCGCCGCCTTCGTGTACAGCGACTTGCCGTTCGCGTTGTTCATCACGTAGCCGCCCTTGGCGACGATCGTGGGCGCGGCGGCGGCCTGCGCGGGTGCCGCGTAGAGGGCGCCGGAGGCGAGCACGGCGCCGGTGGTCACGGCGACGCCGACGGCTCTGCGGACACGGATGCCCTGAATGTCGATCTTCAAGTCGAATACCCCGATTACCTGGAATGACCGTACGCTGCGGCCGAGTTGAGGTGCGACCACACATGACGGGGCCGCACCTGTGTGACTCGTGCGAGGCACGGATGGTTGTACGAGGGCGGGAGATCCAGGGTTCTCCTCGTCGAGGGCGACGGGACGCCCCCGCTTCCGGACGGCGGAGCGGTGAGTGGCGGCCGGGTCCCGCGACTGCTGCTGAACGGCGCCCGTATCCGCATCGTGGACGAGGACTTCCACGCGTACGTGTTGTATCTATCCTGTCCGCATGAGCAGTCCGACCACCGTGAAGCGACCACCCGCCACCGACCGCGTCTACACCCACGTCAAGCAGGGCGTCCTGGAGCGCCGTTACGAGGGCGGGACGCTGCTCACCGAGGGCGAGCTGGCCGAGGCCGTGGGGGTCTCGCGGACCCCCGTGCGCGAGGCGCTGCTGCGGCTGGAGGCCGAAGGGCTGATCAAGCTCTACCCGAAGAAGGGCGCCCTCGTCCTGCCCGTCTCCGCGCAGGAGATCGCCGACGTCGTCGAGACCCGGCTGCTCGTCGAGGAGCACGCCGCCAGGAAGGCCGTACCCGCGCCGCCCGGACTCATCGAGCGCCTCGAGGAGCTGCTCGCCCGGCAGAAGGAGCAGGCCGCCGCCGGTGACTTCGCCGCGGCCTCCGTCACCGACCGGTGCTTCCACGCCGAGATCGTCCGCAGCGGCGGCAACGAGATCCTCTCCCGCCTCTACGACCAGCTCCGCGACCGCCAGCTGCGGATGGGCGTCGCCGTGATGCACTCCCACCCCGACCGGATCGCCAAGACCCTCGCCGAACACGGTGAGATCCTCCGGGCGCTGCGCTCCGGCGACGCGGAGGCGGCCGTCGAGGTCGTGCACCGGCACGTCGGCTGGTTCTCCCACCTGGCCCGGGGCGAGGTGCGATGAGCGGCACGCGTACGAAGGCGTCCGGCACGCTGCCCGGGGACCCTCCCGGCGGACGGCGCGCCCTCGCCGTGTGGGGGATCGGCGTCTCCGTCTACTTCGTCGCCGTCATCTTCCGCACGTCGCTGGGCGTGGCCGGCCTCGACGCCGCCGACCGCTTCGGCGTGGGCGCCTCCGCCCTGTCCACCTTCTCCATCCTCCAGCTGCTGGTCTACGCCGGCATGCAGATACCCGTCGGGCTGCTCGTCGACCGGCTCGGCACCAGGAAGGTGCTGGGCATCGGCGTCGTGCTGTTCACGGCCGGGCAGCTGGGCTTCGCGTTCTCACCGTCGTACGGCATGGCGCTCGCCTCGCGGGCGCTGCTCGGCTGCGGTGACGCGATGACGTTCATCAGCGTGCTGCGGCTGGGCACCCGGTGGTTCCCGGCCCGGCGCGGGCCGCTGGTCGCGCAGATGGCGGGGCTGGCCGGAATGGCCGGGAACCTCGTCTCCACGCTGGTCATCGCGCGGCTGCTGCACGGCGTCGGCTGGACGGCGGCGTTCGCGGGCAGCGCGCTGGCCGGTGTCGTGGTGTTCGTGCTGCTCCTGTTCTTCCTCAAGGACCATCCCGAGGGGTACGAACCGGAGCCGGTCCCGCACCAGGGGGCCGCTTACGTGCGCCGGCAGATCGCCGCCTCCTGGCGGGAGCCGGGGACGCGGCTGGGGCTGTGGGTGCACTTCACCACCCAGTTCCCGGCGATGGTGTTCCTGCTGCTGTGGGGGATGCCGTTCCTGGTGGAGGCGCAGGGGCTGTCGCGGGCGGTCGCCGGTGAGCTGCTGACCCTCGTCGTGCTGTCCAACATGGCCTTCGGGCTCGTCTACGGCCAGGTCATCGCCCGGCACCATGGGGCGCGGCTGCCGCTGGCGCTGGGGACGGTGGGGGCGACGGCGGTGCTGTGGGCCGCGACGCTGGTCTATCCGGCGGACACGGCGCCGATGTGGCTGCTGGTGGTGTTGTGCGTGGTGCTGGGGGCCTGCGGGCCGGCGTCGATGATCGGGTTCGACTTCGCGCGGCCGGCGAATCCGGCCGAGCGGCAGGGGACGGCGTCGGGGATCACGAACATGGGGGGCTTCGTGGCCTCCATGACGACGTTGTTCGCGGTCGGGGTGCTGCTGGACGCGACGGGGGACGACTACGCCGTCGCCTTCTCGTCCGTGTTCGTGCTGCAGGTGTTGGGTGTCACCCAGATTCTGCGGTTGCGGAGGCGGGCGGCTCGGGCGGAGCGGGAGCGGTTGGTCGCGAGCCGGGTGAGTTCGGTGCACGTGCCTGTGTAGGTGCCCGGTGTCGTCGCTGGGCGGGGGTGGGTCGCGCGGCCCGGCGCTTGCCGGGATGCCGTCGCGCCCACCCGTGCCGCCCTGGGGGTACCTCCCAGGCCCTTAAGGCACTGGGGGAGGCACGACTGCCCGCGACCATTACGGGGTGACCGCGAAGTACCTCAGGATCGCCGCCGCCAGGTCCTGGTCGCCCTCCGTCTTCACCCGGTCCGCCACCGCTTCCGCCGTCACCCTGCCGCAGGCCAGGCGGACGTAGGTCTCCCAGTCGAGGGCGAGGGAGGCGGCCGGGCCGAGGGCCGGGGCCGTTTCCAGGGTGCCCCGGCCCTGGATGTCGACGCGGATCGTGCGCAGGAACTCCACCGGACCGTGGACGTCGATGACCACGGCCGAGCTGCGCGGCGCCTGTGCCAGCTCGGCGACCACGCGCGGCAGCTCGGCGAGCAGCACGTCACGGGCGATGTACGCGCCGGGGGAGTCGAGGTTGCCGGGGTGGCCGAGGGCCGTGCGCAGGTCCTGCTCGTGCGCCCACACCGCGAAGGCGTGCCGCCGCATGGACTCCTCCAGCGTCAGCTCCGTGCCGAGCGGGCCGCGCACCGTGGTGCCGGGCTCACGGTTCTCGTTCCGCAGCTGGCGGTTGCGACGGATGATCATGAGCTCCAGCTCGGAGGTCATCTCCGGCGCCGTGTGGTGGCGGCGCACGTCGACCTGCATCTCCATGTACCGCTGGTGGTCGTTGGTGACGTGGAACAGGTCGCGCGGCAGGGTGTGGATGGGGCGGGGGTCGCCGTACATCTCGGAGTCCAGGCCGATGACGTGCGAGACGATGTCGCGGACCGACCAGCCCGGGCACGGCGTCCGCCGGTTCCAGTCGGCCTCCGGGAGCGGCTGCACCAGCTCGGATATCGCCTCGATGGAGTGGGTCCAGGCGTCGGCGTAGGGCTGGAGGGCGGGATGCAGGCTCACGGAAACGGGACCCCTCGGCGGTCGGTACACGGGCAGGTTGTGGCGGCGGTGCCAGTGGGCGGTGGCTGCACTCGGCGGGTGTCTCGGGACGCTAAGTTACGCTGCTGTGAGGCACCCCGGCAGTGCTTTCGTGTGACGATCGTAGGCCCGTGTACGCGGGCCGAATGCCAGGACGGTGGTAGTGTGCGCGCTTCCTTGCTCCAAGTCGCCGTGAACGAGGACGAATCGACCGAATCGCGTCGGCTGCGGGTCGCCGGGACGGTACGGGATCAGGCCGGGGCCGACCTCGTCGTGCTGCCGGAGCTGTGGACCACGGGCGCGTTCGCGTACGAGCGGTTCGCCGACGAGGCGGAACCCCTCGAGGGGCCGACCTTCGAGGCGATGGCCAAGGCCGCGAGCGACGCGGGCGTGTGGCTGCACGCGGGCTCGATCCCCGAGCGTGCCCCTGACGGCACCCTCTACAACACCTCCCTCGTCTTCTCCCCCTCCGGCGACCTGGCCGCCGCCTACCGCAAGATCCACCGCTTCGGCTTCGACAAGGGCGAGGCCGTGCTGATGGGGGCGGGCGACGCACTGGTGACCGTCCGCCTGCCGCACACCGTCGTCGGCGTGGCGACCTGCTACGACCTCCGTTTCCCCGAACTCTTCCGCGGTCTCGTCGCCGCCGGCGCCGAGACCCTCGTCGTCCCGGCGGGCTGGCCGGAGCGCCGCCGGTCCCACTGGACGCTCCTGGCCCGGGCACGGGCGGTGGAGAACCAGGCGTTCGTCCTCGCGTGTGGAACGGCCGGGACCCACGCGGGGGTTCCGCAGGCGGGTCACTCGATCGTGGTGGATCCGTGGGGCGAGGTCCTGGCGGAGGCGGGCCCCGGCGAGGAGGTCCTCACGGTCGACTTCGACCCGGCCACGGTGGCGGGCACCCGCGAACGCTTCCCGGCCCTCAAGGACCGCGTCCTGGGCCTGGACCGCCCCCGCCACTGACAAGGGAGCCCCTACTCCTCCCCCTCCCGCTCCTTCTCCGCCAGGTGGATCACGCACACCGCCACCGCGATCAGCAGCGCCGGGTCCGCGTCCTCGCGCACGACGTCGACGGCGTAGGTGTCCCGCAGGGTCAGCAGCCGCCGGGAGATCACGGCGAGCAGTTCGCCGTCGTACTCGACGGCGAACTCCCGGTCGAGGATCCGGCCGCTGACGTCCAGCTCGGTGCCGCCGTCCGCCAGGGCGACCCGGTAGTGGTTGCGCAGCAGCGACAGCCGCTTGCGCCGGACCGTCGCCAGCGGCTCCCCGCCGCGCTCGATCACCATCGTGTCCCGCAGGGCGAACATCTTCTGCCGGATGTCGATGAGGACGCGCCCCCCGGTGTCCTTCAGCTCGAAGGTGTCCCGCAGCCGCATCGCCTTGCCGTCGACGAGGAAGACCTTGTTCCCGTGGTCGTCCTCGATCCAGTAGTCGTCCCCGATCCCGAGGATCCGGTCCCGCACAAGGAATCTCATGGCACGAGGGCTTCCCCTCCGGGCGTTCCGAAACGCCGCCGGTAGGCCGACGGGCTGAGTCCCGTCCCGCGCCGCAGCCGCGCCCGCAGGTTCGCCGCCGTCCCCAGGCCGCTGCGCGCGGCCACCACGTCCAGCCGCCGCTCCCCCCGCTCGATGAGCCGGCACGCCAGCGCCACGCGCTCACCGGTCAGCCACGCGAGCGGCGTCGTGCCGAGCTGCGCGCGGAACCGCCGGTGCAGGGTGGCCGGGCTCACCGCCGCCCGCGCCGCCAGGTCCGCCACCGTCAGCGGTTCGGCCAGCCGTGCCTGCGCCCACGCCAGCAACGGCCCCAACGACTCGTCCGGCACGGCCGGAACCGGACGTTCCACGAACTGCCGCTGCCCGCCGTCCCGGTGCGCGGCGAACACCAGGCGCCGGGAGACCGCGTTGGCGGTCTCGGCCCCGTGGTCCCGGCGCCACAGGTGCAGCCCCAGGTCCAGCACGGCGGAGCTGCCCGCGGCGGTGAGGACGTCCCCGTCGTCCACGAACAGCACGTCCGGCTCCAGCAGCACCTTCGGGTGCAGCTCCCGGAAGGCGTCCACCCACATCCAGTGCGTCGCGGCGCGGCGCCCGTCGAGCAGACCCGCCTCGGCGAGGGCGAAGGTGCCGGTGCAGAAGCTGACGAGACGGGCGCCCCGCGCGTGGGCGCGCCGGATCGCGTCGAGGACCGCCTCTCCGCGCGGTACGACGTTGTCCGGCCGCCCGGGCACGACGAGGGTGTCGGCGTCGTCCACGGCGTCCAGCCCGGCCACCCCGGTCATCGTGAAGAACCCGTGGTTCATGGGCACCTCCGGCGTGGGCGTGCACAACGTCACCCGGTAGGGCGCACACGGCATGCCCAGTTCGGCCGGGGCAGCCCGAACAGCTCGGTGGCCACGCCGACCTCGAACGGATTGGTGCCCTCGTCGACGATCACGGCGACGCGGTGGGTGCGCGGGGACTGAGAGGATCCTTGCGGCATGCGCGATTTCTGGCACTGGCCCGGTGCCGGCGCATCGACGACGCTGACGGCATGGCACAGGAACCCGTCTCCCTCGACCGCGCCCTCGCCTCCTTCACGGAGCGGTGGAGCCCCCGCATCGTCACCGCCGTCAACGACTACGACGTACGCGTCGCCAAGGTGGAGGGCGAGCACGTCTGGCACGCGCACGACCACACCGACGAGTTCTTCCTCGTCCTCGACGGCGAACTGCACATCTCGCTGCGCGAGCCGGCCGGCGAGCGCACGGTCGTCCTCCCGAAGGGCTCCGTGTTCACGGTCCCCCGCGGCACCGAGCACAAGCCGCACGCGCCCGCCCCCACCGCCATCCTCCTCTTCGAGCCCACCGGCACCCTCACCACCGGCGACCGCCACGACGAGGTCCCGGCCCACGTGGACACGACGACCGGACACGCGCTCGGCTGACCGGTGGTGCGGGGTGTCAGCCGCCGACCTGGTGTTCCACGCGGTGGCGGATGTACGCGTCCGGATGGGACCGGGCGATCCTCACCGCCGCGTCCACCAGGTCGTGCAGTTCCGGCGGATGGGCCGACTTCCGCAGGGGCAGTCCGGGAAGGAGACAACGCCGGACGTCCAGGTGCTCGTTGCTCACGAACTCACGCAGCGCGGCCTCCCGCCACTCGGCCGGGATGTCCGCGTCCTCATCGGGTTCCGCCCGCTCGGCGGCGTCGGGGTCCTCCGCCCGTACGAGGGGCATCCGCGCGGGCAGGGCCGACCAGTACCAGGCCCGCGCGGCACCCGCCCGATCGGCATTCGTGCCCGTTCGCAGGCAGTCGAGCAGCGCGGCCTGGACACGGCGCTGCCCGAACGCGTTCAGCGCCGGCTCGACGAACTGACGGTTGAAGCTCGGATCGGGATCGTGGACGGCCGCCTCGATCAGCACGTCGAAAGCGTCCTCGGGCAGGTCCACGCCTCGGCGGCAGACTTCACGCAACGCGGTCCGGACGCGGCGCTCCCAAGTCCATCGGTCAGAGGGATCCGGCACCGGGGGGACATCCAGCCCGAGGAGCCGGACCACGTCTGTCAGACGCCTGGAGAACGCTTCCCACCGGTCCTCCGTGCGTCC
This sequence comes from Streptomyces sp. NPDC018964, assembly GCF_044390325.1. Classification (NCBI taxonomy): domain Bacteria; kingdom Bacillati; phylum Actinomycetota; class Actinomycetes; order Kitasatosporales; family Streptomycetaceae; genus Streptomyces; species Streptomyces sp. NPDC018964. Next base: position 61,118 of record NZ_JBIRYZ010000010.1, read on the forward strand.
CGGTAGCGCCTGGAACTCCCGCGCCGTTCCGTCCTCGGTGGTCCCGTTCCCGTTCGCGGTCAACCGTCGCCCCCTTGCCCGTGTCACACGCGTACGATCCCGGCCCTCGTACGCGGCCGGCAGGTCCGAAGTATGAACGACGCCGTCCTCACGTTCCCACCCTGCCGACGCGCCCGCGCCCGCGCCCGAGTCTCCGAGCCGACCGGCAAGGGCTGCTGGTCCTCATGCGCACGGACCAGGCACGGCGGGAGCTCATGCCCCCCCTTCCTCCGGATCCTCCTCGTCCTCCGGCACCGTCTCTTCCCGGGTGGCCCTCCGGCGCAGGTTCTCCACGTCCGTCTGCAGGCCGATGAGCAGCATGTGGAGCTCGTCCAGGACGCCCACCGGGACGATGGGGGTGTGGTTGCCGACCTCTGGTTCGAGGAGGAGCAGCCGGTCGAGGGAGTCCCGGGCGTCCGTGATGCTCTGCCGCAGGACCAGCCGGTGTTCGGCGGCGCGCTGGCTGGCGGGCCGGTGCGCCTCGTGCGGTCCGTCCGGGTCCGGGGACGGGGCGCTCGTGCCGGGGTCCGTGTCGTCGTGGGCCCCGCCCGGCGTACTCCCGTCTGCCTCCGCGGATCCACTTCCGGCGGCCTCCGGCGCCGAGCCGGTCACCGGGCCCGACGGGCGCGGAACGAGGGGTGCCTTCGGGGGGTGCGCCTTGAGGGCGCGTTCCGGGTTCGAGGCCCAGACGACGTCCCACTGGTACAGCGTCACGGGCACCCCGTCGGCATCACGCTCGATCAGGTCGGGGCTGTTCAGGTCGACCTTGAAGTGCACGTACGGCGTGCCGGGAGCGCCTCCTGTCTTCTGCTTGTGGATGAGCTGGCGCATCGTCACGGCGTTCTCCGGCAGGGCGTCGCTGCGGAACCGGTTCGCGGCCAGAGCGAGGGTCCACAGTCCCAGCTCGTTGTGCTGCTGGGACAGGTCCTCGACGACCTGGTTGACGTCGGCGCGGAACGGGACGCCGCCCTTCTCCTTGGCGGCCATGAGGGCCGAACCGACGTTCCGGGTGAGGAGCTTGTCGGCGATCAGCGCCACGCCTCCGGCCACGGCCAGGGTGCAGCGCGCGTCGGTGTCACCGGCCAGGGCGGGCTTCACCAGGCTCGTGAAGTCGTCCGTGGGGCACGGCTCCCACTCCTGGATGACGTCGGAGGTCAGGACACCGCCGTTGTTCCAGGCGTTGCGCGCCTGGGTGGTGACGTGCTTCTTGTGCGAGCGCCACGGCAGGTCGATCAGCGGACCGAGCAGTTCCGCGAATCCCTTCAGGCCCATGCGCTTGCCTCCCTTGATGGCCTTGGCCTGGTCCTTCAAGGGCTCCAGCAGCTCCGGCCGGGTCAGGGCGTGCACCAGGTAGACGCTGCGCCACAGGGCGGTGCCGGGAGGCTCGGAGCCTGCGTCGCCGGCGAACACCCTCGGCAGCTCCCCCACGGGGATGCGGCCGACGGCCAGACCGTAGACGGTCTGGAGATCGTCCTTGGGCACCAGGGAATCACCGAGCTGGATCACGCGCTTGAGGGCACGCGTGGCGACCTCGACGTTCTGGGCGGCCGTGTCCCACTGTTTGAACTCGACGTGCACCGAGGCCAGTACGGAGCGGATCGCGTCGTCGAAGATGTCCTCGGCGGCCAGCAGGTGCCCGGGGTGCCCCTCCGCTCCGACGGCGATCTGGGCCGGGAGGACGGAGGTCTGGGCGATCTGGGCGGTGCGCGTCCCGGGCTGCTGCTCGGCGATGCCCCGGGCGAACTCCTCCCGGAGCGTCCGGCGCCACTTCTCCCGGCTTGCGGCAAGGCGCTGCCCGAACGGGCTGCCGCCCTGCGCCGCCGTTACGGCGATGTTCTTGCCGAAGAGGGAGTCCACCGCGAGCTCGGCGGTCTCCGCCGCGTCCGCGTCCGGCCCGGCGAGGACGGACCAGGCGCTCGCGAGCCGGGTGATGCCGTCCCGTACGACGAGGGCGTGGAAGGACTCGGTGCCGTCCTCGAAGGTGATCTCGACGGGGTGTGCGATGAGGTTGCGGGTGACCTTACGGGCCAGGATGGAAGGTGCGTAGCTGTTGAGCGACAGCGTGCCGTGGATGGTCTGCCACACATGGTTCCGCAGGTGGGCGAAGTCCTGGTACCGGTAGCGCACGATGGCGCAGGGGCGGTCGGCGTCCGTGAGCCCCTGGACCTGGGGGTCCGGGATCTCCATGACCTCCATCCCGGTACGAGGCTGGATGCCGGGGAGCATCTCACTGAGGTGGACGCGAGTGACGACCGAACGCAGGGTCGCGCCGTCGACGTTCTCCACCATCAGCAGTCCGGCGGGCTCGGCGGCGGTGGGCCGCAGCTGCACCGCGACGCCGTCGGGGCTGGTCGTGGCGCGGGCGACGGCCTGCCAGGCGGCTTCCGGCAGCAGCGTCACCGGGTTGGCCCGGCCCGCCTCGACCACCTTCGTGAGGTCCGCGTCCGCGGTCGCGACCGGCAGCTCGGGCTCGACGTTGGACACCAGTACGGATTCGGAACCCCACTGCACGGTGAAGGAGCGGGGGGCGTGAACGGGCATGGGTGAGACCTCCGGATACGGGAACGGACAGGGCAGGCCGGCGAGGCCAAGGGGACGGGAAGTGACAGGGGTGGACCGCACAGGCCCACCGCCTGGAGGAAATTCCGGTGCCGGGCAGCCGGGGACGACGGCCGGAGTCTCCTCCGGCGTCGGCCCGATGCCCGGCCGGTGACGCTCGTCGAACGCGGCGGGCGTCAGATCCGGAGGGGGCGCAGGGCGCCCGGGAGCAGCTCGGGAAACCACTCCCACAGGAACCGGCGGTTGTGGGACCGGGCGTGGTGCTGGTACGCGCAGTACGCGACGAACTCGGCGGCCTCCAGCAGGCCGTCCGCGGCGGCCAGGGCGTACGGCGGGCCCTGGAGCAGGTCCGGGGCTGTCGGGGCCGGGCGGGGGGTGAGCTCGTACCAGTGGGTGACGCTCGTGTGGGCGCGGATGAGCACCAGGGCGGCCGAGCCGTCCTCGCGGTGGCGGGACGACAGCCCTTCGAGGAGGGCCGCGGTCGTCGCGGCGGTGCTCATCCCGGCTCCGAGGGCGGTGCCGACCGTGGTCCCGGGCAACCGGGCGATGACCTTCAGCCCGCGCCGCAGGACATGCCGATAACCCCACTGCTCGGCCCGGCTCGGACCGCGCTGGATCGATGTGAGGCGCGGCCTGCCCTGTCCGGCCGCGAGCTTCCTCGCGCGGAGCGTGTCACCACGTCTGACGTTCAGCGCGGGGTCCGCGTACAGCTCCTCGCGGAACTCGTCCCACGTACTGACCGGGTCCTTCGACTCCAGAGCCTCGTACGACATCTGGAGCAAACCGGCGACGGCCATGTCCGGGCCGCCGGACAGGGCGACGACATAGACGCTTCGGGGCGGGTTATTCGCTTTCGTGAATGTATGGGGTATGTGATCCGTCCCGCCGCCGGCGGCGGGGGTGACGGAGTGCTTCTCGGAAGCGTTCAAGGCTCAACTCCATTGCATGGCAAAGGATGTCGGGGAGCCTCCGCTGCAACGGCGGTGCTCGCGCGTTGCAGGCGCCTCGCTTCGCGCGCCGATAAAACTACTGATCCGAGGGGGCTTCACCAAGCCGATTTCGAAACCTGATCGAACTTGGATTCGTATGGTCAGAAATGATCCAGTCCAGATGTCAGGGGATCAATTGGGTGCGCACTTCGGAGTAGTTGTCGAAAAGCCAGGGGAGCGGGTTCTGGCCGAGCCTGTCGAGGGTGGCGAGGGCTGACGCGACGGCCACGGTCTGACCGAGGGCGCTGTCCTTCTCGATCACGAATACGGACGCGTTCTCGGACGTAGGCAGCCGCCGGGGCAGCGTGATGAGCCCGAGCTTGTCGAGCTCCTTCGCGATCTCCTCGCAGAGCTCGGCGCTCAGCCGCTGCCGGTCCGGCGCCGCGTACTTCTTGATGAAGCGCATCGAGAGCCGCTTGATGCCGTCATCTACCTCTACAGCGTGCGCGATAACGGTGAAGTCCATAACTCAGTACATTACTGAGTTATTTGCCGAGATGGCTGGGTGTTCTCTTGAAAACCTTCCTGGGTCGAACGGCCCGGGGTGCGGGCCGCGGTGGCCCTACACCCCGTAGCCGTCGCTGTACCCGTCGCGGGTGCGCGGGTGGGTGGTGTCGTCGACGACCGGTGTGGCGGGGGGTACCACGACCCGCCTGCGCCGGGCGATGCTGCTGAAGGTCGCGACGCCGATCAGACCGACGATCATGAAAATGACGCCGACCAGGTCAAGGTTGACACCCTGCATGTCCCAGTCGGTCGCGAACGTGAGGATTGCTCCCGCGGCGATGAGGATGATGCATCCGCCGAGGCCCATGAGTGCCGCCTCCCTGTCCGGTGTTTCCGGTGCGAACCGGGTACCCGGGCGGGCGCCACCCATGCGCCGTACGGCAGTTGACTAACCGTCGAGGAACGCGACGAGGGCGTTCGCCAGCAGGAACGGGTCCTTGGCGCCGCACAGCTCGCGGGCGCTGTGCATCGACAGGATGGCCACGCCGATGTCGACGGTCCGGATGCCGTGCCGGGCGGCGGTGATCGGGCCGATGGTGGTGCCGCACGGCATCGCGTTGTTGGAGACGAAGGACTGGAAGGGGATGCCCGCCTTCTCGCAGGCCGCCGTGAAGACCGCCCGTCCGGAACCGTCCGTGGCGTAGCGGTTGTTGACGTTCACCTTGAGGAGGGGGCCGCCGTCGACGCGCGGGTGGTGCGTCGGGTCGTGCCGCTCCGCGTAGTTGGGGTGGACGGCGTGGCCGGTGTCGGAGGAGAGGCAGACGCTGCCGGCGAAGGCGCGCGCCCGGTCCTCGTACGAGCCTCCGCGCGCGAACACCGAACGCTCCAGGACGCCGCCGAGCAGCGGGCCGTCCGCGCCGGTGTCGGACTGGGAGCCGTTCTCCTCGTGGTCGAAGGCGGCGAGGACGGGGATGTGGGAGAGGGCGGAGCCCCGGCCCGCCACGGCGGCGAGCGCGGCCGTGGCGGCGTGCACGGAGAGCAGGTTGTCCATGCGCGGACCGGCCACCAGTTCGCGGTCGCGGCCCAGGTAGGCGGGCGGCTCGACGGAGTGCACCATCAGGTCCCAGCCGGTGACCTCGCCGGACGGGATCCCGGCGGTCTCCGCCAGGAAGGCGATCAGGTCGCCGTCGCGCACGTCGTCGCCCATGCCCCACACCGGCTGCATGTGCCGCTGCTTGTCGAGCTTGAGGCCGTCGGTGTTGACCGAGCGGTCCAGGTGGACGGCGAGCTGGGGGACCCGCAGCAGGGGACGGTCGACGTCGACCAGGCGGGTGGAGCCGTCGCGCAGGGAGAGCCGGCCGGCCAGGCCCAGGTCGCGGTCGAGCCAGGAGTTGAGCAGCGGCCCGCCGTAGATCTCCACGGCGACCTGGCGCCAGCCGTGCGCCCCGCTGTCGGGCCGGGGCTTGACGCGCAGGTTGGGGGAGTCGGTGTGGGCGCCGACGATCCGGAAGGGGGTGTGCGCGTCCGCGCCCTCGGGGACGTACCAGGCGATGATCGCGCCGCCGCGCAGCACGTACTTGCCGCCCGACGCCCCGTCCCAGGCGTCCGTCTCCGCGACCTGCCGGAAACCCGCCTTCTCCAGCCGCTCGGCGGCGTTCGCCACGGCGTGGTACGGCGTGGGGCTCGCCGCCAGGAAGGACATCAGGTCGTCGGTGTGGCCGCGGTCGAAGCGGGGGGGTTCGCTCATGGGGTTCACCTTAACGAGCGGGAGGGCCCGCTTCCCGGTGCGGGAGCGGGCCCTCGGGCGGGGTCCGGCTGGATCTCGTGGGGTCTGTCCGGGGAGGTCCGGGAGGGTCCCGGGAGGTCCGGGGAGGTCCAGGAAGTGGCTAGAACGCCGCCTCGTCCAGGTCCATCAGGTCCAGTTCGACGCCCTCGGCGACCTTGCGGGCCAGGGTGACGCCGGGCAGGACGTCGGCCGCGAAGAACTTCGCCGCCGCGATCTTGCCGGTGTAGAAGGCGACGTCCTTGGCGGAGGCGGTCGGGAGCTTCTCGGCGGCGACCGCGGCGCCGCGCAGCAGCAGGTAGCCGACGATCACGTCACCGGAGGCCATCAGCAGGCGGGTGGTGTTGAGCCCCACCTTGTAGATGTTCCTGACGTCCTGCTCGGTGGCCGCGAGGTCGGTGAGCATCAGGCCGACGATGGCCTCCAGCTCGACGGCCGCCCTGGCCAGGTGCTCGCGGGCCGCGCCGAGCTCCTCGCCGCCCTCGCCGAGCGCCAGGAACTTCTTGATGTCCTCGGCCAGCGAGTTCAGCGCCGCGCCCTGGTTGCGGACGATCTTCCGGAAGAAGAAGTCCTGGCCCTGGATCGCGGTGGTGCCCTCGTACAGGGTGTCGATCTTGGAGTCCCGGATGTACTGCTCGATCGGGTACTCCTGGAGGAAGCCGGAGCCGCCGAAGGTCTGCAGCGACTGGGCGAGCTGCTCGTAGGCCTTCTCGGAGCCGTACCCCTTGACGATGGGCAGGAGCAGGTCGTTCAGCGCGTGCTCGGTGGAGGCGTCCTCGCCGGTCGCCTCCTTGACCTGGATGGCGTCCTGGACGGAGGCGGTGTACATGACGAGGGCGCGCATGCCCTCCGCGTACGCCTTCTGCGTCATGAGGGAGCGGCGGACGTCCGGGTGGTGGGTGATGGTGACCTTGGGGGCCGACTTGTCCATGAAGTCGGCCAGGTCGGGGCCCTGGACGCGCTCCTTGGCGTACTCCAGCGCGTTGAGGTAGCCCGTCGACAGCGTGGAGATCGCCTTCGTGCCGACCATCATGCGGGCGAACTCGATGATGCGGAACATCTGGCGGATGCCGTCGTGCTTGTCGCCGATCAGCCAGCCCTTGGCGGGGTGGCGGTCGCCGAAGGTCATCTCGCAGGTGTTGGAGGCCTTCAGGCCCATCTTGTGCTCGACGTTGGTGGCGTAGACGCCGTTGCGCTCGCCGAGCTCGCCGGTCTCGAAGTCGAACTCGTACTTCGGGACGAGGAAGAGGGACAGGCCCTTGGTGCCGGGTCCGGCGCCCTCGGGGCGGGCCAGCACGTAGTGGAGGATGTTCTCCGACATGTCGTGCTCACCGGAGGTGATGAACCGCTTCACGCCCTCGATGTGCCAGGAGCCGTCCTCCTGCTGGACCGCCTTGGTGCGGCCGGCGCCCACGTCCGAGCCGGCGTCCGGCTCGGTGAGCACCATCGTGGAGCCCCACTGCCTCTCGGTGGCGATCTTCGCGATGTGCTTCTGGACCTCGTTGCCCTCCTCGAAGAGGATGCCGGCGAAGGCGGGGCCCGAGGAGTACATCCACACGGCCGGGTTGGCGCCCAGGATCAGTTCGGCGTAGGCCCAGATGAGGGAGCGGGGGGCGGTGGTGCCGCCGATCTCCTCGGGCAGGCCCAGGCGCCAGTACTCGGAGTCCATGAAGGCCTGGTAGCTCTTCTTGAAGGACGCCGGGACCGGCGCGGTGCTGGTCTCGGGGTCGAAGACCGGCGGGTTGCGGTCGGCGTCGGTGAAGGACTCCGCCAGCTCGTTCTCCGCGAGGCGGGTGAGCTCCTCCAGGATGCTCTTCGCGGTGTCGACGTCCATCTCCTCGAACGGACCCGTGCCGTACAGCTTGTCGCGCCCGAGTACTTCGAAGAGGTTGAACTCGATGTCGCGGAGATTCGACTTGTAGTGCCCCATGGCGACGGCTCCGTTGGAGAGGTATCGGCGAGGCACTGACTCCTCGCGACTGATTCACGTACGTTCACGTACCGGCAGGTAGCTACGATGATGCTACCCGCCGGTAATAAGAAGCAACCCCGATCCGGACATCTGTGACCCAGCCCTCCCGCCGGATCAGTAGTCTGTGCGGCATGTACGGCTACGACCAGAGCGCGGGGGCGCAGCAGGGTTACGTCCCGCCGCAGCAGCAGATGCAGGGCGGGTACGGGCAGCAGGCGCCGCTGTATCCGGAGCCGTCCGCGCCCTCGCTCGCCGACGCGGTGCGCGCGTTCACCACCGGGCAGATGGCGGCCGAGGACTTCCAGCAGGTCTTCGCCACCTCCAAGGTCTACTGCCCGCGCGGCGACAACCCCGGATTCCTCGCCCTGCACAACACCCAGCAGCCGGTGATCCCGATGTTCACCTCGCTGAAGGAGCTGCGGCGGTACGCGGGCAAGGAGTCCAAGTACTTCGTGATCACCGGCGCCGAGGTGATCGACCTGCTGCCCACGGGGTACGGCTTCGTGCTCGACATGGAGGGCGAGCACCGGATGGTGTTCGACGCGAAGGCCGTGGAGCAGATGGTCGAGTTCGCGATGCGCCGCATGTACGGCTGAGGCCGCCGCCGCGCGGACGGCCGACCCCTGTCACTCCTGAACACCGGGCCCGGAGGGAATGTCCTCCGGGCTTTCGTCGTTCGGGGTGGCAGGAAGTTCAACGCTCAACTAAAATGGGTGTACCCGAGGAGGTACCGACATGCCTGCAGTGACCGTCGAGAACCCGTTGACGCTGCCCCGCGTGACCGCGCCCGCCGACGCCGTGGCACGCCCCGTGCTCACCGTCACGACCGCGCCGAGCGGTTTCGAGGGCGAGGGCTTCCCGGTGCGCCGGGCGTTCGCCGGGATCAACTACCGCCATCTCGACCCGTTCATCATGATGGACCAGATGGGCGAGGTGGAGTACGCGCCCGGGGAGCCGAAGGGCACCCCCTGGCACCCGCACCGCGGCTTCGAGACCGTCACCTACATCATCGACGGGATCTTCGACCACCAGGACAGCCACGGCGGTGGCGGCACCATCACCAACGGCGACACCCAGTGGATGACGGCCGGCAGCGGCCTGCTGCACATCGAGGCGCCGCCGGAGCAGCTCGTCATGTCCGGCGGGCTCTTCCACGGGCTCCAGCTCTGGGTGAACCTCCCCGCCAAGGACAAGATGATGGCGCCGCGCTACCAGGACATCCGCGGCGGCAGCGTCCAGCTCCTCACCTCCCCCGACGGCGGCGCGCTGCTGCGCGTCATCGCCGGTGAGCTGGACGGCCACGAGGGCCCCGGCATCACGCACACGCCGATCACGATGATCCACGCGACGCTCGCGCCGGGCGCCGAGGTCACCCTGCCCTGGCGGGAGGACTTCAACGGTCTGGCGTACGTCATGGCCGGACGCGGGTCGGTCGGCGCGGAACGCCGTCCGGTCCACCTCGGGCAGACGGCGGTCTTCGGCGCCGGCTCCTCGCTGACCGTCCGCGCGGACGAGCGGCAGGACTCCCACACCCCGGACCTGGAGGTCGTCCTCCTCGGCGGACAGCCGATCCGTGAGCCGATGGCCCACTACGGCCCGTTCGTGATGAACACCCGCGACGAGCTCCAGCAGGCCTTCGAGGACTTCCAGAAGGGCCGGCTCGGGACCATTCCCGCCGTGCACGGCATGACGGAGAAGGGCCCGCAGGAGGCCTGACCGGCCGCCGGCGCCCCTCGGCAACGACGGTTCCCGAAGACTGCCAGGCTCCGGCAGTGATCACGGCCGCGGACGGACGCGACAATGTCCGTCCGCGGCCGGACGGCCGCCGGGGTCCGGAAGGAGGCAGGGAACCGATGGGTGAGCGCCGGGTACGGAAGATGCTGCGGCAGATGGAGAGCGGGGAGCCCGTTCGGGTCGTCAGCCCCATGGGCTCCATGAAGAAGCTCGCACGGATCGCCTCCTTCGCCCAGCAGTTCGGATACGAGTACGCGGACATACGGCAGGGGGGCGGGGCCCAGGGCAAGGGGCTCACGCTGCTGCTCGTGCCCGACCCCGGCCCCGCGGCCCGTGAGCGGGCCGCGCGGAACCGGGCGCGGTACCCGAGGGCCGCCGACGGCGGTGAGCTGCCGCGCCCCACGCCCGAGGAGGTCGAGCTGCTCAAGGCCCGCATCGGCTACGACCTCGCCACTCAGTACACCGACAAGCAGAGGGTGGCGCTGTCGGTCGGCGTCCTCACCGTGCTGGCCCTGGCCGTCGCCCTCAAGGTCGGCGCGCACACCACCGGGCTTGTCGTCGTCGGCGCCGTCTGGGCCGCGCTGATGGCCCTCGTGCCCGTGGGGATCACCGTCAACCGGCGCTACCGGGAGAAGCAGATCGCCCTGCTGCGGGCGGCCGGGCTGACACCGGTGACCGAGCCGGGCGGACGGGTGCGGTACGTGCCGCCGGGCGGGCGGCTCCCCGGGCAGGGCAATCCCTTCGCCCGATGAGGCGGGCGGGGGAACCGTACGGGGAGACGGGCGGGCGGTACGGGCCCGGGGCGGGCTCGGCCGCGTCCGACCGGTAATGACGGAGAGGCGATCTTGGGCCGACCGGTAGGCTTGGGGGAGTTTCACGTGAAACAACGACCCCGATCCGCGAAGGCTGGATGAACGACGATGCATCGGTACAGGTCCCACACCTGCGGCGAGCTCCGCGCCTCTGACGTCGGCACCGACGTCCGGCTGAGTGGCTGGCTGCACAATCGGCGCGACCTGGGCGGCATCCTCTTCATCGATCTGCGCGATCACTACGGCATCACGCAGCTCGTGGCCCGCCCGGGCACCGAGGCGTACGACGCGCTGGACAAGCTCTCCAAGGAGACCGTGGTCCGCGTCGACGGCAAGGTCGTCTCGCGCGGTACGGAGAACGTCAACCCCGAGCTGCCGACCGGTGAGGTCGAGGTCGAGGTCTCCGCGGTCGAGGTGCTGGGCGCCGCCGCCCCGCTCCCCTTCACGATCAACGCCGAGGACGGCGTCAACGAGGAGCGGCGCCTGGAGTACCGCTTCCTGGACCTGCGCCGCGAGCGCATGCACCGCAACATCCTGCTGCGCACGTCGGTCATCTCGGCGATCCGCCAGAAGATGACGGCGCTGGGCTTCAACGAGATGGCGACGCCGATCCTGAGCGCCACCTCCCCGGAGGGCGCCCGTGACTTCGTCGTCCCCTCGCGCCTGAACCCGGGCAAGTTCTACGCGCTGCCGCAGGCGCCGCAGCAGTTCAAGCAGCTGCTGATGATCTCCGGCTTCGACCGCTACTTCCAGATCGCGCCCTGCTTCCGTGACGAGGACGCCCGCGCGGACCGCTCGCCGGGCGAGTTCTACCAGCTCGACGTGGAGATGAGCTTCGTCGAGCAGGAGGACGTCTTCCAGCCGATCGAGAAGCTGATGACCGAGCTGTTCGAGGAGTTCGGCAACGGCCGTCACGTGACGTCGCCGTTCCCGCGCATCCCGTTCCGCGAGGCGATGCTGAAGTACGGCTCCGACAAGCCGGACCTGCGCGCCAAGCTGGAGCTCGTCGACATCACCGACGTCTTCGAGGGCTCGGAGTTCAAGGCCTTCGCCGGCAAGCACGTACGCGCTCTGCCGGTGCCGGACGTCTCCGGTCAGCCGCGCAAGTTCTTCGACCAGCTCGGCGACTACGCGGTCTCCCAGGGCGCGAAGGGCCTGGCGTGGGTGCGCGTCGGCGAGGACGGCTCGCTGACCGGCCCGATCGCGAAGTTCCTCACGGAGGAGAACGTCGCCGAGCTGACCAAGCGCCTCGCGCTGGCCCCCGGCCACGCGGTGTTCTTCGGCGCGGGCGAGTTCGACGAGGTCTCGAAGATCATGGGCGCGGTGCGGGTCGAGGCCGCCAAGCGCGCCGGTCACTTCGAGGAGAACGTCTTCCGCTTCTGCTGGATCGTCGACTTCCCGATGTACGAGAAGGACGAGGAGACCGGCGCGATCGACTTCTCGCACAACCCGTTCTCGATGCCGCAGGGCGGCCTGGAGGCCCTGGAGACCCAGGACCCGCTGTCCATCCTCGGCTGGCAGTACGACATCGTCTGCAACGGTGTCGAGCTGTCCTCGGGCGCGATCCGGAACCACGAGCCGGAGATCATGCTCAAGGCGTTCGAGATCGCGGGTTACGACCGCGAGACGGTCGAGGAGAAGTTCGCGGGCATGCTCCGCGCGTTCCGCTTCGGCGCCCCGCCGCACGGTGGCATCGCGCCCGGCGTGGACCGTATCGTCATGCTGCTGGCCGACGAGCCCAACATCCGCGAGACCATCGCCTTCCCGCTCAACGGCAACGCCCAGGACCTGATGATGGGCGCGCCGACGGAGCTGGAGGAGGCCCGGCTGAAGGAGCTGCACCTGACGGTGCGCAAGCCGCAGCCGAAGTAACCCCGCTCGTGGTGAAGGGCCCGGAACCGACCTCGGTTCCGGGCCCTTCCTGCTTGAACGGGGTTCTCAGGCCGCCGGCCCCTCCTGGCTGAACAGGTCCTCCGCGCGCTCCACCGTGCCGGAGCGGTCGAGCCAGTCGTTGAGGCGGTCGAGGTCGGTGCAGGTGCTGATGCGCTGACGGACGTCGTCGGAGAGGGGGAGGCCCCGTACCTCCAGCACGCGCAGGATCCCCTTGGCTTCGCCTTCGGCCTTGCCCTCCAGGTACTTCTCCTCGAAGAGCGTTCCGTGCCCCGGGAAGTAGGTGACGGGGGTTTTCTGCATCAGTTCTCTCCAGTTCTTCCTGGCCGGAGTGGACTCCAGACCTACCTCTACCACCTCGAACCAGTACTTTGTGGTGTCCCGATCGAAGGACGCGAGCCCACGGGCGACCGTTTCCAGTATGGTCGCCGCCCTCCGGCTCTGGCTGTGAACGATGGCTGAGAGTGCCGCCAGGGCGGGCTGCTGGGCCACCACCGTCTCGTCGGTGAACTCCGGGACGGTCTGCGGTCCCAGGACGAAGGGGCGGGTGACCTGGGTCGTCCAGGGGCCCACAGTGCACTCGAAGGGGCCCATCGCCCAGGCCGCCGTGGAGCGGTCTCGGCAGACCGCGACCAGGAGGACCGGCAGGTCGTACTTCGCGCGCAGGTACGCGACGTAGTACGCCCAGTTCTTCGCCTTCTCCGGGTCCTTCTTCGTCTGGGCCTCCACGGCCAGGACGAAGTGCTCACCCATGTCGGGTTCGAACATCAGGACCGTGTCCGCGCGGCGTTCCATCGGACGGATCTCGGTGACGTCCGGGGAGAGTTCGTGGAAGTCCGTCTTCACGGGCGGCGGCAGGCCCAGTGCCTCGAAGACGGGTGTGAGGGCCTCCGGGTGCTTCTGGAAGAGCTGGTGGGAGGCCTCGTGTGTTGCTGTGACCATGAGCGCAAGCCTGGTGCGCTCATGGTCTATGCGTTGGGCATATGTGAGGCATTCACCTGATCGGGTCAGCGGGCCACGAACTGGGTGAGGATGGCCTGGACCTCGTAGATGTCGACGCCCTTGGTGAAGGTCTTCTGGAGGGGGGTCGGGGAACCGGAGATCCAGATCTTCAGTTCGGCGTCGAGGTCGAAGGTGCCGGCGGTCTCCACCGCGAAGTGGGTGATGCTGCGGTACGGAACGGAGTGGTACTCCACCTTCTTGCCGGTGATGCCCTGCTTGTCGACCATGATCAGGCGGCGGTCGGTGAAGAGTATGGTGTCGCGGATCAGCAGGAACGCGGCGTGCACCTGCTCGCCGTGGCCCAGCAGACGGGCGTAGTCCTGCTGTGCCTGGGCCGGGTCGACGGTGTGTGCGTTGCCGAAGAGCGCCATGGAACGAAGTCCCCCCATGTGAGTGATGATGGCCGGATCTCGACCGTCTTCACGTGATCTTCGCAAACAGAAGAGCCTGAGAGAAGGCTTCCCTCCCGCCTGGGACGCTGCTGTAGCGAGCGCGTTACGCGGTCGGCTTCCCTTCGATACGTGAGGGGAGGATCGCGCCCGGCATCGGCGGGACCATCGTCCTCCCGCGCGACGGCAACGCCCAGGACCCGATGACGAGGGAGGGGCGGGGAAGAAAAAATCCCCGCACGCGGCAACCCTTCGCCGGGCGGCGGTCACTGACAGGACGTAACCCCGCTCCTCCCCCGTAAGGAAGCCTCGTGGCTGCTCGTTCCCACCGCCGGTCCCTCCGTTCCCGTCGTGCCGCCGTCGTCTGCGCTGCCGTCGTGGCCGCGGGTGCCGGCGCCGGTGTCTTCGTGATGAACGCCAACGCCGGGACCGTGGACCTGTACCACCAGACGCTCGCCGCGAAGGACGGCTGGGCGTCCTCCGGTACGGGCACCACCGGCGGCACGAAGGCCGACGCCGCCCACACCTTCACCGTCTCCACCCGCGCGCAGCTCGTGAAGGCACTGGGCTCGGTGTCCGACACCACGCCCCGCATCATCAAGGTCAACGGCATGATCGACGCCAACACCGACGACAGCGGCAAGAAGCTGACCTGCGCCGACTACGCCTCCGGCACCGGCTACTCGCTGTCGGCCTACCTCAAGGCCTACGCCCCGGCCACCTACGGCCGCTCCAAGCTGCCCTCCGGCACCCAGGAGAAAGCGCGCGCCGCCGCCCAGGCCAAGCAGGGCAAGAACATCGTCCTCAAGGTCCCCGCCAACACGACGATCGTGGGCGTGCCCGGCACGAACGCGGGCCTCACCGGGGCCATGCTCCAGATCCAGAACGTGGACAACGTCATCGTCCGCAACCTGACCTTCGCCGCCACCGAGGACTGCTTCCCGCAGTGGGACCCGACCGACGGCGACGACGGCAACTGGAACTCCAACTACGACTCGGTGTCCCTGCGCGGTGCGACCCACGTGTGGGCGGACCACAACACGTTCACCGACGCGCCGCACTTCGACAGCGCCAATCCGAAGTACTTCGGCCGCGAGTACCAGATCCACGACGGCGCCCTCGACATCACCAAGGGTTCCGACCTGGTGACCGTCTCGCGCAACCAGTTCACCAACCACGACAAGACGATGCTGATCGGCAGCAGCGACACCGACAGCGTCGGCAAGCTGCGCGTCTCCCTCCACCACAACGTGTGGAAGGGCATCATGCAGCGCGCCCCGTTGGCCCGCATCGGCCAGATCCACATCTACAACAACTACTACGACGTCACGCCCCTCAACGGGTACGCGCCGCAGTACAGCATCAACTCCCGCGCCAAGGCCCAGGTCGTCGCGGAGAACAACTACTGGAAGCTGCCGTCCGGCGCGAAGGCCGCCAAGCTCCTCAGCGGTGACGGCACCGGCTCGGTCAAGGGCTCCGGCAACCTCGTCAACGGCACGGTGAGCGACCTCGTCGCCGCCTACAACGCCGCTTCGTCCAAGGACCTGAAGACCACGGTCAACTGGACCCCGGCCCTCACGGCGGGCCTGGAGGCCTCGGCGAGCGACCTGCCGACGTCGCTGGCGACGACGACGGGGGCGGGCGTGCTCAAGTAGCACTCCAGACGCGCGAGGGCCGGGAGACCACGAGCCCCCGGCCCTCGCGCACCCATATCGCGCGGTCCGCCGCGCCACGGACCGTGCGGGGTCCGGGACGTGTTCCCGGGCCCCGCACGGCGTCCGCCGGGCAGTCCGAGGGCGCGCGTCCCCGGCAGCCGTGACTACTCGTCCTCGAAGATCTCCGCGGCCGTCGGGGCCGTGACGGCACGCCGGTGCCACTGGCGCAGGATCTCGGGGTCGTCGCAGTCGGTGACGCGTTCCCGGACCGCGTCGGGGATGTCGATGCCGCGCACTTCCAGGATGTCCAGGACGTCCTCGGCGGCGCGTCGTACCGCGCCCTGGGCCCGGCCCTCGTCGCGGATTTCCTCGGAGATGAACGACTTGTAGAAGGAGAGGTCCACGGCCACCAGTTTCCTCCACAGGTGCGCGGCCGGGTGCTTGCCCAGGCCTTGTGCGATGAGTTCGATGATCGGGTCGGCGATGCTCTGCGGCGTGTCCCGCAGAACGGTCGTCATTGATTTGAGTATGGCCCCGGCGTCCGGATGCGCGGCGTGGGTGATCGCCGACAGCGTGGCGAGGGCGAGGTCCTTGCGGGCTTCGGCCGGGTCGGTGATCACCGGCATGTTGTGCGGTCCCGCGACCAGCGGCCGCAGCGTCAGCAGGGGCCACTGGCGGGGGCCGAAGCTGACCTCGCGCGCGGCCCATTCCGCCGTGGCGCGGTCCTGGCAGACGACCAGCAGCAGCGGCTGGAGCCGGTACTTGTTGAGCATGTAGGAGGCGTAGTACACCCAGCTGGCGGGCTTGTCGGGGTTCTTCCCGCTCTGGGCCTCGACCGCGAGGAGTAGCGGTTCGCCGTCCTCCGGGTCCAGCCGCAGGAGGGTGTCCACGCGGCGTTCGACGGGGCTGGTCTCGGTGAGGTCATTGGGCAGGACGGTGACCGAGGCGGGCGTGGGGAAGTCGATGCCGAGCACCTCGGAGACTCCGGAGAAGAGGTCCGGGTACTGCTGGAAGATGCGGTGCATCGCCTCGTGGGGCGAGCTGACCATACGGATTCCTGGGAAGCGAAGTGACAAGGGAGGCAACGGCATTGCCTCTGGCACATGCCCTTGCGTGTTTTGTGGGGAGCGTATGAGTGCGATTCGGCCTGGCGTGGGCATATGGGGTGATATTCACCCGGAGGAGTGAAAGTGGCTGTGAGTCGGTGTCCGGCGGGTGCCGGAGTCTGGCTGGCTTGTCAGGTGGTCGTGGGTGACGGTTGCCGGAGTGTGAGGCAGCCCTGGCAGTGGTGGGGGTCGGGGCCTCGGTAGGCGTGGTCGCAGGTGTCGCAGTTGCGGAGGGGGTGCCGGACGGGCGCGGGTGGTTCGGGGGCGCGGTAGGGCGGGAGGGGCGGCAGCTTGGCCGTCAGGCGGTGGGCCAGGAAGGCGGCGGGCCGGGCCAGGGGTTCCAGGGGCAGGCCGGCGGCCAGGGCCTTGCGTACGGCGGTGGGGGTCAGGTCGCGCTCCAGCCAGGCGACGACGCCGGGGGCGAGGTGTTCGGCGTCGGTGGCGGAGAGCAGCAGGCGGGGGTCCTCGCGGCGGAGGCCGGCGAGGACGTCGGTGGCCGTCCGGAGGAGGTCGGGGGAGGTGTACGCGGGCTTCGGTACGGCGGGGAGGGCGCGGCGGCGTGGGGGTTCCTGCTGCTGGGCGGTGGCCGCGCGGCGGGCCGGGGGTTTGGGCTTCTCGCTCGCTTCGGAGGTGGCGTCGCGTCGGCCGGGCTGGTTGCAGGAGACGGTGCGGGTGACGAGGCGGCCGGTCGGGGTGCGTTCGCGGATGCGGCGCAGGTAGCCGTGGGTCTCCAGCTCGTTCAGGGCGGCGGCGATCCGGGTCGGGCCCTCGGGGAAGCGGGCGGCGAGGGTCTTGATGCCGACGGGCGTGCCGGTGGGGAGGGACTGGATGTGGCAGGCCAGTCCGATCGCCAGCAGGGAGAGGTCCGGGTGCTGGGTGAGGTGGTTGCCGATCACCGTGAAGCGTTCGGTGTGGCGGGTGTTGTCGTGGATGACTCCGCCGGGGTGGCCCTTCGCGTGGGAGCGCCGACGAGGGTGGTTTTTCCCGCTGTTACGGGACTGGGCGTGCGGGCGCACGCTAGTGTTTTGGGCATCCATCGGGAAGCCTCTTTCTTCCTTGGTGGTCAGGCCCTCGCAGTGGGATTGGCGTTCCCGGCGGGGGCCGTTTACGTGTCTGGGGCTGTGTGCCGTGCTGCGTTGAGCTGAGCGTAGGGCAGACAACCTGTGTCATTTCCACTCCAGTTGGCGATGTTCACCCACGCGAGTGAGTGTGCGCCGTGGGCGGGAGGGGTGGGGCTTGGTGCGGTTTCTTTCTCTCTCGTGGTTCTTGGGAAAGACGTCCGGCGGCACCGGAACACACGTGATCGGGTTCCGGTGCCGGTGTCGTTTCCGCTGGTCAGGATGGTGGTGGCTCGATTTTCGTCCGTACGGTGTTGTGGGATCGGTCCGAGAGTGCGCTGAAGTGAGTGGCGGGTTAACGAAGTTGGGGGGACTTTTCGCTGTTCGCGGGACCGGGAGTGGCCGGACATGATTACCGTGAAGAGTGACAGCGCCGATACTCAGAGTGACTGTCGGTGCTTGTCGGCCGCTGCCCGGACCGTCGGAAACCGGCCTGTGAGTACGGGCGTTGCGGCACGGCGGTACGACAGAGGGGTGCGGTTATGTCGGTGGACGGTGAGGCGGTACGGCTCCGGGCCGAGGCCGAGGAGGACGAGCCGGGGTGGGAGGTGGACCCGGAGGACGAGTGGGGCGTGGCCGTTCTCACCACCGTGGGGCGCCAGTTGAAGTTGCGGCGGGAAGCGATGGGCATGCGGGTCGTCGACTTCGCGGCGGCGGTCAAGTACGGGGACGACCTCGTCTACAAGATCGAGGGCGGCAAACGGATCCCCCGGCAGGAGTATCTGCGCAAGGCCGACGAGGTGCTGGGCGCGGGCGGGCTCATCGCGGCGGCGTGGGAGGACGTGAGGAAGGTCCGGTACCCGAAGAAGATTCGGGACATGGCCCGCGTGGAGTCACAGGCGGTTGAGCTGACCGCGTACGGCACTCACAATCTTCACGGCCTGTTGCAGACAGAGGGCTACATGCGCGCACTGTTCGAGATGCGGCGCCCGGCGTACTCACAGGATCAGGTGGAGCGGTTGGTCGCCGCGCGCATGGCCCGCAAGGCGATCTTCGAGCGGGATCCCTCTCCAGAGCTGTGCTTTGTCCAGGAAGAGGCGACGCTCAGGCGGCCACTCGGCGGCAGAATGGTGTTGCGCCACCAGTTGGAGCATCTTCTGGAACTCGGTCAGATGCGGAATGTCGAGATCCAGGTGATGCCGATCGACCGTGCGGTCCACGCCGGTATGGGAGGCGAGATCCAGGTGCTCAAGTTCGCCGACGGAACGGCGGTCGGCCGGGCCGAGGGAGACTTCGGCAGCCGTCCCCTCACGGAGTTGAAGCATCTTCGGATCATGGAACTGCGGTGTGGCATCATCCGAGCCCAGGCTCTCTCACCAGGGGAGTCGCTGGCCTTCATCGAGCAAGCGCTGGGAGAGACATGATCCGCGAGACGTCTGCCGAGGACGGGTCGGAGCTGCGGTGGTTCAAGAGCAGCTACAGCGACAGCAGCAACAGCAACGAGTGCGTTGAGGTCGCGATCGTGCCTGGCGCGGTGCACGTCCGTGACTCCAAGGACGTGGAAGGCCCTCGGCTCGCGCTCACCCGCCAGGCGTGGGCCGACTTCGTCGCGCACGCGTCGGGAAGCTGAACCTTCGGCTGCGCGGAGGCCCGGAAACATACTGTTTCCGGGCCTCTGTGCGTACGTGATGCGTCCTACGCGGTCGGCTTCTCCTCGAGGCGCGGGAAGAGGACCGCGCCCTTGGTGACCGTGGAGCCGGCGGGGAGCAGGCCCCAGGTGCCGGACTCCTGGACCTTCTGGTCCGCCAGGGCGCCGAGGCCGGCCTCCGCGCCGAGGGAGTCCCAGAGCTTCTGCGAGGTCTCCGGCATGATCGGGTTGAGGAGGACCGCCACCGCGCGCAGGGACTCCGCGGCCGTGTAAAGGATCGTTGCGAGGCGCGCCTTGCCCTCGGGGGAGTCGTCCTTCGCGACCTTCCAGGGCTCCTGCTCCGTGATGTAGCCGTTGACCTGCTTCACGAAGTCGAACACCGCCAGGATGCCGCCCTGGAAGTCCAGCTCCTCGCCGATCTTCCGGTCCGCCTCCGTGACGGCCTTCGCCAGGCCGTCGTGGATCGCCTGCTCGGCGTCGCCGTCGGCCGTCGACGCCGGCAGTTCGCCGCCGAAGTACTTGCCGACCATCGCGGCGACGCGGGAGGCGAGGTTGCCGTAGTCGTTCGCCAGCTCGCTGGTGTAGCGGGCGGAGAAGTCCTCCCAGGAGAAGCTGCCGTCCTGGCCGAAGGCGATCGCCCGCAGGAAGTACCAGCGGTACGCGTCCACGCCGAAGTGCGAGGTCAGGTCCTGCGGCTTGATGCCGGTCAGGTTGGACTTGCTCATCTTCTCGCCGCCGACCATCAGCCAGCCGTTCGCGGCGACCTTCCCGGGGAGGGGGAGGCCCTGCGCCATCAGCATGGCCGGCCAGATGATCGCGTGGAAGCGGAGGATGTCCTTGCCGACCAGGTGCACGTCGGCGGGGAAGGTGGCCTCGAACTTCTCCGGGTTCTCGTTGTAGCCGACCGCCGTGGCGTAGTTCAGCAGCGCGTCGACCCACACGTAGATGACGTGCTTCTCGTCCCAGGGGATCGGGATGCCCCAGTCGAACGTCGAGCGGGAGATGGAGAGGTCCTGCAGGCCCTGGCGGACGAAGTTCACGACCTCGTTGCGCGCGGACTCGGGCTGGATGAAGCCCGGGTTGGCCTCGTAGTGGGCGAGGAGCTTGTCGCCGTACTCGCTGAGCTTGAAGAAGTAGTTCTCCTCGCTGAGGATCTCCACCGGCTTCTTGTGGATCGGGCACAGCTTCTGGCCCGCGTACTCGCCCTCGCCGTCGAGCAGCTCGCCGGGGAGCTTGTACTCCTCGCAGCCCACGCAGTACGGGCCCTCGTAGCCGCCCTTGTAGATCTCGCCCTTGTCGTACAGGTCCTGCACGAACTCCTGGACGCGGTCGGTGTGCCGCTTCTGCGTGGTGCGGATGAAGTCGTCGTTCGCGATGTCGAGGTGCTCCCACAGGGGCTTCCAGGCCTCCGTGACGAGCTTGTCGGCCCAGGCCTGCGGGGTGACCCCGTTCGCCTCGGCCGTGCGCATGATCTTCTGACCGTGCTCGTCCGTGCCGGTGAGGTACCACACCTTCTCACCGCGCTGGCGGTGCCAGCGGGTGAGCACGTCGCCTGCGACGGTCGTATAGGCGTGGCCCAGGTGAGGAGCGTCGTTGACGTAGTAGATGGGGGTCGAGACGTAGTACGCCTTCGCCCCCTGCTTCTCGGATCCAGTGGCCGCCATGGTCGAAATCCTACTGGCCCCGGAGAGATCGGCTCACCTGCGTTTCGGGGGGCGGACGGGATGTCCGTCCGCCCCCCGGGCGAGGGTGAGGGGGCGCGGCTACGGGCGCCAGGCCGCCAGGACGCCCTCGTAGAGCTCCTTGTCGGTGAGCTCGAGGGGGGTGGGGCCCGCGTGGAAGAAGGAGGTGTTCTCCGTCTTCAGCTTGCGGAGGTAGTCGAAGGCCTTGTTGTCGTGCTCACCGAAGGCGACGAAGGAGAAGAACACGGAGGGGTGGTTCTTCGCCGCGTCGGTGAGGGCCTGGGTGGCGGGGGTCTTGGCGTCCGGTGCGCCGTCCGTCTGGAAGACGACCAGGGCGGGGGTGCCGGCCGGTTCGTTCGCGTGCTGGGCGAGGACGGCCTCGACGGCCGCGTGGTAGCTGGTACGGCCCATGCGGCCGAGGCCGGCGTGCAGCTCGTCGATCTTGTTCTCGTGGTCGGTGAGGGTCAGCTCGCCGGTGCCGTCCAGTTCGGTGGAGAAGAACGTGACGTGGAGGGTGGCCTCGGTGTCGAGGTGGGCGGCGAGGGCGAGGGTCTGCTCGGCGAGGGCCTGGGCGGAGCCGTCCTTGTAGTACGGGCGCATGCTCGCGGAGCGGTCGAGGACGAGGTAGACCTTGGCGCGGGTGCCGGTGAGGTTGTGGTGCGTGAGGGCTGCGGCGGCTGCCTTGTGGGCGGTGAGGAGGGTGGGGGGGACGGGGGGGTGTTCGGCCTCTGCCTCGGCCTTGGGCTCCGGTTCCGGCTCCGGTTCGGCCTCGGCTTCGCCTTCGGCCGGGGTTTCGTTCCCACCCGCACCGCCCGTGCTGCT